>CAKQME010000006.1 GCA_934254815.1 uncultured Clostridia bacterium | reverse complement strand
ATTTACGAAAGTTTAGATAATACCTCGCCGAGTAGCAGGTTGCACAACAGTTTTTACTACTTGCCGCAAAGTCAGTATAAAGCGGCTCACCCCAAGTTTTATTCCGACGACGGAACGCAACTTTGTTACACCGCGCACGGCGATACGGCGGAACTTGAAACGATGATAAACTTATGCGCGGAAAAGGCAGAATTTTCGCTCAAAGATTATCCCGCGGACAGGTTCTTTAATATGAACACGATACATCTCGGCATAAACGACGTGCGGTCGTTTTGTAATTGTTCTTACTGCCAAGCGGAAGCAAAAGCGCATAATAACTCCAACGCGGCGGTCGTTATAAAGTTTTTAAACAAAATGGGCGCGAAAGTTGTAGAGTGGATGAATAAGGCGGAAAACGCCGCTTATAAACGCGATATCGAGTTTTCGTTTTTCGTGTATCAGGTAACGAGCGTACCGCCGTTTACGGTTAACGCGGACGGAACGATTAACGTTGCAGACGATTTAAAATCGCCCGCAGGCGTTAAAATAAGACCGTACACCGCTTTCAGCGAAATAAATTATTCCGCGGCTACCACGGACGAGGTAAACCGCGAAGAGGTAGGCAAAATCGAGGCGTGGTCAAAATACGTTAAGGACGGCTGGTCGTGGACTTACGGATGCTTTTTTAACGAATATTTTTGTTTTTACGACAGTTATTCGTTTTACGCCGATTATTATAAAAAACTTTACGATTGCGGCTATGAATACGCTTTTGCGCAGTTGCATAGCGAACAACGCGGAGCGGAAACGGGTTTTTACTCGTTGCAAGACTATCTTAACTCTAAACTCACTTGGAATTCTTCTCTCGACCAAAACGAACTCATAGATAACTATTTTGATAATATGTACGGCGTTGCGGCAAAAGAAATGAAAAATTTCTATAATCAATGCAAAACTTGGTTTAAAAACGCAAGCGTAGCCGAGGGGTGGGACGGATATTCCATAAATGCGCGTATGACGAAAGATTGGTTCGATTATAGCACGATTAAAGGCTTTTTCGATACTCTTGATAAGGCGTACGAGGCAATAGAAGTTTACAAAACGACGGACGAGGCAAAATATAATAAGATAAAGTCGCATATCGACGCCGAGTGGCTGTTCCCCGCGCGGGTTGCGCTCGGATTTTATAAGGAAGAGTTTGCGTCGGACTACGCCGAAATGGAAACTAAATTTACCACGCTTTGCAATTCTTTCGGAATGGTAAAGATAGGCGAATCGGATTCTTTGGCAGATTTTTTGAATAGTTTATAAAGTTTATCGTAAAATCAAAGTCGGTTTTACTCAAAATATCAGGGAGGGCGTTATGAAAAAGAAAATTTTACTAATATTATCGACCGTATGCTTAATAATTTCGGTCGCGGCGTTTACGGCTTGTAAGAGCGGCGGCGCAAGCGGGGGCGGCGACAGCGGTTCGGGCGGCGGAAGTTCTGCAACTCAAAAAACCGATAACGTAGTTACGCTTGCCGAAATAGCGGATATAAATTGCGGCGAATTGCCCGTTTTAAACGCTACCGCAGAGGGTGGCGCCGAGATAACTTTCGTTTATTCGACGAGCGAAGACGGCGAGTATAAATCCATGCCCGAAGAGTTTACTTACGGCGAATATTTCGTAAAGGCGATAGCCGCCGAAACCGAAAATTACAAGCAAACGACTTCTGCCGCGCGCAAATTCGCGGTAAAGCATAAGTTTTCCGCCTGGGTCGAGGACAGAAGCGAAGAATACGATTACGGCGTTTGCGTTTGCGACGAAATTATGGAGGACGTTTCTTTTAAAAAGAAAGTCGAAACCGTTCAGGAAATAGTCGTTACTCAAATTTCCGAAATAAAAAGACCGACCGACGGAGATAATACCTACGAATATAAAGAGGAATATCTCGGCGGTAAGATATCCTTGGAGGAATTAAGCGGAATAAAGACTACGGGCGAAATAACGCTCGGCGACGTTTCTCTCGGTTCGGATATAAACGCGCTCGATTTGTCGGGACTTACCGATAAAAAACTCCACGGAGCGCAAAACCTTGCGGTGGAAGTTACCGACGAAAACGGCGCGACTCATAATGCGGTTGTTCCCGTGCTTTTGATTACCCGCGAGATAAAGACCGACGAAGAATTAAACGTGTTGCTCTCGGGCGACGGTTTCAGATGCTCGTATAAAGTAAACGGTAAAGTAATAACGCCCGTAACCGAAGACGGTAAAAACGATTTGAATTATGTATGCGGATATTATAAACTCGCGCAGGATATAGGCTACACGGGCAAAACTTCGGGCATTGCGTTTCAGGAAGCGACTTTCGACGGCGGCAACCATAAAATAACCGCGGGAAACGCAGAAAGCGGCGCGCCTGACAGAGGTTTGTTCAGCGAAATATACAGTTCGACTATCAAAAACCTCATTATAGATATAAGCTATAATAACCCCGTTAAAACGGGTCTTACCAAAGACAGCGATTTCGACTATAACACCGTATTCGGCAATTTCGTTTTCGGAACAGAGTTTGAAAATATAACGATAAATTACGTTGCGGGCGTCGATTCGACTTATTGCGATACGAAAGGTCTTTTGGTCAACTACGACGTGGGCGCGTGCGAGTTTAAAAACTTTACGATAAACGCTAACGGAAAGAAACTCGGAGCGATACTTTGCTCTTCGGGCGTTGCGATAGAGCAGTTTAAGTTTGAAAATTTCGTTATAAACGACTGTACGGGTATAGGTTGCCTCGTTACCACGGGCGGCGAAAAAGTTCAGCCGTGGCAGATAAGCGGGATAAAGGGCAGCGTTAAAAATGCGGAGAAATCCTCGGTATCTTTCGACCCGTTGTCGGAGGACACCGTTACCGTTCCGCTCGGCGCGGCTTACGCCTCTTTAAAAGATAAAGTCGCGACCGTTACGAAAGTTTCGGCGTCCGACGAAAAGACCGACGTTACGGATAGTTGTAATTTTACGGCGGAGGGATTCTGGTGCTACCACGGCGATATAGTTTCCGAAAGCGATGCGAAACAGGATATAAAACTCGTTATAAAGTATAACGCCGAGAATTTCGACGTCGAGTTGGAACTGTCGTTTTATGTGTTAAGTACCGAAACGCACGAAGTTTCGTTTACTCAGAGAAGCGGCGCGCAAAGTTCCGTTACGGTAAGGGACGGCGAAAAACCGACTTTCCCCGAGGAGGAAAAAGCGGGCGAAAAAGAACGCTTTTTAGGCTGGCAAGCCGAAGACGGTAAATTTTACACCGAAGACGACGCCGTATTCGCGGATCTTAATCTCACTGCGGTATATGACGAGTTTATAGCAAATTCTTTGTTCGAGGGGGCAACCGCCGTTACGACGGGCGATATTCCAGCAGGGTACGAACGCTTGTTTGCGTACACCCCGGCGGACGCAAGTTCACCCGCGTTTGCGGACGTAGACCTTACCGGTTACAACAAAGTTTATTTTGAGTTTATGCTTACGAGTTGGGCTCAGATAAACTATCCTGCCGAGGCGGTATTTTATGCGACTTCGGACGGGTCGACGATAAAGGTTGAAGCGTTGAGAAAAGATTCGCTTACCTGGAGCGTAACTTTCAGCGGAGCGAAAGTTATAAAGGACGAAAAACCCGCTACCATAACCTTATCCCGCACGGGCAATAAACTCGGCGCGTTCTTCGCGGGGTTGTTCGGCGGAAGCGGAATAGAATTTACCACGACCGAAGTTCGCGGTATAAAGGGTAAGTTCGTCGAACCCGAAAAGAAATACGAAGTCGTAGATTATTGTGCTTTCGGCGCGGATAGCGGCGTAGGAGCTTCGGGCTTTACCGCCGTCAACGATAAAACCGCTCCGAGCGATTTTGAAAAGGTGTATAAAAGAGTTCAGTCGGGCAAGTGGCAAACCGATTTGTCGCACGCGGATATAAGCGGTTACGACGAATTGCGTTTCGCACTTAAAGTCGAAGGCGGCTATCTTTTGAGCGATACTTTCGAGGGAAGCAACAGAAAGGATTATTCTTCCGACGATTGGCTTTTGTTCGTTATAACGAGAACCGACGACGGCTGGAACGTTAAAATAATCGGTACTGATTTCGACTATTCGCGCACGGTTACGGATACTCGCGGTATTTGCGCGATTTTGTATCACGCTACCGGCGGTGGGGGCTTAGGTTTTTGCGACGAAGGTACTTATAAAGGCGAAACCGAGAAAGAAGTTACCGTGTATTGTACGGAACTTATCGGCGTAAAGAAGGAAGTTTAAACAAGTTAAACAACGGGCGACCGTTAAACTGTAAAGGAAGGTAAATTATGAAAAGCAAAACGATTAAAAGGTTGTCCGCCGCTTTGGCGGCGACGATTGCCGTGAGTATGACGGCGGGTTGTAATCCGTCGTTCGACGACGGCGGCAAAAGCGGCGTAACCGAAATCACCGTTCAGGTGGGGTCGGGTTGTTGCAAAAACGCGAGTTATCTCGACGCGGCGATAGAACGCTTTATGGAAAGTAAGAAAAACGAGGTCTACGAGGACGGCAAGCAGGGCGTAAGCGTAACGGCTATGGATCCGCAAGACCTTTCTTACGACAGTTCTATGATGCAATACGATATACTTATAGGCGAAAACAGGACTAATATCTACGATTTGCAGTCGAAAGGTTGGTTGCACGATATAAGCAATATCGTTGAAAAGTTCGACGGTAAAATCGACCCCGATATAAAAGAGCGTATGAAAGGCGCGGACGGTAAATATTATTCTATGCCCCGTCATTCGTTCTATTGCAGCATATCTTATAACGTAAGTCTTTTCGATAAATACAATTTTTACTTCGCCGCAGAAGACGAAGACGACGTAAACGAAATAGATTCGCAGTTTATACCCGCCGCGGACGGAAAATTTACCGAAGCGGGCGGCAAAGCGAAACTTATTGGCAGTAAGGATGCCAAAAAATCTTGCGGACCTAACGGCGTGGCGGGCGATTACGACGACGGTCTGCCGTCGTCCGTAGAAGAATTTCTCGTACTTTGTCAATATATCAAAGAGCAGGGAATAAATCCGTTTGCCATATCGGGCGACGGAGGCAACTTCAACTACGGCTTTATGCTCGTAAACGCTATCTGGTCGGGACTCGTCGGCGCAGAAGGTATGAAGAATATCTACTGTAACTGGTCGGGTACGGAAGTCGAAGTGGTAAAACTCGACGCAAGCGGCAATACTTTGCTTACGGACGAAGATTTGTTTTACGCGGGTTCGGGCATTAAAAAACCGCAGACCGAAAAAATAGTTTTAAACGACGACAACGGTTATCGTATGTACGATATGGCTGCGCGTTACTATGCGCTCGGCGTGTTGCAGGTCGCATATAAAAACGGATGGTTCTGTCAGGACGATTGGGACGGCAAGTCCAACCTCGCCACTCAAAAGGATTTCCTCTACGGCGAAAGCAACACGGGTAATCAAAGGAAGAACAGGTCTGCGATGCTTTTCGATTCCTCCTATTGGTACGGCGAATCCGTAAGAGAGGGTAATATTGCCGACTATGCGAGAAAAAATCCGACCGACCCCGTTCCGCACGTCAGCATAATGCCTATGCCCACCGCGTATAGCGGACAAGTAGCCGAAGGCGAAGGTAAAAAACCGATCCTTCTCGATATAGGCGCGTCGCAGCTTTTTGTAAGTAAAAACGTAGAAAACAACGCGGGCAAACTTCGCGCTGTGGAAGATTTTATTGAATTCTTATATTCCGACGAAGAACTTGCCGCGTTTACCGAGTCCACGGGACTTCAGGTCGCTATGACTTACAATTACGACGCGAAAAAGTTAGACGAATTCTACGACAGAATGAAAGTAATTACCGATAACGGCGTTATAATTCGCCCTTCCTCGGCTAATATAAAATACAAGAGCGCGGCGAGCAGTTTCTCCGTTTCCTGGGGCGGTTACGTCAACAATTTCAACCTTGACGGACTCGATTGCCACGACGGTTCGCTTTACGCGATGATAAACGGTAAAGATATGCGCGCCATATTTGAAACCACCAGAAGAAAAACTTGGTAAAAACGGAAAAACAAAATGAAAAGAGATTTAACCGTTGAAAGGAAATCGGTTAGAGCGTTTGACGCAAAGCGTAAGAAACTATTGTTTTATTCGCTTTTTATCGCGATTCCCGTATTGCATTACTTAATATTTTATCTCTATATTAACCTTGACTCGGTTTTGCTTGCGTTCAGAAAATACGGTATAGACGCAAACAAAGGCGCGTTGTCGTACACCTTCGCGGGGTGGGAAAATTTTGTCGAGGCGTTTAAAATTCTCGGTCAAAGCGGAGCGAGAACGGCTAATTCGTTTATATTTTTAGCCGTTTCCATATTCTTGTCCACACCGCTCGCATTACTGTTCTCTTTCTATATCTATAAAAAGAGATTCGGTACGGAGTTTTTCAGAGTCATACTCTTTTTGCCGCAAATACTTTCCGCGGTAATATTCGGCGTGTTGTACAGGTATATGTGTAATCAAGTCGCGGGTTGGTTTGCCGAAAACGTGTTCCATACCGATAAAGTGAATTTTTTATACGATCAGAATTATCAGATGGGCGCGGTTATACTCTTTAATATAATAATGAGTTTCGGCGTAAACGTCCTTACTTATTCGGGTACGATGAGCGGCGTAAATCAATCGCTTTCCGAGGCGGCGGAACTCGACGGGTGTAAGCCTCTTCAGGAGTTCTGGTATATCACCGTGCCTATGATCTGGCCTACGGTGGCAACGCTTATGATAGTAACTTTTTCGCGCGTGTTTACCGAACAATGGCAGGTGCTTACGCTGTTATCGCGTACACCCGGTAAGGTGGATAATATAGGATATTTCCTTTATACGAAAGTTATAGACGGAAACCTAGTTACCGACGCGGGCAATCCGAATCAAATATCGTATTCGGTATTGTCGGCTTTGGGGCTTATCCTTACGGCGTTGATTTTACCTACGACTATGGTTTTGAGAAAACTTCTCGATAAATACGGACCTAAGGCGGAGTGATGCGGTTATGAAGATAAATCAAAGACAAAAAAAGGCGTTTAAGCCCAACGCGGCGTTCATAATTTTATGCGTGGTTTTGGTAATTTATGCGGCGTTTATAATCTTTATGTTATTATGGGGTCTTAATACCTCGCTTAAAAGCAAAGGCGATTTCGAGTATCTCGGCAATTATATGGGCTTCCCCGCGCTTGATAAAAACGCCGAGGAAACGAGTTACGACGCGTTCTTTCATTTAGCCAACTATAAGACGATTATTCAGAACTTCAAGTATCTGAACAAGTTCACTTATTACAGGGGTTCGCAGGCAGTATCGCGGCAGACTCAGACGCTTTTCGGTACGCTCGTCGGGGCTAAAAACAAAATAGACCTCGGTTACGAATATTTCCCCGATATGATACTCAACACGCTCGTATACGTCGGCGGAGCGGCTCTCGTTTCGTCGTTTATTCCCGCGCTTACCGCGTATCTTACGGCTAAATATAACTATAAACTCAGCGGAATAATCTTCGTCGCGTACACGCTTATGATGTGTATGCCGATAGTAGGCAGTCAACCTGCTCAACTCGCGTTTTTACAAAGAACGGGGTTGTATGATACTATGATAGGCATTATATTGCAATGGGCGTCGGGCGGCGGATTGTACTTTTTCGTGTTTTACGCATACTTTAAAAGCGTGCCGGAAACGTACAGAGAGGCGGCGTCGATAGACGGCGCGGGCGAGTTTACCATAATGGCGAGAGTGTATTTCCCGCTCGCGATTAAAATGGTTTCCACCGTCTTTTTGCTTATGTTCGTTTCGCTGTGGAACGACTACCAGACGCCTATGGTATTTTTGCCGACTAAACCTACGCTCGCATTCGGGGTATTCTATTTTTCTTCGATGTCGGGCGACCCCAAATTTTATAACGACCCGACGAAAATCGCCGCGAATATGCTTCTCGCGTTGCCGATACTCGCGTTGTTTATAATATTTAAAAATAAATTGATGGGCGATATTTCGCTCGGAGGTATAAAGGAATAAAATGAACGGAACGTTAAAAAAACGCTCGTTGTTTATAGTAATACTCGCTATGCTTGCGTTTGTCGCCGCAGTAATAGCCGTTAGTCCCGCGTTCCGCCGCGCTGCAGCCGAAGAGGCTACAGTTTCGGCGGATATTAAGGCTAATTACGATTTAGGCGAAACGCTCGTTTTGCCCGAAAACGCCGCAATCGAAGTCGGCGGCGCGACTTACGCGGCAAAAAACGGTTATCTCGTTTATCCGAGCGGCAAAGCCGTAGGCGGTAAGTCGTTCGAACTTTCCGAAACGGGCAGATATACGCTCGTTTTAGAGGCGGAAATTCAAGGTAAAATGAGGTCTGCGGAAAAGACCTTTACGGTAAACCAAAATCTGTACAGGGTCAGCGACGCGGAGTCTTACGTCGAATACGGCGAAATAAATTCGTATTTCGCAAAAGGCGGAATGTCGAAAGGTCTGGGCATTCACCTGACTGACGGCGCGACGTTTACCTATTCTGCACCGATAAACGTTTACGAAAACAAAATTACCGACATAATGCGGTTTAATCTTATGCGTCGCGATAATAAGGTAGAGTACCTTACCGTGCGTCTGACCGATTGTTACGACCCGAACATAGCCGTCGAGGTTATTTATTGGAAAGTTTCTATGGAAGAATACGTAATTCTTACCGCGGGGCAGAAAGGCTATTCTGCTTTGGGACTTAACGAGGCAAAAACGGATAGCGGAGAAACGGGTAAGTACGTTATAGACGGAAAACAGTATAACGTAGGCGTGTTCGGCACGGAAGTGGAGGGCAACAGAGATCGCGTAGACAATAAAAACGTAAACAATATAACGCTTACTTTCGATACCACGGACAGGCAGGCGATAAAAATTTACGAGTCTACCGATACGGAGCCGCACACAAAACTCGTTACTCAACTCAATAACGAAAAACTTTATTCGTATAAATTCCCCGGGTTTACGGACGGAAACGTTTTCCTCTCCATAACCGCAAGCGGATTTAAAAGCGTTAAGTACGCCGATATAGAAATAGGCGAACTTATGGGCGCGAGAAACGAAGAATTAAACAAAATCGGTAAATATACCGATAAAGACGCTCCCGTTATAACGGTTGCGGCGAACGAAGAAGATAATAAAATATACGTCGGTGCGGAATTGAAAGTTCCTGCGGCGCGGGCGATAGACGCAAGCGGAATCGCCAATGACGTAGATTACACCGTGTGGTATAATTATAACGGAACGCCGAAGCACGCCGTGGCGGTAAAAGACGGCAAGTTTTTACCTAAAAAGAGCGGTGAGTATACCGTGGTGTATACGGCTACCGATATTTACGGCAACAAGGCGGAAAAACTTTTAACGCTCGGCACCGTCGGCAAGAAAACCGAGGGGATAAGCGTTTCGGTAGAAGAATTAACGGATATTCGCGCGGGCGGAACGGTAAATTTACTGAATTACCAAGTAAATTCTCTCTGTTCGTCTTACGGCGTAACGGTTACTCTTGTATATCCCGATAATAGCGAAACGATTATAGACGATAACGCGTTTACGATAGAAAAAGCGGGTAAGTATACCGTCAGGTATGAATATTCCGACGTGTATTACGACGGAAGTTACGAATATTCGTTCGTTGCGGAAAATTCCGAAAAACCCGTTTTCGATGCAAGCGTGATATCGGCGCCCGGATATTTTATCAAAGGAGCAAATTACTCGGTCGAGAAAGCGTCGGCGTTCGTTTATACCGAGAACGGAAAAACGCCGATTAAAATCAAGACGTACCTGAGCGCGGACGGCGGAGAATACGCCGAGTTTAACGCGGACGATTTCACGGTAAAAGCGTCTGAAACGGCGCGTATTAAATATGTTTGCGAAAACGACGAGGAGGTTTTCCTCGAGAGTAACTTGATTAAGGTCGTAGACGTAGGGTACGATACGAAGAATTTTGCGATCTCGCGATATTTCGTTGGCGATTTCATAGGCGAATCGGACTTAACTAAAACTACTTATAGCTCGACCGTCGGAGGAGAGGCGAAACTCGATTTTATCAATTCCGCGTTGTCGTCCGCTTTCGCCGTAGATTTCAATATCGATGACACGAATAAGATAACCGAAACGGAAATATCGTTTACTGATTTTTATAATTCCGAAAAATCGGTAAGCCTAAAATTTTTAAACGAAAACGGCACGAAAGTATGCTCGGTAAACGGAGAAAAAACCTCGCTTACCGCAAGTTGGCTTGGGTCAAGAACGAAGATATCCGCCGTCGAAAACGGCTTGCGTGTCGGCGACGACGTTATTAAGTTTGATTTCGGCTTTAAAACCGATTTGTGTAACGTGTCGTTCAAGTTTAAAGGCGTAGAGCAAGGCTTTAAGTTTGAACTGTATTCGTTCTGTAACCAAACTTTTAAAAAAAGCGCGAAAGACGTTATCGAACCGATGATTTCCGTTGCCGAACCCGATAAGATAATGAGTATAGGCGAAACTTATTCCACTCAAATACCTTGCGTTGCCGACGTGCTTTCGCCGTCGCCTCTTAAAAACGTTACGCTGTCGGTATACCTTAACGGCAAACCGTTGGCAGGCAAGGACGGAACGGTATATAAAAATCTTTCGGCAAATCAAACTTACGCCGTCGAATTTTCTGCTTACGGAACGTATTTGTTCGTATACGAGTATGCGGACGGCGCGGGTAATTTCGTAGACGTTAAAGCGGACGTGCAGGTTATAGACGACGTTCCGCCGACGATAGAATTTAAGCAAAGCGTAAGCGGCGCGGAAAAAGTCAAGGTAAACGAGAAAATCAATCCGTTGGAAATAACCGCTTCGGACAACGAAACCTCCGAAAACGAACTTTCGGTATGGGCGATCGTTTACGACGCACACGGCAGGCTCGTAACTTACGTTAAAAAATCAAATGATTCGCAAACCGACAGATACTCTTTCTCTTTGAACGAAAAGGGCAGGTATACGGTTTATATTTACTGCTCCGACGCAACGGGAAACACCGCGTATCTGTCCTACGAGATAGAGGCGGCTTAAACGAGGTAAGGAATGAAAAAATTTATTAGTTTATTGCTATCCGTCGTTACGGTCTTGTGTTTCGTCGGATGCAAAAAGAAAGACCAAACCGAAAGCAAAACGGGTAAACATTCGTTAAACGCAACGGATACTTCCTTCGATATGGTAAAGGACGGGAAGTCCGACTATAAGGTGCTTATCCCCGTAGAAACCACTACAGCGTCGGTCTACGCGCAGGAAGAACTTACCCGCTTTTTCGCAGAGGCAACTGGGATAACTCTCGAAATCGTGCAAAGTAAAGAAGTAACGCATACCGCCGAGAGTAAATATATCTCGCTCGGCAACACCGAGGCTTTTAAAACGAGCGGACTTACCGTCGACGAAGATGAGTTGGGCAGGGACGGCGTAAGGATAATAACCAAAGATAAAACCGTTTATATAGCGGGCGGGTCGGATTACGGCGTGCTTTACGGCGTGTACGATTTTCTTAAAATCAATTTCGGGTTCGAGTTTTATTACAAAGACTGTTACGATCTGAGTGTCGGCGTAAAAAACCTTAAACTCAAAAATTTTGACGTAACCGATATCCCCGATATACCTTTAAGAGTGAGAAACGGAATTTTGTTCCCTTCCACGTCCGATAAGGACGATACTATGTTTGCTTACAGAATGCGCACCGCCGATCAGATAGAAAATATGATTTTTCCCATTCATATGAAGTTCGGAGATCAAAGTTCGGCAAGTCTTAACAATCATAACAGTTTGTATTATTTGCCGCGCGACGAATACGAAATAAGCGACCCGGAATTTTATTCGATAAAAGGCGAGCAACTTTGCTATACCGCTCGCGGTAATCAACAAAAATTCGAGAGAATGACTACGCTTTGTGCGGAAAAGGCTATACAGTCGCTTAAATGGTATACGCCCGAGCAGTATCCGCTTATGAACACGGTAATGCTCGGTATAGCGGACAACTGGGACACTTGCAACTGCGACGCGTGTAAAAAAGTTATGGCGGCGCATAACGATTCCGAAGCCGCCGCGATACTCATTTTTATCAACGCTATGGGTAAAAAAGTCGTCGATTGGATGAATTTACCCGAAAACGCCGTTTATAAAAGAGATGATTTGCAGTTTACTTTCTTTGCGTATCAATCCACGCTTACGCCGCCTTTTAAGGTTGACGATAAGGGTAACGTAAACGCGGCGGACGATTTAAAATCGCCCCAAGGCGTAAAGGTACAGCCGTTCAACGCGTTCAGTACGCTCGATTACGGCAAAAAAATGGATCACTCTACCAACGTTTCGCCGCTTCAACAAGTCGAAGATTGGGCTAAATATACGAGCGGCGGTTGGTCGTGGTCTTACGGCGGATTTTTCCACGATTACTTGTGCTTTTATGATCTTTATAGTTTTTACGGAGATTTTTATAAGTTCCTTTTCGAGAATAAGTATCAACTTGCGTTCGCGCAATTGCATACGAATCAAAGAGGCGCGGAATCAGGCTTTTTCTCGCTCGCCAACTACGTGATTTGCAAACTCGGATGGGATACCTCGCTTGAAACCGAGGATCTTATAGACAACTATATCGACGCGATGTATAAGGAAGCCGCACCTGCGATGAAGGAAATTTTCACCGAGTGCAGATTATGGTTTGCGCGTGAAACGGGCAAAAATAACTGGACGTCGTCGTCAATTCAACTCTCGCCCACGGTCTATTCGCAATACTTCGATATAGGTTTTGTGAACGGAATATTCAAAAAGTTCGATAAGGCTTACGAGTCGATAAAAATTTACGAAAAAGACAAGGCTGCTTACGAAACGCTTAAATCGCATATAGATATGGAATGGTTGTTCCCCGCAAAGGTTGCTATCTCTTCTTATCGCGATTCGTACAGAAGCGAGGATATGTCGCGGATTATGAAAAATTTCAAAGATATTTGCGGCTCGCTTCGCATTTCGAGAACGGGCGAGGAATCGTCTTTGTCGGTAGACGCGTTCTTATCGACGTTTTAAGGAGGCACGATAATAAATGATTAAACGAAAAAACACCGTTTTACGTATTTTGTTTATCGTTATTCTCTCGGCGTTTTGTCTTACGGGATTGTGCGCCTGCAAGAGTTGCGGTAAGGGCGGCGGAAACGATTCGTCGTCTGCGGGTACTTCCGAAAATAAAAATTTTTCGCTCAGCAAAAGCGAAATAAGTATGATATACGGCGATTCGGCGGTGCTTATAGCCAAAAATTACGACGTTGCGGACACGGTCTTATGGGCGACTTCGGATGAAAAAGTCGTGTCGGTAGACGGCGGAGCGATAAAGGCGAACGGAATTGGTTCTGCCGAGATAACCGCGACTGCGGGCGAGAAAAGCGCAAAGTGTAGCGTAACGGTCGGATTCGGAAATTATCAACCGACTTTATCGCTCGGGCGTATAGGCGACGAGTTGACCCTCGTAAAAGGCGAGGATTACTCGTTGGAAAGTAAAATTCTTTTTAACGGTAAGGATTATGCCGCCGACGGGTTGACCGTGGACTTTACGGACGAAACTGTTGCAAAGTATGAAAACGGCTTAATAACTCCGCTAAAAGCGGGTAGTACCGAGTTTTCCGTAAAAGGCGAGTGGCAAGGTTTCGATACTCCGCTTCTGAGAAAGAACGGCTCGCTTAAAGTTATAAACGGTAACGTTGAAATGTCGGTGTATATTACCGAAAACGGCGTAAAAAAACAGACGAATTCCGCCGAAATAGCCGTAGTGTCCGAGTGGTGCGGTAAAAGTTATACTTCCGCCGTGGGGTTGGAAGTCGAAGTTATCGACGGCGGCGTTAATAAAACGGCAACGATTACGCTCGACCCGAAAGACAAAAACGTGGTTTACGAAAACGGAGAACTTCGCGCGCGCGGCAGGGGTATAGGAGAGTCTCATCTTACGGCTAATTATACCGACGCCGACGGTGAAAAATACTCGGTCGCGATAAACGTAAACGTTTTTTGCCCCGTCGAAGTATATCCCGAAAAAATAATATGGGATAACGATAAATTTCAAATTACCGATTATTTCGGCAGTCAGGCAAATATAATATCCGTAAAACAAGGCGATAGGATTATCGAGTCAGAACCTAAAAAAATTATCGGAAAATTGAATTTTGCGGGCGACGATACCGAAACTATCGAAATTGTAACTACTAAAGGCGGATATATATTCGATAATATTTACGGTTACGATAAAGCGTTGACAAGCGACAATATAGTGTCTGCGCTTACGCTCGGCAACGGAAAGAAAAACGGATTTTTCGTTTTAAACGAAGATGTCGGCTCGGCGGTTTCTCCCGTGGATTTTACTGCGCAAAACGACTCCGACGAGGCTTCGGCAACCTATTTTTCGGGGACTTTCCTCGGTAACGGTCATACCGTCTACGCAAAAGTATCGCGGTACGGAATGTTCGGCGGAGCGGGGAGCGGCGCAGTAATTAAAGACGCGAAATTTATATTTACTTTCGATGAAAACGCGCCGCAGGCTTGCGGATTCTTTGGCGACGAAAACAGACAAAATAAAGATTCGGGCAGGGGCGCGCTTTTGGAAAATCTCTACGTAGTTACGACTAATTTTGCCGACGGGAGATATGCGATAGCGGCGCATAGAATGTTGGGTCTTAAACTTAAAGACGTTCTCGTCGATTTAGGCGATACTTCTGCCGTGAAGGACTTCGACGGAAGAAAAAATATAGCCGCATTGTTTAAAATCGACTATAATTTAAGTCCGATGTTCAACGGTTCGCCTATGCAGAACAAACTTGAAAACGTAAGAATTATTTCGGGAAAATTCATTCCCGTCGCAAACGGCGACGCTTGGGCGGACAGTAAATCAACCTACCTCAATTTCGCCGGTAACGACGAAAATAAATTCGGTAATCTTACTCGATCGAGTTCCGATAAATCCGACGAGGTAAACTATTCGAGAGTAATCGGAGCGGAATATCACGACGAATGGAGAGTGAATATAATGAGCGCGCTCAATTCGTTTACGAAATGCTTTACTATGTTTTACGGTGTGTACAGGTACGATACTGCGGCAGATCTTTTGTCCGACGGCGTAAACAAAGTCGGCTCTTGGACGGTTGCATAGACAGATATAACGAAGAAACGCCCCCGCCGATACTTTCGTGCGGGGGTTATAATTTAAAAAAATGAACGAAAAAAAATTATTAAATAAAAACGTTTTGGCTATCGCGGTATGTTGGCTCGTTTACACTTGCTCGTATTTAGGTAAGTTGGGCTATAACGCGAATATCATACTTATAGAACGGGAGTTCGGAGTAGCGCACGCCGAAAGCGGCTCGGTAGGAACGGCATTTTTCTTTGCCTACGGTGCAGGGCAAATCGTAAACGGACTTCTGTGCAAAAAATACAACGTTAAATATACTATATTTTTCGCGCTTATCGTATCCGCCGTCTGTAATTTTATGCTTACGGTAATTACCGATTTTGCGTGGCTCAAAATAGTATGGCTTATAAACGGCGCGGCGTTGTCGTTTTTATGGTCGCTTTTAATCAGGTTTTTATCCGAAACGTTAGATAGCAAATATACCTCGAAAGCCGTCGTTATTATGGGTACTACGGTCGCGGTAGGCACTTTTGCCGTGTACGGATTAAGCGCGTTATTTGCCGCGATATCGGTATATAAGGCGATTTTCTATCTTGCCGCCGTATTACTTCCGGCGATTGCCGTTATATGGTTTCTGTCGTTTAAGTCTATATCGCAAACGCAGAATACCGAAAACCGTGAAAGTACGCCGCTCGCCGATAGCGAAACGACAAATAAGAAAGCCGATTTCGGGTTTGTGTCGTTGATAATCGTAATGGCGATATTCGCAATCGTAACTAACGTGGAAAAAGACGGCATAACCGTGTGGATTCCTACTATATTGAAAGAATTGTACGCTACGCCCGATTATTTAAGTATATTATTGACTTTATTTCTGCCGCTTATTGCGGTGTTCGGAACTGCCGTTGCGGTATATTTCAATAAGTATATAAAAAACTTCGTATCGTTATGCGGATTGTTTTTTCTCGTTACCACGCTTGCGCTCGTCGTAAACGTTCTGTTTTTAGAGAGTTCGGCGGCTGTTATGTTGATATGTTTGTCGGTAATTTCGTTGTTTACGTCGGGAACGAACAATATTATTACGAGTATGCTGCCGCTTTATTATAAAGATAAGGCGAACGCGGGACTTTTGGCGGGAGTGCTTAACGGCTGTTGTTACGTCGGAAGTACGTTGAGTTCCTACGGGTTAGGTCTGATTGCCGATAATTACGGTTGGGAAGTCGTGTTTTACGTCCTTATCGCCTGCGCCGCGATTTGTTGCGTTATCGCACTTATAGCGCGCTTTATAAAGGGTAATAACGGTAGTGTAAATGTCGAGAAGTGAAGTACAAAAAATAAAGTTGCTCGCGCTGTACGATTTTTTATATCGCGAAACAGACGAAAATAATCCGTTGTCTACGGTGGAAATTATCGAAAGATTAAAATCCGACGGAATTGCTGTTGAGCGAAAAGCCTTAATAAACGATATAAAAGTTTTAAACGAATGGGGCTACGAAGTACAATCGTAGCCGAATAAAAACAAATTACCGCCTGAAATACGCCCGCCAGACAAAAGAAAAACGCGCATACGGCATAAAGAACTATTCTTTTTTTGTTCGTTATAGTTCGCATTTCTGCGTTTCTCCTTTCCGTTAGTCAGTTACATTATAACATTACACGGCTGACAAAAATAAATTTTTATATTGCATTCGCAATATGTTCTTTGCTAAACGCAAATAACAGCCGTTCGTTGAAATATGGCGTGAAAAAGTCCTTGCAAGCAAACTTTTTCACTTGTATTATAACATAGAAACGTGACAAATTAGAATTTTGTCGGCAACTATCGTTGCTTACGATTTTTCTTCGGCAAATCGCCGTTTTCGTTGAAATACTGCGCTCGAAAACCCTTACAAGCAATTTTCTCGCTTATATTTTAGCATATTTTTTCAGATTTTTTCAATCCTTTCTGTGTTCCGAACAACAACGCAGTAAAAAACGGTTCGAAAATATTATTCCCGAACCGTTTGAATTTTGCCTGTCGATATATTAAAGTCTGTATTTCATACAAACTCGTTGTTCGCGGTATTTTTAATTTTTGGTTTTCACCAAGATTAAATATAGTATGTAATTGTTTGCTGTAAAAATTTTTTTAATATAATTCTGTATAGCATTCCTTATATAATACAGTGTATTTGAATTATTTTAGTGTTATAAAAGCGGCGGATAAAAATGAGAAATAACTTTTATCGTAAATTTCTAAAAAGCTATTGCGATGCGCTTAAAGGCATAATAGCTCTTATAGCCACGATTTTATAGGCTTGACGTCCGCGATAAATAAACGCAAAAACGCAATGTCGTATATGCCATTGCGTTTTTGCGTGGTTCAAACTCGACCATCGGCGGCTAAAAGACGGCGACAACTCCGCCTTTGTATTTATTCGCTATAAAATCGGCTACTTTGTCGGTGTGTAAACACTCGATAAGCGCAAGTATTTTAGGGTCGTTCGCATTTTCACGTTTGCAAGCTACTATGTTGGCATAGGTCTTAGCCGCTTTCGACGCGGAACTCTCGACCGCTACCGCGTCGCTTAACGATAACCCTGCGCTTAACGCGTAATTTCCGTTTATTACGGCAAGCGCACAGTCTTTTAAAGAGTTGGTTATAAGTTCGGCGGCAAGTTCTTTTACTTCGAGCGAGTAGGGGTTGGAAACTATGTCGGCTTTCGTCGCGTTAAGTCCTGCTCCGCTTTTAAGCGTTATCAGTCCGTTCGCTTCGAGCAATAATAACGCGCGCGCTTCGTTGGTTTTATCGTTAGGAACCAAAACGACTTTTGCGTTTGAGTTTTTCAGGCTGTCTGTCGTTTCGCCCGTGACGGAATATGCGCCCAAAGGTTCAAAGTGTACCGCCCCGACTGATACAAGATTTCCGTTTTCGGTGGAATTGTAGTTGTCGAGAAAAGGCTTGTGCTGAAAGAAATTCGCGTCGAGAGAACTCTCGTCGGTGGCTGGGTTAATCGTTTCGTACTTGGAAAACTGCTTTATTTCGAGTTTATAGCCTTTGGCTTCGAAATCCGATTTTATAAATTCCAGAATTTCCGCGTGCGGACTTGCCGTCGCGCCGACGATAAGTGTTTTGTCGTTTTTGCCGCAAGCGGCGAAAGGGAACGCGAATAATGCGCTGAGTGTGACGATAAATAATTTTTTAATTGTTTTCATTAGTTTTTACTCCTATTTTTTATTTCTTTTATCTGATTTTTTGGCGAGAAACAGCCCGCCTTCCTGACATATTTGAACAAGCGCGACCAAAAGAACTACGGATATGTATAACATAGCTTTTTGCTGCCTTACGGTTCCGTATTGATACGCCGTTTCGCCAAGTCCGCCCGCAGCTACGCACCCCGCCATTGCGGTATAACCCATTATCGTAGTAGCGGCTATGGCAAGCCCCGTTATCAGCGCGGTTTTTGCTTCGGGGATAATTACTTTGAAAACCGTCTGCATTTTACTTGCGCCGAGCGCTTCGGCGGCTTCGATTGCCCCCGCGTTCACTTCTTTGAGCGACCCCTCCACAAGCCTTGCCGCATACGGGGCTGCGGAAAGTATAAGCGGAACGAGCGCTGCCGTAGCGCCGATGGTCGTTCCCGTTATCGCTCGCGTCAGGGGCGTTACGAGAAGCAACATTATTATAAACGGAATCGACCGCGACACGTTCACCGTTAACGCCAGCGCGCCGTGCAATATCTTATTCGGTGACAATCCGTTTTTATCCGTGACGGTGAGAAGTATACCGACCGGAAGTCCTATTATATACGCACCGATCGTCGAAAAGACCGTCATATAAACCGTCTGTAAAAAACTTTCGCCTATTATTTTCCAAAGTTCCGAATTCATATCGTTATATCTCCTTTAAATTCACCGATAGAGCGGTTAAGTATATTTTCGGTGTCGTCGAAGCCGACTATTTTGCCGCCGCTTAAAACCGCGGTTTTGTCGCATAACTTCCGAACTACGTCCATTTCATGGGTTACGGCGATAAGCGTCAGCGATAATTCTCTTTTCAGTTTTAAAAGCAGTTGCAGAATTTCTGAGGTAGAGTCGGGGTCAAGCGCGGAGGTGGCTTCGTCCAAAAGCAGAATTTCGGGTTCGGTTACGAGAGCGCGCGCTATCGCAACGCGTTGTTTCTGTCCGCCCGAAAGTTGAGACGGGTAGTTTTTAGCCTTGTTTTTAAGCCCGACCATATCCAGTGCGTTCATAGCTTTTTCTTCGGCTTCTTTATTCTTTACGCCCGCTATTTCCGAAGCGAAAGTTACGTTTTTAAGCGCGTTGCGCTGTTCGAAAAGGTTGAACGATTGAAAAACCATAGCCGTTTTTCGTCTGTATTCCCTCAATTCTTTCGCGTTGAAGCCGAAAACGTCGCGATTGTTGAAGTAAACCGAGCCGCTTGTGGGCGTTTCGAGGGCGTTTATGCACCTGATAAGCGTGGATTTACCTGCGCCCGACGCGCCGATTATTCCTACCGACTGACCTTTCGATACCGACAGGTTTACGCCGTTTAATACGGTTGTTTTTCCGTTTTTCTCGTCTCCGAAAACCTTTGTTAAATTGTCTGTTCTTATTATTTCGTTCATAATTTACCTTACAAAAAAGCGCCCGTCCTTACGCTATAAGCATAAGGACGGGCGCCGAATATACGTCGCCGTGTTACCACCTTATTTCGCCTTTTCCTCGCGGAAAAAGCCTCGTCGGGTACGCCGCCTCGAAAGCTTTAATACCCCGTAGCTGTAACGGGCTCACCCGTCGCGCCTTAAATATTCGGGCGCGCGACTCCGAAACCATGTTCGGGTATCTCCTTTTTCTTTCTTACACCAACCGAAAGCTCTCTGTGAAAATCGGATACCGTACTCTTTTCTTCAACGTCTTTTCTTATTCATTTTCTTATTCAGTTGAGCAGATTATACTCTAAATACGGTCGGTTGTCAAGCGAATTTCGACATTCGTTTGCATTTTTTTATAAAAGTTCTGTTTTTCCGCTACCGCGCAATATAATAAAATATAGGTAGCCGCAGATAATCTCGTTTTCGGTGTAACAGAAAACGACGGTTTGCTTTCTGCGGCGGACGAAAGTTCAAAGGAGAGTTTTATGCAGTCGGAAAAAACAGTCGCGCTCATAAACGAAGTAAACGCGGGGTTCGCCGTTACGGGCGAAAAAGTGCGGGGCGTAGCCGTCGCCACGCGTGACGGAAACGAATATTCGGTGAGAATATCTCTTATAAATCTCGCCGCGCTCGAAAAGGGTTGTTATAAATTATATTTCGACGCGGGTAAAACCGAAACTTACGACATTTCTTCAAGCGGCGGAATTTTCCGAACCGAAAATATCGACGGCGCGGCGTTCGTTGTGGCGTATTCTTCTGCCGACGGCGAAACGGCGGTCGCTTACGGAAGCTTTTCAAAGAACGGAAGAACGGTAAAGGAGGTGCTTGAAAATGCGAAGAACATGCGTTCGGTCGACGAGGTCGGTAACGCGGCGGAGAAAAATAACCCGCCTGATGAGAGTTACGACGACGAGGTCGTCGCTACCGAAAACTATTACGCCTACGCGGACGTAGACGAAAATTTACGATTAAAGGAGAATGTAACCGATGAACACGGCGGCGATAATGAAAATGGCAACGCTGAGACGGCGCAAGAGCGAGAAGAAGAGAAAGAAACTTACAATTTCGGCATATACGGCGATGAAGCGGCTGAAAAGCCTTTCGGCGGCAACTATTTCGATAAGGTCAAAGGCGAGATAGACAAGTTATTCGAAAATTTCCCCGAAGAAAAAGAGCTTGCGGAAACCGTTCCCGACAGCAAATGGGTTAAAGTCGATTACGACGAGGGAAAATTTTATGTCGTCGGGATAATTTACGACGGTAAAAAGCCGCTATACATATGTTACGGAGTCGCCGGGCGCTACGGTGAAAAGCCCGAAGAGATAAAGGAGTATTGTTCGTTTATACCGTCGTCGCCGTTCAGGTTAAAGGGTGACGGGTACTGGGTAATGTATCAGGACGCATCCACCGGGAAATGTCTTACGACCTGAGGCAACGTGACGGCAACGTGACGTTGCATCTATATATTTGTCCGACCTTATATATTTTTGTCATTCTGAGGCTTTGCCGAAGAATCCCACCGAATAAAGGTGGACTACTTGTACAGTGGGATATTTCGCTAACGCTCAATATGACATATAGGCTATAATATTATTGTCATTCTGAGGCTTTGCCGAAGAATCCCATTGAATAAGGTCGGAATACTTGTAATATGGGATATTTCGCTTGCCGCTATTCGGCGCTTAAACGCCAAAGCGTTTAAACAGTAGTTTCGCCTTTATTGCGAAACAATAAAGGCAGCGCCTTATGAATATCTTCATTCGCAGACCCTTGCAAGCAAGTCTGCTCTCTTGATATTGACAATAAGACATACTTGTTTAATGTTTTCTGTCATTCTGAACGAAGTGAAGAATCCCACCGAATTGATATCTTTGTTTTCTTACCCTTGCCGCAAGTTTGCGCTTTTATATTAACAATATAAAAGAAAGACGTAAACCGCCTATAAAATTTCCGATATAAAAATTTTTTTAAAACCTATGTAAAAACGCTTGCCATATCCCGCCTCTTGTGTTATACTATATCCAGAGTTAGCAAGCGCTAACCGAAAAATCGTTAAGCGGAATAGCTCCGCTTAAATTTAAAATTTACAGTTAGCAACAACTAACCAAGCGGAGGGCGATATGAGCGAAACGGAATATTCGATCGGCAAGAATTGCGGCGTTACGTTTGCGGGAATAAAGCCCGCAAGTATGGTCAGCATTAAAAAAAGCGGAAAAAAGGACTTGGGCAAGATAGCGGGGTGTTTTAAAAAACGCAATTTCGAATTTTGCAGTCTTAAAGAGAATAACGACAGATTTTTAGTGTTGACTTATCAGAAAGACGCGCTTAATAAAGTTCTGTTTTCCAAGGAGAACAAGGAGTTTCTGGAGTCTTGCGGTTACGCTTACGACACCGCCGAAGAAGCTATCAGAATCTTAAAAAACAGAATGAAAAAGGAAGATTTTCCGCACGAAATAGGCGTGTTTTTGGGGTATCCGCTGGTCGACGTAAAGGGTTTTATCGCAAGCCCTACCGAGGGGCTTAAACTAAGCGGTTATTGGAAAGTTTATTCCGACGAAGAAAAAGCCAGAAAAACTTTTGCAACGTTTAGAAGATGTTCCGATTGCATCTGCAAAAAGATGTCCTGCGGGCAGGGGTTGGCTCAGATTTTCGGCGTCGGTTGATATAATTTTATAAAAGGAGATAAAAAAATGAAAGTATCTATAATTTATTGGTCGGGAACGGGCAATACCGAGGCGATGGCTTCGGCTATAAAAGACGGCGTTCAAGCCGCGGGCGGAGAAGCTTTGTTGCTTCCCGTTGCGGAAGCGGACGCAAGTGCGCTCGACAGCGACGTAATTTTCTTCGGTTGCTCAGCAATGGGTTGCGAAGAACTCGAAGAAAACGAGTTTGCACCTTATTTTACGGCTGTAGAAAGCAAGCTGAAAGGTAAAAAAGTCGGCTTGTTCGGGTCTTACGGCTGGGGCGACGGCGAATGGATGAGAAATTGGCAATCGCTTGTAGAAGAGGACGGCGCGGTTATGATAGCCGACGGACTTATAGCTAACAATGCTCCAGACGGAGTTGTTTTAGCCGAATGTATGGAACTCGGCAAAAAAGCCGTAAACGGTTGATTATATATTTTTTTGGAGGACTGCCTATAGAGTAATTTATATATCCGATTTGATTTTCTGCAATAAACCGCCGCGTTTAAGTTGACCTTAAACGCGGCGGTTTTACTTTGTTTTGAATTATTTGTCGCACAGATAGTCTATCGCTTCGAGATAACCGTCGAAACCTTTGCCGATTATAACTTTTTCGGCGTAAAGACTGATATAGCTGAATTTCCTGAAATCTTCCCGCACGGAAACGTCGCTTAAATGTACTTCTACGGCAGGGAGGTTTACTGCTTTCAACGCGTCTAAAAGAGCTATGCTCGTGTGGGTGTAAGCCCCGGCGTTGATTATGATTCCGTCGTATTTTTTGTAGGCTTTTTGTATTTCGTCGACCAAAACGCCCTCGTGATTGCTCTGGCGGATTTTTACGCGCGCGCCGCGTGCGGCGGCGCGCGCTTTTATTTCTTTTACCAGAGTTTTATAACTCTTTTCTCCGTAAACGGTTTTTTCGCGTATGCCGGTAAAATTCAGGTTCGCGCCGTTTAAAACGAGTATTTTCATAATACGTCCAGCAATTGTCTTATTCCGTCTTCGGGAGTTCCGTTATTGTCTATGATTTCGTCAGCAACGGTTTCGTAGAAATCTTTTCTCTCCGCGTAAATTTCTTCTAAAGAGCGGGTTTCCGACAACGGTCGGTTTTCGGTGGATAATTTGTCGAGGTCACGCTTTAAATATACGACGCGTGCGTTACTGCGGATTCTTATTCTGTTTTCTTCTGATAAAATCGCGCCTCCGCCTACCGCAATTATTATTCCGCGCCTGTCGCAGGCTTCGCGTACCGCCTTTTTCTCTTCTTCGCGGAAAAACTCTATTCCGTTACGCCTTATGATTTCTTTTACGGGCAGCCCGAATTTTTGTTCTATCATTTCGTCGGTATCCGCAACTTCGCGCTGCAAAGCTTTGCCGAAAGAGCGCGCGTACGAAGATTTACCCGCGCCAGGCATGCCTACAAACACTACGTTAAGGGTCGACGCGTATACTCCGGCGACTTCGGCTTCGATTTCCAATGTGTTCAAAAGCCCGTTTTTCCATAAATTTTCCGATTGCAGAGCCTGACCTATAAACATATACATACCGTTGGCGGTGTGCGGAATTTTAAGGTCTTTGGCTTGTTGTAAGAGTGCGGATCTGTAAGGATTGTAGATAAGGTCCACTACGCTTTCGAGCTTCGGAAAGACCGACAGATCTATCGGGCGGGCGCATATGTCGGGGTACATGCCCACGGGCGTGCAGTTTATGACGATTTCGGTATCCGTAAGCGTGGCGTAATTAGAATAATTTATTTCTCCCGTGCGGCTTACGACCGTAAGCTTATTGACCCCGATATACGGGCTGTTCAGAAGATAGCAAACCGTTTTAGATACTCCGCCGCTGCCGAGTACGACTATATTTTTTTTGTCTATGTTTATGTGCGCCGTCTTTAACAGCATGGTAAATCCGAACAGGTCGGAATTATAGCCGACCGTTTTTCTTTTCTCTATGGCTATAGTATTTACCGAACCTATCTCCGCCGCAGACGGATCGATATCGTCGAGATACTTAATGACCTTTTCTTTGTATGGCATAGTTACGTTAAGCCCTTTGTATCTCTTCTTTTTGATGAAACGCTCCAGCTTTTCCTCTTCGATTTCTTTCAGTTCGTATTTGAAACCTCTTTTATTGTGTAATTGATCGGAATAACTGTGCGATAAGTCTCTGCCTATAAGATAATATTTTTTCATTGTACCCTCTTGCTTATTTCGAATATTTTATCGTAAAACTCGATAATGATTTGTTTTTCTTCTTCCGTCTTGTCTTTGGTTACGCGCTCGATAACCTTTTTTTCGCGTTCGGGGTCTTCTACGGGGATATTGAGTTCCCGCTTCATTTCTCCTATCGCTTTTGCCGTTGCCGTTCTCGCCAACAAAGTGAGCGCGAAAACGTCGTCGAACTTGTCTATTAAAGTTCTGTACTCTTCTAATTTTTTAAGTTTTTCTTGTCTTTCTGCTTCGTTCATATAGCACCTCGTCTGTAATTGCCAGCGCTACCGCCGCTTCGACGACGGGTAACGCCCTTAACGCCGCGCAAACGTCGTGTCTGCCGTTCACGCTTATTTTTGCGTTTTCGTAGTTTAATAAGTTTACTGTGTTTTGTTGCTTTTTTATCGACGGAATCGGTTTGAAAGCTACCGAAACGCAGATATCCCCGCAGGATATTCCGCCGTAAATTCCTCCGTCGTTATTGCTTAAAAAGGTTATTTTCTCGTCTTTTACGGTTATTTCGTCGTTCGCTTCGCTTCCGCGCAGAGAACACAGCCCGAAACCTTTGCCGAAACTTATGCCTTTTACCGCGGGTATAGCGTAACATAACGCCGCGATTTTGCCCTCAAGCCCGTCGAACATCGCGCCGCCCAACCCCTTGGGAACGTTCGTAGCGATACACTCGACCCGCGCGCCCACGCTGTCGCCGTCGGCTTTCGCACGCTCGATTTCTTCGAAATACTCTTGTTCGGTTGCATCCGCGACTTTGCCTGCTTGCGTAAACCGCGCCGTTATTTCGGAACCGTAATTTTTTTTCAACGCCGATTTTGCGATTGCGCCCGCCAGACACAGCGCGACGGTCATTCTGCCCGAAAATTCTCCGCCGCCGCAATAATCGAGTTCGCCCGATTTAAAATATCTGCCGATATCCGCGTGAGACGGGCGGGGTTTGCCGTAAAGTTCGTCGTAATCGCTTTTTCTGACGTTACCGTTTGTAAATTCCGCGACTATTTCGCCCGTTACGCGCCCGTTTTTTACGCCCCCGATAAATTTCGGTTCGTCTTTTTCTATGCGTTCCGTCGCGCCGACTTTGCCTTTTGCCGACCGCCTTTTCAGCATATCTTCTACTTCGGCGTAATCGAAGCTAAGCCCTTTAAGCCCTTTAAGCCGCATTATTATTTTTTCGCCGTGCGACGAACCCGTTATTTCGAGCCGTATTTTTTTACCCTTGTAAACCGACATTTTTTAGCTCCTTGAAAAAATCGGGGTATGATTTGGCTACGCTTTCGGCGTTTTCTATAACGCTTTCTCCGTCTGCCGCGGCGGCTAAAACGCTCGCAGCCATAATCAATCTGTGGTCGCGCGGGAGCGAGAATTTCCCGCCTTTCGGCTTGCCGCCGTATATCGTTATTTCGTCCGTCCCTTTTTCCGCTTCTATGCCCGCGGCTTTCAGCATATCGATAATGCCTTGTTCGCGGTCGCTTTCCTTGTCTTTAAGGCGGGCGGTGTGGCGAATTACGCTTTTTCCTTTTGCAAATGCCGCGATAACCGCGACTATCGGCGCAAGGTCGGGCGCTTCTTTGCACGAAAATTCAATCGTCTGCCTTTCTCCGTTTTTAGCTAATACATGGTTTTCTCCTTGTTCGACATTCGCTCCGTATTTTTTTAATATATCGATAATCGCCCTATCCGGCTGTTTATCTTCTTTTCGTAAACCTTTTACGGTTATGTCGCCCGTTAAAGCTCCCAGCGACAAAAAGTACGCCGCCGACGAATAATCACCGCTTACGGCTATTTGTTTTATCGGCTTATAACCGCCGGAAACGCGATAACCGCCCGAAGTTTTTTCTGCGTTCGCGCCGAAAAGCTTCATAACGTCGATCGTCATATCGACGTAATTTTCGCTTACCCTTTCGCCCTTTACGATAATGTCGCTTACTCCGTCGGCATAGGCTGTAGCGATAAGCAAGCCGCTTATAAACTGCGAACTCACGTTTCCGTCTATTGTATAAACTCCGCTTTTCAGTCGTCCGCGGTAAATTTCGCCGTCTGTTTCGACTCCGTTAGCCGTAAGACAATCAATCAAAGGGCGCAACGGTCTTTTTTTCAACTCGTCTCCGACGGTGAATTCCACTTCGGAACTCAAAGCCAACGCCGCAGGCAGACAAACCCTTGCCGCAAAACCGCATTTGTCGACGTGCAACTCGATTTTTTCGGGCGGCTTTGCAACGCCCGTTATGTTTACGCCGTCCGACGTGATTTTAACGTCCGCGCCGAAACTCTTTACGCAAGCCGTCGTTTCTTTGACGTCGCCCGAATTACCGATGTTACCGATAAACGACGAGCCGTTAGCGAGCGCGGCGCAGATAATCATTCGTTGCGCCTCTGATTTTGACGGCGGAGCGGTAATCGTTCCGCTTGCCGCGAAAGGAGTGATTTTTACTTCCATTCGAGCAGTTCCTTGGCTTTTTTAACGCTTAATTTTACTATTTTTACGTTGCCGACGTCCTTTATCAGTACGAGTTCGATTTTGCCGTCGCCCGCCTTTTTGTCACCGGAAATATCCGAATAGGGCAATTCTTCGGCGTAGGTTTTGTCGAACCCCGCGGCGGAAAGCAAAAACTTCATTCTTGCGGTTTTTTCTTCGCTGTACTCGAAATATTTTGCGGAAACGTCTATAATTTTATATAATCCACGCGCCACGGCTTCTCCGTGCGAAAGGGTGAAGTTGCTCGCCGTTTCGTAGGCGTGCGCCACGGTATGACCTAAATTCAAGGCTCTTCTCGCACCCAAATCGAACTCGTCACGCTCGACGAAAGTCCTTTTCACGGCTAAGCATTTATATATCAGTTCTTTGGTAATCGCTCCGCCTAAATCTTCGGCTGAAATATCTCCCGAAAGAAGCGCGTATTTTGCCATTTCGGCTTTCCCGCATAAAATCTGTTTTTCGGGCAGACTGTTTATTTCGCTCATCGCGATAAAAACAGCCGTCGGCGGGTAGAACGCGCCTAAAACGTTTTTCCCGTTCTCCGTGTCAACCGCCGTTTTTCCGCCCACGCACGCGTCGACCGCGCCGAGCAGGGTGGTGGGAACGTTGACGTAATTCATACCCCGCATATAAGCCGAAGCGACAAATCCCGTCAGGTCGCTTATACTGCCGCCGCCTAAAGCTATAAGCGTATCCGCGCGCGAAAACCCGTTTTTATATAGAAATTCCGCAAGCGCGATAAAGTTTGAGGCTGTCTTTACGTTCTCTCCGCCGCCGAGCGGGTAGTCGCTTACTTCGTAACCTTTAAGCGACTTGATTATCTCTTCGGCGTTTACGTTTTCGTCGCGGATAAGGCATACTTTTTCGCCTTTGGTAACGCCGCGCAAAAACCCGCGAAAGTCGCGATAATCGTCTTCTATACGGACTTTATATTTTCTTAATGTGGCTTTTACGGTAAGTTGTTTCATAATATTTTACCTATAGATACGGCTTTTTTGACTATTTCTGAAAAAGTTTTGGGCGATATAGCCTGCGCGCCGTCGCACAGCGATTTTTCGGGGAAAGAGTGGACTTCGCATATAAGCCCCTCGGCTCCCGCCGCTATGCCCGCAAGCGCGAGCGGCTCGACAAGGTTTTTAACGCCCGCCGCGTGGCTGGGGTCGACGATGACGGGTAGTTTGGTCGCGTTTTTCAGATAAGCCACCGCTCCGACATCAAGGGTGAAACGAGAGCAGTTTTCGAACGTTCTTATACCGCGCTCGCATAAAACGACGTTTTCGTTGCCTGCGTTCAGAAGATATTCCGCCGACATTAAAAACTCCTCCGTCGTGTTTGCGAACCCACGTTTTAAAAGTACGGGTTTTCCGCATTTGCCGAGTTCTTTCAATAACTCGAAATTCTGCATGTTTTTCGCTCCGACCTGTAACATATCGACTTCCGCGAAGAAATCGAGCGTTCGTATGTCCACGATTTCCGATACGGTAGGCAAGCCGACTTCCGCTTTTACTTCGGCAAGCATTTTAAGCCCGTCCGCGCCGAGACCCTGAAAGGAATACGGAGAAGTTCGGGGCTTGTACGCTCCCGCCCGAAATACGGTCGCGCCGGCTTTTTTAACGGCTTTCGCGGTTTCGAAAAGGGTTTCTTCGTTTTCTATCGCGCAAGGTCCGCCGATAAACGTAAGGTTTCCGCCGCCGATTTTCGTTTTGCCGACTTTAACCGATATTTTTTCGCCCCTTGCGAGTTTGTACGCGGGCGTTATGCGTTTAACGCTTTTAACCGCGGGGAAAGCTTTTATTCTGTCCGCGTCGAAAGCGGCGTCGGCGTTTCTGACGATTATAAGCGTTATGCCCTCCTCCGAAAACCTGTCGAAAGAATAGCCGCTTTCCGTAATGAATCTGTACAGCTCGTCGCGCTCGCCCGCGCTCGCCTTTTCGTCTAAAGTAATAATCATTTTACACCAGATACTTTAAATATTTAAAGAAAAATTTATATAGCCCGTAACCGGTCGGGAATACGAAGAAGAACGCCAGAAGCGCGGCGACGAGTATATACGCCGCTATCGTGAGCGCGTTTTCGCAAGCTTTGAATAACCTCGGTTTTTTTCTGTATATAAACCACACGGCGACTATAACAGCCGCTCCTGCAACCGCCGAAACGAGTATAATCGCTTTGTACGGCGATTTGTATTTGACCGTTATTACGTTTTCGCCATCTTCCAAAGGAAAGAACATAAGGTCGGAAAGGTTGTCTCTGAGATTTACCCGTTTGCCGTTTACTTTTATTTCATAGCCGTCGAGATTTGCGAACGACATATAAAAATATTGACCTTTTTCCGCCGTGACAGTCGGTATTTCGAAACCGTTGCGGCGCAGTTTTACGTCCGCGGCGCGGTCTTTCGCTTTGGCGGTAATTGTTTTAAGTTCGTCCTGTCTTATCGCAAAAGCGCGGCAATAGGTTTTTATATCCTCTTCCGTAAGCCCGTCGGCTTTCAGATTTGCGGTAAAATACCGTACAGACTCGGAGTATCCGTAAGTTTTAACGCCCGTATCGCCCGTAACGTTCATATCTTCGGGAAAGAACGTCACGAAAAACGTATCGCTTTTCTTCGGCGCGTCGAAACTGACGCTTAAATCTCCGTTTTCGCCGTAGATACGCGTTTCGAGAAGAGTCGCGCCGTTCCCACCGAGACCTTTAAGAAGTCCGTCGAGGTGCGCGTAGAGATTTGCGTCGTCGAAAATATCTTCGTTCCCGTCTATAACCGCCGCCATAGGAAGCGATACCTGATTTTCGTAAACAATATAATCGTTTACGGATATATCCGTCGCTTTAAGGTAAGATCTGCTCTGCGCCGAACTTTCGTCGCTCCGCTTGTATACGACGTATTTATAACCGACGAGCGAATCGGAAAACATTCCGCCGCCGTTGCTCTTGGTGGAGTTTGTAGAATTTCCGCGATAGCCGTAAGTTACGGGTATGGTGAGATTTTTCTTGTCCGCTATCGAGCTGAAAAGCGTATGCGAGTATAAACCGGTGATAAGAGGAGAATCGGATGAAACGTAATAATCGAAGTTTTTTACGCGATAAAGTCCGTCGTCGGTTGCGGCAAGCTCGTCGCCTATCTTAGTAAAATAGCCGAGCTTTTCTCCGCTTCCGCCCTGCCTGTCGCCCTTTACGAGCGAGAATCCGTAAAATACCGATTGCGACAACGCGACTATGAGTATAAACGGCGCGAGTTGCGCGGGCTTTAATATTTTCAGCTTGCATATCGCTGCCGCCGCCGCAAAAAATATAACCGCGACTAAAAATAACAACAATACGGCTTCCAGTCCGCCCTCGGAATGGGCGAAACACGCGAAGAAGTTTTTAAACGGCAACTCTTCGGTGGAAAGCAGTTCTTTAATGCGCTTTATTATTTCGAAATTCTCGTATTTTTTATCGGATATAAAGGTAAAAAGACTTACCGCGAAAAACGTCGCGCCCACGGTGAGCGCGGCGGCAACGGTCGCGCCGATATAACTCTTCGCGCCGTTTTCGTCGTTGATTTTACCCCATTTGCCGTCGGTTATCAGTTGTTCTGTTCCGAGAGCTGCGGCATAAGTGAGATACGTCCCGGATAAAAAACCGAAACGGAGCGCGTAGCTGTAATACGAACCCATATTGAGCAGCAACATACTTTCGTCGATTATGCAGGGCAGTAAAAGCAACGTCAACGCGACGAACATAAATACCGCGCGTTTGTCTTTGGCTTTAGAGCGTATGAAGTATACGAAAGTGAGAATTACAAGCGCGGCGTCGCAGAAGATATATGTGAATTTCTCGTAGAGATGTTCGAAGAGTTTTCCTTTTTTAACGTCGCTTTCGCTTAAAATTTCAAAAACGCGGGTGAATAATCCCGTTCCGCGCGCAGAGACGCGCGAAGCTTTTAAAGCCGCCGACAGTATCGGTAAGGCGGCGGCAACCGCCAGAATAAACGCAATGCAGAGTTTGGCAGTCTTTTCTCTGCGTTCTTCTTTGGGTAGAACAATCATTATATATATAAGGAATAAAGGGAATACCGTAAAGAACGAAAAGCAGGTTATCGAAAAACAGGCGTATAACATAGCCGTAAGCGAAACCGCAAGCAGTTTTACGCTGCCTTTTTCGGTTAAAGATATAAACCCCGCCAATACGAGAGGGCAGTATATCATAAGGTCTACCCAAATTATATAGGTATTAGCGACGTATAAATATCCCGAAAAGGTATAAAGTAAAGCCAACCCCGCCAAGACGTACTGCGGAATGACGGGAAAGCGTTTTCTTAAAAACCATAGCATTGAAACGCTTACGCAAACGCATTTGAGCGGCAGAACAATGCTTACCATATAAACTGCGTTGCCTTGCCCGCCTATTAAGAACAAAAGCGTGAACGGACTTACCGTGCAATAGGCGAGTATGCCGAACATATCCATTCCGCCGCCTAAGTAAAAGGTGTGGAAAAGTCCGCTTTCGCCGCTTAATACGCGGAAATAGTGTTCGATTATCGGGCAGACCTGCGCGAGTTGGTCGTAACTTGCCATAATGGTTTTGCCGAACGGGAAAATTCCGAAAATCGCTTCGGCAATAAAAAACACCGCCAAAACGATCAAACCCGCGGCAAAATAGCCGTAGTTCCGTTTAAAAAACGATAATATTGAGTTTTCGCGTTTAACTTCGGTGTTCATCGGTCTATATTCCTTAATTATAATTTTAGCACAAAGGGCGACTATTTACAAGGGAAAAGCCCCGCCGCCGAAAATTTTTTTGAATAAAGCATAGAAATATGGTTGACTTATGTCTTTCAATGTGGTATCATACACACGATAAATCTTTAAAGGCGATACAGAGATATCGGCAAGATGGGTATAAACTATAAGCAATTACTGCGTCTTGCCATAATAAGGCAAGGCGTTTTTTTATGCGATAGTCTGCGACCCTGAGGATTTTCAAAAATTTTTTTTCAAGGAGAAAAAAGAAAATGCAACTCACTTACGGCATCAAAGACAGACCTAAGTTCGGAAAGAACCTTGTGTTCGCTTTCCAGCAGATGATCGCAATCATGGCGGCGACTTTGCTCGTTCCCATACTCGTCAGCGGTACGGCAATCGAGTATAAAGACGCGGCAGGCGTTATTTATACGGCGTATCTCAAATGCGACCCCGCAGCGGCGTTCTTCGGCGCGGGCGCAGGTTCGCTCGTATACCTTTTGTTTACAAGGTTTAAAAGCCCTGTATTCCTCGGTTCGTCGTTTACGTTTCTCGGCGCGCTCTGCGCGGTGGCTACAAACAACTTCGGTTATTGGGGCTTGATAATCGGCGTAGGTTTTGCGGGTCTCGTATATGCGATAATCGCTTTGATAATCAAACTCGTAGGCGCGGGCTGGATAAAGAAACTTCTTCCTCACGTTATAATAGGACCCGTCCTTGCGATTATCGGTCTTTCCCTTTCGGGTACGGCAAGCAACTGGATGATGTACAACGGCGGAGCTAAATACAGCCTTTGGTACATAGTCGTAGGTTTGTTCACGTTCGTAATGATAGTTCTCGCTTCGGTTAAGGGTAAAGGAATGGCTAAACTCATTCCGTTCATAATCGGTATCGGTTCGGGGCTTATACTTGCTATATTAATAACTCTTTTCGGATATATCAACGACAGCGCGTTCTGTATGGAAATGAGAATAGTCGATTTCACTCCTATCAAAGAGTGCTTCAGTCCCGTAACGTTCAAGAGCTTCTTCGATTACCCGAAATTTACGTTTTTGCAGGCAATAACGCAGAAAGGTCTTACCTATACGGCTGAAAACGGCGCGACGATAGTTAGAGATTTCGTACTTGACGGTTCGGCAATCGGTAACTTAGCCGTCCTCTTCGTGCCTATCGCGGTAGTCGAACTCGCTCAGCACATTTCCGACCACGAAAACCTTTCTAATATAGTAGAAAAAGATCTTCTCGAAGACCCCGGCTTACATAACACTCTTCTCGGAGACGGCGTAGGCTCTATGGTAGGCGCGTTCTTCGGCGGTTGCGCGAACACGACTTACGGCGAATCGATAAGCTGCGTAGCACTTTCCAAAAACGCTTCCACTATGACGATATTCACCACTGCGATTATGTGTATGGTCGTTTCGTTCATCTCGCCTTTCGTAGCGATAATCAATATGCTTCCGAAATGCGTAATGGGCGGCGCGTGCATAGCGATGTACGGTTTCATCTCTGTAAGCGGACTTCAGATGCTTAAAGACGTAGACCTTTCCGATAACAGAAATCTTTATCCCTGCGCGGCGATACTCGTTCTCGGTATCGGCGGAGTAGTTCTCAACTTCGGTAAGAACAGCTTGACGGGCAACCCGCTCATTCAGGTAACTTCGCTTGCGGTCGCTATGATAGTAGGTATAATCGTAAACTTCATTACGCACAGCGGCAAAGATAAAGTCGACAACGGCGCGATACAGGAAAATCTTCCCGATATGAAATTCGAGGGCGAAAAGAAAGACGACGCCGAAGCGGTATAATAAATAATAACCATTCCGCCGCAAAATAAAATTGCGGCGGAATTTTTCTATAAATTATTGAAATCGGAATTAAAAAGTGATATACTGTTAAACGAGGTATAAATATATGCAGGATTATATGAAAAACGTAACTTTAATGAACCACCCGCTTATAGCGCATAAAATAACGCATCTTTGCGACGTAACCACGAATACCAAGGAATTTCGCGAAATAGTTTCCGAAATAGCCATGCTTATGGGTTACGAGGCTTTCAGAGATCTCCCGACGACGGACGTTGAAATACAGGCTCCGCTGTCGAAATTCAAATCGCCGGTTATCACCGAGCCTATCGCCATAGTGCCGATACTCAGAGCGGGCTTGGGAATGGTCGACGGTCTTACCGCGCTTTTCCCGACGGCTAAAATAGGTCATATCGGGCTTTATCGCGACGAAGAGACTTTGGAACCGCACGAATATTATTGTAAATTACCTAAAGACTGCATCGACGGAACGTGTATCGTCGTAGACCCCGCGTTGGCTACGGGCGGAAGCGCGAAAGCCGCTATCGATTTCATAAAAGAAAGGGGATATAAAAAGATTAAACTTTTATCGCTTATCGCCGCGCCGGAGGGAATAAAGAGGGTTGCAACCGCGCACCCCGACGTGCATATCTACGTTGCGCATTACGCCGACGCTCCGTTAAACGAACACGGTTATATCGTCACTGCGTTCGGAGACGCGGGCGACCGTATCTTCGGCACGAAATAAAAATAATAATCCCCGTTGTGTCAAAGAGGAGTGTTTGTCGGTTTTTGGCTGTAGTTACGGATTAAATCTCGTCTTCGGTCAGTACGGTAAACCCTGCTTCGAGTAATTTTTCGGTAGTCAGACCGTTACCGCTCACTTTGCCGCCGGTAAATGTTCCGTCGTAAATAACGCCTTTCCCGCAGGACGGGCTTTTGGCTTTCATTACGCAGTAATCTACGGCGTTTGCTTTGGCTATTCCGACTGCCAAATCCGCTCCGCGGGCGTACTCTTCGGTTACGTCGACCCCCACGTCGGAAATAATGCGCTCACCGACCCTTTCGGCAGGGTGACGGGGCGTGGCGAGTCCGCCTAATTGTTCGGGGCAAACGGGAATAAGTATTGCGTCTTTGCCGAGCCGAGCTAATTTTTCGCTGTAACAGTTGTCGCCTTTATAACGGCAATTATTGCCGAATAAACACGCGCTTACGAGTATTTTTTTCATAAAAAACCTCCGCTTTTATTGTATCATAATCCGCGGAGAATAGCAAATAAATAAAGAGAGGAAAAAATAATGAAAACTTATCCTAACGTTCACATTCTCGATCACCCGCTTATCAGACATAAAGTCGCGATAATCAGGGATAAAAACACAACCACTAAGCAGTTCCGCGAGGTTATCGAAGAAATCGCCACGCTTATGGCTTACGAGAGTTTCAAAGAAGTTCCCACGCAGGAAATAGAGGTCGAAACTCCGCTTGAAACCGTAAAACAGACTATAGTAAAAGAAAATTCCATCGCTATCGTTCCCATTTTAAGAGCGGGCTTAGGTATGGTAAACGGAATACTTACCCTTTTCCCCGCGGCGAAAGTCGGGCATATCGGTATGTATCGTAACGAAGAAACGTTAGAACCGCAGGAATATTATTGCAAGTTGCCGTCGGGTATAGAAGATAAAGTGGTAATGCTTGTAGACCCTATGCTTGCGACAGGCGGAAGCGGCTGCGACGCTATCGCGTTGCTTAAAAAACGCGGCTGCAAACATATAAAATTCCTTGCTATAATCGGCGCGCCGGAGGGCGTACAGAAAGTTGCCGAAAAATATCCCGACGTTGAAATTTACGTTTCTACGCTCGACAGATGTTTAAACGAAAACGGATATATTTTACCCGGTCTCGGAGACGCGGGCGACCGTATCTTCGGCACGAAATAAAAGTTAAATAATAAAAGGGGCGTTTCAACGCCCCTTTTTTATCGGTTAAATACTCTGAAATAATTATCAGTCGGGTTTATCTTCCAAAACCAGATCGTAATCTCCGAGTTTGTTTACTTTAAATCCGTTTTTCTTGTATTCGTCGTAATTAAAAGCTTCAAGCTCGTCGATAGCGAGTTTGTGGAACTCATAGAAATTATGCCACCAGGTCTGGTCGCTGCCGAGCGTTGCCGAAAGATAAGCGTCGGCAATGTCGCAACCCATAGCGGGCGCAACGTAAAACGCGCCCATGGCGAGTACGTTTACTCCGTTACCCGTAATGGCTCTTCTCGCCGCAGGTACGCTTTCGACTACGCCTGCGTGAACGTGCGGGCATTTGCTCGCCGCGATATGTATTCCCATACCCGTGCCGCAGAATAAAAGCGCACGTTCGTAATTACCCTCGGAAATTTCCGCGCCTACGCGAAGCCCGACTCTGTGGAACATTAAATCGGTATCGTTGGGGTCGCTGTCCTTTTTTACGCCGAGATCGAGAATTTTCCAACCTTTCTTTTCAAGGTGCGCTACTACCGCTTCTTTAAGCGGAAAACCCGCGAAATCCGCGCCTACGACAAGATATTTGTCTTTAATAGTTTTCATATCATACTCCCTTTATTTTTTATCGGTACATATACAATAGCACAAATATCGTCGGTTGTCAATAGTTTTTTGCCGTCGGTATTATTAGTCGGACGGTCGGAACGAGAAAAAACACGACGATAAAACGGCAATTCGATTTGTTAAATTATGATAGAAATTCGTAAATTTAATATTTATAAAACGATTGATTTTTTCGCCGTATTATTATATTATAGGGGTAGGAGGAATAGTTATGAAATTAACCTTTCGTTGGTATGGCGAAAAAGATTGTATTCCGCTTAACTACATAAAGCAGATACAGGGTATGACGGGGGTCGTCACCGCCGTGTACGACGAACCCGTAGGCAACGTGTGGAGCGTTGAAAAACTCGAAAAACTTAAAAATCTTGCCGCCGCGGCAGGGCTTGAAACCGAAGTTATAGAGAGTATTCCCGTTCATGAGGATATAAAACTCGGTCTGCCGACCCGCGACAAATATATCGAAGCGTATAAGCAGAATATAATCAACTGCGGAAAAATAGGCGTAAAGTGCGTTTGCTATAACTTTATGCCCGTTTTCGACTGGTTCAGAACGAATTTATACTATAAACACGAAGACGGGTCGACTTCGCTCGCTTATTCCGAAGCCGATTTTCAGAAGCTGGACAAGCATAATCTCAGACTTCCCGGTTGGGACGAGAGCTATACGCCCGAACAGCTTAACGGACTTTTAAAGCAATACGAAAACGTAACGCATGAAAAATTGTTCGATAATCTCGTGTATTTTCTTAACGCGATAATGCCTGCGTGCGAAGAGGCGGGCATAAATATGGCTATTCACCCCGACGATCCGCCGTGGGATATCTTCGGGTTGCCGAGAATAGTCGGCAGAGAAGAAGATTACGACCGACTTTTTGCGGCTGTGCCGAATCCGCATAACGGATTAACTTTCTGCACGGGCAGTCTTGGCGCGGGCAGATTCAACGATCTGCCGGCAATGGCGGCAAAGTATGCCAAGCGTATATATTTCGCTCATTTAAGACAGCTCAAATACACATCCGAAACCGATTTTTACGAAAACGGACATCAGACGAACGAGGGCAACGTTGATATTTATTCGATAGTAAAAGCACTCGTCGAAAACGGATTCGACGGGTATTTGCGCCCCGATCACGGCAGAAATATCTGGGGCGAAGACGCAAAACCCGGTTACGGTTTATACGACAGGGCGTTGGGCGCGGCGTATTTAGGCGGGCTTTTCGAAGCGGTAGAAAAAGATTTAAAGGAGAAGAAAAAATGAAAATACCGTTCAGTATAGATTTAAGCGGAAAAACGGTAGCTATTACGGGTGCGGGCGGAATTATCTGCGGAGAATTTGCGCGCGCTTTGGCAACGCAGGGGGCTAACGTCGCCCTGCTCGATATCAATTACGACGCGGCTGAAAAGATTGCGGACGAAATAGGCGAAAACGCGGTTGCGATACGTTGCAACTGTCTTGATAAAGAAAGCATAACTGAAGCCTATAATACGGTTATCGATAATTTCGGTAAGGTCGACGTGCTTATTAACGGCGCGGGAGGCAACAATCCTAAAGCCACTTGCGACAACGAGTATATGTTCCCCGAAACCGAGGGCTTGAAAGATTTCTTTGCGCTTGACGAAAGCGGGTTTAAATTCGTGTTCGACCTCAATATAACGTCCGCGTTTCTCGTAACGCAGGTGTTCGCCAAAGGAATGGTTAAAACAGGCGGAAACATAATCAACATATCGTCTATGAACGCCTATCGCCCGCTCACTAAAATACCCGCGTATTCTGCGGCTAAAGCGGGAATTTCGAATTTTACGGAATGGCTTGCGGTACATTTCGCGCCGTGTCATATTCGTTGCAACGCTATCGCGCCCGGTTTTTTCGTGACAAACCAGAATCGCGCGTTGTTGTTCAATGACGACGGAACGCCTACAGCGAGAACCGAAAAGATTTTAAACGCTACCCCGATGAAGAAATTCGGAGAAATCGACGATTTGTTGGGCTGTCTGTTCTGGCTGATAGACGACGGCGCCAGCGGATTTGTCACGGGTACGGTTATTCCCGTAGACGGCGGATTTTCCGCCTACAGCGGCGTATAACGCAGTTTATAAACGACGCTGTTTTTCAAAAAATAATAAAATGAATTTATACCCCGCTTTGCCGTATTAAAAACGCAAACGCGGGGTATTTAATATTGCGCCGCGGCATATACTATTCCGAGGTAAAATATGTTAGACGAGCTTACGGGTAAATTCGGGCTTCCCGCCGAAATCTCGCCCGATAAATACAGATATACCGTTTTCGGCAACAGCGGAGGACTTTTCGAGGGCGTAAAAAGTATAGCTTCGTTTTCTCCGTCGGAGATCGTACTCTGCGTAAAATGCGGCGCGCTCGTCATCGCGGGCGAAAACCTGCGTATAAAAAAGTACGGCGAAAGAGAAATCGTCGTTGCGGGCGTTATCCGCGGGGTTGAATTGAAATGAAAAGAATTCGCTTGTTCGTTCGGTTTAAAGTTTCGGGTAGCGGCGCGGCGAATTTTCCCGCCCGCCTTTACGAACGCAAAATCAAAACTTACGACGTCCTTTACGGCGACGAATACTGTTTTTTCAGCGCGGACTATGCCGATACGAAAAAAATTTTTGCCATTTCGCGCAATATGTGCTATAATGTTAAACGCGTGGGTTTCAGGGGCGGTTATGCTCCGCTCGTAAGACTTGCCGAAAAGACAGGCGCGGTTATAGGCGCGCTTTGTTTTGCTTTTTTCGCTTATGTGTCCGACGGTTTTATCGAAGAAATTTCTTTTTACGGCGACGCCGGCGGGTATAAACGCGAGTTGTCCGCCGCACTGAAAAGCGAGGGCGTGGAATGTGGAAAACGCATAGACGGCGACGTGTCCGCACTCGGAGAAAAGGTTGCCATGTCGATTGACGGCATTGCTTACGCTACGGTCGAAAAACGCGGTAAACGCCTTATAGTCGAAGTTTTCAAAGAGAAGACGAGCGTCACGCCGATGGACGTTAAACGCGAAAGAATCGTTGCGCCCGAAAGCGGTAAGGTGATAAAAATAAACTGTTTAAGCGGTGAAGCGGTCGTCAAAATCGGTGACGAAGTAAATTGCGGAGATACGCTTATAGAGGGAATTTACGTCTTTAAAGATAAAACCGTAAAGACTTACGCGGCGGGCGAAGTGGGGCTGCTCTGTCCGTTCGTTTACGAATACGCTGCGGCGGGTAAAGACGAAGTTTTCAAGGCGCGGGCAATCGCGCTTGCAAAAGAAAAACTCGGAGAGGGCGAAATTCTTTCCGAAAAATGCGAGCTTATCGAAAAGGACGGAAAAATAACGTTCAGAGTAACGCTCGACAGAATGATAACGGTAACGTAGGAGGGTTGAATATGGCTGAATTGACGGTAGAAATCGAGATGGGCAATCTCAAAAATATGTCTGAATTGTTGGGCGTATTAGACGAAAATCTTAACGTGATAGCGCGCGAAACGGGCGTTTCGGCGTTCGTTGAGGGAACAAAAATACGCATATCGGGCGCGGAAAGCGACGTTATGCTTGCCGAAACGGTAATAACAAAACTGGGCGATATCATAAAAGCGGGCGAGCCTATAGATAAAACTCGTATCATATATTGCATAGAACTCGCCAAAGAGGGCAACGCTTCGGGCATAGAAAAAGTTATGTCGGGCGTTATCGCCATTACTTCGCGCGGGAAACAGATTAAATGTAAAACGGTAGGTCAGAAAAAATACGTCGACGCCATAAAAAACAACACCGTTGTTTTCGGCGTAGGACCTGCGGGAACGGGCAAAACCTATCTTGCGGTCGCGCTTGCCGTGTCGGCGTTTAAAAATAAAGAAGTAGAAAAGATAATACTTACCCGTCCTGCCGTCGAAGCCGGCGAAAAGTTGGGCTTTTTACCGGGCGATTTGCAGACAAAGGTCGATCCTTATCTGCGCCCTTTGTACGACGCGCTACAGGAAATGCTCGGAATGGATAATTATCTGAAACTCATCGAGCGCGGTGCAATAGAGATTGCGCCGCTTGCGTATATGCGCGGCAGAACGCTTTCGAACGCGTTCATTATACTCGACGAAGCGCAAAATACCACGAAAGAACAGATGAAAATGTTTTTAACGCGTATGGGCGAGGGCAGTAAAATGGTAATAACGGGCGATTTAACGCAGATCGACCTGCCGGAGGGCAAGAAGAGCGGGCTTAAGCATGCTACGGATATACTTAAAAATATTAAAGGAATAGAGACGATAAGATTAACGGCGAGCGACGTTGTAAGGCATTCGCTCGTAATGGAAATAATCAGGGCGTACAGTCGCGCCGAGTCGATGCAATAGGTGTAGTTATCGCGTGTCGGGCATAGTCCGCACTTTTTCGGTGGGATTCTTCACTACGTTCAGAAAGACATTAAAAAGTATGTCATATTGAGCGTCAGCGAAATATCCCACTGTACAAGAAGTCTGCACTTATTCGGTGGGATTCTTCGTTTCACTCAGAATGACAAAAATATATAAGGTCGGAAAAATACTTGCGCGTAGCCTTAGGCTGCCTGAATTGCGTAATAATTACAATGTTTTGGTACGGTTTAGCAATTTACAACCGAAAATTTTCGTTGTATAATAATGCTATGAATAAATTAAAATTATTATCCGTCGCGCTGGTCGCGATAATAACTCTCGGCGCGGTTGTCGGTTGCGGACAACCCTCGCGAAACTCCGAAACGCCGATTGACAGTTCGAAAACCGAAAGCGGCGGACAGGAAAACGAAACAATGTTTAACCCGGATAAAGATTCACCGTATAAAGTGGCGGACGTAGTAAAGCCAAACCTTATATGGGATACAAAAACACTTTTTGAAACCGCGCCCGAAATTACGGAAGTAAAAAACGTAAACGTGGGCAAAAGACTTAAACTTTTTAAGTTTAAATCGGTAGCGTACCCGCGCGAAAACAAAACTTTTACGCAGGTTTACGGCTGTATCGGCGTACCCGAAAGCGAAATGCCGAAAGGCGGCTACCCCGCAGTAGTTCTTGTTCACGGCGGCAACGGGCAGATTTTTAAAGAATGGATAGATTACTGGAACGAGCGCGGCTACGTCGCGATCGCTTACGATACATATTCTAATGGTCTCGGCACGGTAAAGGGTAAAGTTCAGAAGATAAAAAATCCCGACGGCGGACCCGACGAAAACTATACGGGTTCGCTTAAAGACGACCCCGTCGATTACGAAAACTCGTGGCTTTATCACGGGGTCGTAAACGCTATACTGTGCAATAATATCCTGCGTTCGAGAAACGACGTAAACCCGTCGAAAATCGGAATGACGGGTATTTCATGGGGCAGCGTAATAACGCTTGTTACGTCGGGCGTGGATAAACGTTTCAACGCGTTCGCTCCCGTTTACGGGGCGGGCTATCTCTACGACGACAGCTATTGGACGGCGGCGGATAAAAACGCGACGTTCGGCGGCGAGGGAAAACTTGACGAGTGGGTTACGGTTTACGACCCGTCGTCATATCTGCCATACTCCACAAAACCGACGTTTTTCGTTTCGGGCGTTGCGGATAACTGCTTTTCGGCTCAAAACAGAATGAAGTCGGCAAAATTAAATAAGGGTAAATCGTTCTATTCGCAGAGATATGATTTGCAGCACGGACATTCGTGGAACGAAACCGAAGAGATATATCTCTTTTTCGAGCATGTTCTCGGCGGTAAAGATACCGTTCCGATTATAGACGGAGCGACGGTTGCAAACGGAAAAGTTACGCTCGATTATAAAAAAGGCGAATTTAAAAACGTATATCTTACTTATACGACTTCCGACGACGAAGATTCTCATAAATGGCTGTTTTTCAAGGAGAAAATTCAAGCCGAAAACGGAGCGTATGCCGCCGATTTGCCTGCGGGCGTTACGGCTTGGGTTATCGAAACCGAAGTCGACTTAAACGGCAAAATCGCAAGGTTTTCTACTCCTATGTATGAGGTTGCGAAATGAAAAATAAATGCGCGATATTCGATTTTTCAGACGATAAAAACCTCGACCTGCTTTTCGTAAAAAACATTTCTGCGGAAAGCGAAGAAAGAATAGATTTCAAAATCGCCGCGGCTGATTATTATAAAGCGTATGTCAACGGCGAAACCGTTTTTTACGGTCCCGCAAGAACGGCTAAGGGCTACGCGGTTTTAAACGAGTTTTCCGTCGTGCTTAAAAAAGGACGTAACGAAATAGTAATAAGGCTTATTTCTTACGGCGCGGCGTGTTACAGTAACGTAAAACAGCCCGCGTTTCTGAGCCTGACCGCCACGGTAGGGGCGGAGACCTATACCGAAAGTGATTTTGACTGTTACCTGAACGCCGCAAGGGTTAAAAACACCCAAAGATACAGCTTTCAACGCGGATTTTCCGAAATATATAAATTTAACGGCGAAGATAAACCGTTTTATTTCGGTGAAAAGATTACGCCGTTAAGCGGCGAAACGCCAGAAATTATCGGGCAACTTTTTGCGCTTACCGCGCCGACAAAAACCGTAAACGGCAAAAATTACGCTTGCGGCGCGTTTGTATACGACCCCGACTTGCCCGACTGGAAAGACCGTTCTATTTATCTTGTGGGAAATAATTTCGAGGGTTACGAAAAAAGCGAACTTTACGAGTGTATGACGGAAAAAGTCTATCGGTACGCATTTAAACGCGGAAACGGACTTAAAACCGAGCTTAAAGGCGGAGAGTACGCCGATTTCGATCTCGGCAGAAACGAAGCGGGTTTTATAACTTTAAGCGTAAACGTTTTGTCGGCGGCTGACGTGTATATTACTTTCGACGAAATGTTGTCCGAAAAATCCGAGGGCATAGACCCTGTAAGGCTCGATTGCTGCAACGTTATAAAGTGCGAACTCGGCAAGGGCGAACATACGATTGAAAGTATAGAGCCGTATACGGCAAAATATATCAGAGTAATTGTAGAAAACGGCGAAATAGAGCGGATATCGGCGGGTATGCGGCTTTTGGAAAACGCCGATATGTATAAAACCGAGATAAAATTTGCCGATGAAAAGGCAAACGAAATACTCGACGCCGCAAGACACACGCTCGCTCAGAATTCGTTCGATATTCTTATGGATTGTCCGTCGAGAGAACGCGCGGGCTGGCTTAACGATCAGTATTATTCGTCTAAGGCGGCAAGGCTGTTTTCCGGCGACGACGGAGTTTTCGAAGCGTCGGTTTTAGCGGAGATTTTAGACCCTGGAGTTAAGGAAATAAGAAATGGCATGACCCCTATGTGCTATCCGAGTGAGCATATAAACGGCGAATACATTCCGAATTGTTGTATGTGGTTTGCGCTCAACGCGTGCGAACTTTTAAAGCTCGGCAGACTGAAAGGGTACGAAGAGAAAACAAAAGAAAAACTTTACGGAATACTGTCGGCATTTGAAAATTTCGAAAATTCAGACGGGCTTTTAGAGAATCTGGAAAGCTGGGTGTTCGTGGAATGGTCGGTTGCGGGTAGTAAAGAGTATCGTTGCGGAATAAACTTCCCGACGAATATGCTTTATTATAAAACGCTTCTGACGATAAGCGAAACTTTCGGAGACGATAGGCTTAAAGCTAAAGCCGAAAAACTCAAAGCCGAGATAATAGAGAAGTCGTTCGACGGCGAGTTCTTTCAGGATAACCGCGTTCGCGAAAACGGAATTTCCGTACTTAAAAACCATATAAGCGAAACGTGCCAGTATTTTGCGTTCTTTTCGGGCGTTGCGGATAAAGAGAATTTCAAAGAATTATCAGATGTTATGATTTTGAAATTCGGAGTAAACCGCGACAGAGATTTCCGCCCCGAAATAGGCGGCTCGAACATAATTACGGGTATGTTAATGCGGCTCGATTTATTATGCGACAACGGCGAATTTACCCGCGCTGCGGAAGAGGTTAAGAAGATATTTTCGGCTATGGCTGAAACCACCGGGACGTTATGGGAGCATTTAAGTTCGAGAGCGAGTTGCGATCATGCGATAGCGTCGTTTGCGGGTTACATATTATGGCGGGCGGCGCAACGGTGACGGCAACGTGACGTTGGCAGCCTGAGGCTGCGCGCAAGTATTTGTCCGACCTTATATTTACTCCATACATAATACAGTGGGATATTTCGCTACCGCTCAATATGACATATAGGGTTTAATATTACTGTCATTCTGAGCCTGCGAAGAATCTCACCGAAAAAGGTCGGACTTCTTGTACAATGGGATATTTCGCTTACGCTCAATATGACATATAGGGTTTAATATTATTGTCATTCTGAGGCTTTGCCGAAGAATCCCACCGAAAATATTATTGTCATTCTGAACGAAGTGAAGAATCCCATCGAATATGGGCGGACTACTTGATACAGTGGGATATTTCGCTGCCGCTCAATATGACAGAAAAAATAAATAAGATATGTCATTCTGAACGAAGTGAAGAATCCCATTGAATAAGCGATTAGCCTTGACTTTTTAATGTGAAAATTTAATATTTTGGTAAAAGCGGCGAGCAATGAGTTGCTCGCCGCTTAAATTTTTTTAAATGCAGTCCGATTTTACAATGTTTTGGCGTGTTTTAGCAATTTACTTGTAAGTTTTGCCGTGTTACAATATATAGGCAAAGCGAATGTTTTGCTCGTTTTTCGCGACTAAAAAAAGGCGAACGCCGTCGCTTTTTTAAACTTAAATTCGTTTTGAAAATTATTAAAAAGGATGGTAATGAAGATGAGGAAAAAATGGTTCACTGCTCTTTGCTGCGTAATGGCGGCGGGGCTTATCGGCGCGATCGGGGCGTTTATAACGCCGAAAACCGACGTAAAAGCGGAGGAGACTGAAATCTACACTTGGCCTACTGATTATATGGTTAATAAATCTGAGTGGTTTCAAGATAAAATGTGCTGGGCGATAGAAAGCAATGATAAGACAGTATGGCCGAAAGCTACTATGTTTTTTAATGATGGTGCCGTCGATAAAAGCAAAGTTACCTACACTCGTAACGGAATAAGCGAGAGTGTAAGTGTTGTAATGTATGAAAGAAAAGGTTTAAATTACAGATTTGACGGAACAGTAATAACAGATTTGGGAAATACTCCGATAAAAGGGGATAAATTACAAGTAGCAGACGGTTTTACTTTTACGCTTAATGAAAATGCGGACAATGACGGAATAGAAAAATGGACAAACAGAACTTATAAATATGAAAAACCGTTATCCTATACTTATAATGGTACGACATGGGTCAGCAATAATGCTCTTGTAAAATTTGATGTTGACGGAGAAATTACTACACAGTTAATAAAAAGCGGAGAAAAAGCTACAAAGCCCGTTGATCCCGAAAAAGAAGGTTATTTGTTTATGGGTTGGGTCAATAATGGTTCGGCATTTGATTTTAACACTGCAATATCAGGAGATATAACGTTGACTCCTAATTGGATTAAAAGCGGTTATGTGTGGAACACCGAATTTGTGCAAACTTCTCCTTGGTCAGGTTCTGGCATAGGTAAACAAGTTGTTATTGTCGGAACAACGAACAGTGATTTGTTTGGTAAAGACGCAGGATTCGACGATATAACCGCGCAGGTGAAAAGCCTTTCTGCCGTAACATATAAGCGTGGCGATAAAACGGAAAATCCGACTCGTATTATTCATAACGGCGGCGGTGTCCATTACGGGTTTAGCGGGTCTGTTATAACGGATTTATCGACTACGGCTGTAAAAGGCGATGAATTTACCGTAACTAAAGATTTTTATTTTGCTTTGAACAACAATAAAGCTGAGAGTTGGACTGAAAAACGCGCATTTAATTACGGTGAGACTTTAAAATATACTTATGACGGTGCTATATGGAAGAAAACTTTTATTGTAAAATTTATTTCTAATGAAAGCGTTATTTCAACAGAAAATGTTTTGGACGGGTTGACGGTTAATGCTCCCGAATTGTCTAAGAGAGACGGTTATATTTTTACAGGTTGGACATTGAACGGCGAAAGCTATGATTTCGAAACGCCCGTAACCAGTGATATCGAATTAGTGGCTCAATGGGAAAAATTCGTCGCGGTGAAGACGATGAACTTACTTTTAAACGGCAAAATCGAAACGAGGTTCGGCGTTGAACTGAAAGACGAAACTCAAAAGAATAACGCGTATCTTTCCGTTAAGGTAGGGAACGAAGAAGAAAGAAGATTGACTTTTGCCGACGCGGAAAAGAGTGAAAACGGTAAATATTATTTCAATATCGGCATAGCCGCCGCGCAGATGACCGAAAATATCGCGGTGAGAGTGATTACGGCGGACGCCGACAGCGAAATTCAGAACTTTACGGTCAGAAAATACGCCGATTATCTGCTTAAAAAAGAGAGCAGCAGCGCAGAACTTAAAAAACTTATTACGGCAATGCTCGATTACGGCGCTTACGCGCAGGTTTATTTCGGGGTAAATACGGAAAATCTTGCAAACGCGGGCTTGCACGAAGACGGCGAAAATCCGCTTGACGGCGTTACTATTTCGCAAAGCACCAAAACCGAGGGGTCTATAGCTGGGTTGACCGATATCAACGCAGATATGTTTTTGCAGGCGGATAATACGTTGAGATTGTATTTTAAAACTCAAAATGCAGACGATTATAATATAACCGTCAAATATAACGACGGCAAAGACAGAACGTTTACTCTCGTTTACGCCGAAGATACGACAAACGGCAGATATTACGTCGATATTCCGCATATACCCGCACCCATGCTCGGTACGGAATACGAAATTACTTTCAAGACGGCAGATAACGCCACATTTAAAGTAACGTTAAGCGGATATTCTTACGCGGCGACGCTTATAGCGGATAACTCGACGGAGGCTCAGACAAACGTAGCCAAGGCGTTGTATCTCTACGGCGAAGCGGCTGCAAACTATTTTAAATCGATATAAGCAAAGGAGCGGAAAATATGAAAAAGAAATATGAAAAGCCGAGCGTTTCGGCATTTAAAATCGTAACTGACGTTATTACCGAAAGCGGATTGAACGAAAATTCTTTCGGGCTTGAAGAAGTAGACGTATCGGATATGTAATCGGCAATGAAGAGATTTATACTCGTTTTGTTGAGTTTGTCGCTCGCGTTTTGTTTTGCTTTAGCAGCTTGCAAAACGGAACGCGGCGACGGCGAAACGCCGTTTGACAGCGAATGCATAGACGATAGTTTAAGCGAGAGCGGCAACGGCGCGGACAGTCGCGACGAAAACGACGGCGACGAAAAGACGGAGGGCGAAATAAAGCCTTTACCCGATTCGGGTTGGTCGCTCGGAGAGATTCAGATAGGAGAACAGAATGACTAAAAAATTATTTACCGCCGTTTTAGCGGCGATAGCGGCTTGTTTTTTAAGTTTTGCGGCGATAATCGGTATTAACGCGGCGGCTGAAGAGACTAAAATTTATATCTGGCCCAACGACTATATCGTCAGAAAGTCGGACTGGCAGGGCGCGAACGAAGTCGCTCTTGCGGTTGAAAGCAATGACCGTACCGTTTGGGCGGCAGGCACAAAGACGATAACCGACAGTGTGGATAGAAGCAAAATAACTTATACGCGCGGCAACGCGACTGAAACTCCGTACAGAGTTATATACGACGGAAAAGGTCTGCAATATCTGTTCAACGGCTCGGTTATACAGGGACTCGGCAATACTCCGTTGAACGGGGATAAATTCGAAATTGCCAAAGACTTTACTTTTACCTTGCACGAAAACAAGGACAATACCGCTCTGGGCTATGAAAAGTGGACGAACAGAACGTATACTTACGGCAAAACAATGTCGTATACCTACGAAAACGGCGTATGGAAAAGCAATAATTTCGCGGTTACGTTCGACGTCGACGGCGTTAAAACGGTAGTTGAAGTGACGGGCGGAGAGATAGTTGAAGCTCCCGCCGAAAAACCCGTAAAGCAGGGTTACGAATTTATCGGCTGGAAAGTAAACGGAGCGTTTTATGATTTTTCCGCGCCCGTGACCGAAGATATTACGCTTACGGCGTATTTTATCGGCAAAGACGACCTTATTACGAGCGGCGCATTGCTTATCACGAACGCGGAACTGAGAGAAAAACTCGGCGCGACGGCTTTCGAATGGGAAAAATCGCGCGATAACGCGGTTATCCTGCATAACGACGATAAAGTTTATAAAGGGCTTAACCTTAACGTTTTAGCCGATAAAGACTATCACGAAAACGCGGGTACGGGTATAGGCGGTTATGCCGATTACGATAAAACCACTATATGGTATCAGACTTACGGTTACGGCGAAGTGTATTACAGCGGCAACAACGGTATGGTAAACGGCTTCGAGGGCGCGTTGAGCGGTCTTGCGGAGGTGAAAAGCGTTCCCGTGCTGACTATGGAAGCGGGATTTTATCCGCAGGACGGAGCAAAAGAGTTTTTCCGCGACGGCGACGGTAAACCGCATAAGTTTTCGGCGTGGCTTTACGCTTACGGTTTAGACGAAAGCGGCAGAACAATACAGTCGAAAGCCTACGCGGGCGAAATAAGCGCGGGCAGCTTTACAACTTTAAGGGCAGACTTCTCGGATAGCGGAATTAAGTATATAGAGCGGTTTGCGGTAGTTATAGACTTTAAAACCGCGCTCGAAAGTTTTTCCGAAGCGAGAAATAAAACGGGCAAAAGCGATTTGTTCTATCTTGCCAACATTAAGTTTTCCGCCGAAGAGACCGCAACCGACGAAAAAATACTTACGGCTAATGACGACGACGTGTACTTTTTCGACGGCGGTTGCCTTACGGGTTATTTAGGCGACGAATACGCTTCCGCAAAGGTGTTCCGTTCTAACGGCGCGTCGGTCGCGGTGGGTGGAGTAGCTACAACCGACTATAAATATTCCACAATGCGTATTTCGGCGGGCAGATTCGTAACTCTTTGTTTCCGCGAACCTATAAAAGCGAGCGATTATACTTATCTCGATATGGAAACGCTTGCCTGGGCGCAGATAGCCGACGGCGGCTACAGAGAAGAGACCGCGAGTGCGTATTATCTCAAGGCGTTGAAGTATAACGCCGCCGATACAAGCGACGGCGAAAGCGTTACGCTGAGTAAAAGACAGTGGGGCAAATTCCGTATTCCGCTTGAAAAATTCGCAGACGAAAACGGTTACGTCTCCAAAATAATAATTCTCTATGAAAAGACGAGCGAAAACAGAACGGCGGAAGAGGAAAAATATTACTCGATAAACCTTATGTTCCATAACTTCACGCTCACGAGTTTCGTCGAAGAAGAAGCGATTTTCACATATATCGAATCGCCTACTTTAGAAGAAGCTACTTCGGCAAACCCGAACGGCAGAGTGCTGTTCAGACTTAAATCGTCGGTCGAAATACCCGCAAGCAAGGTGAACGACGATCTGCTTAACTCTATCGTTATAAACGATTATAAACTGAAAAGACTTATGCAGAACAGCGCGGCGGATTGTCGCGTAGAGGGCAATTTCCTTACGATAATAACCGTGCCGACGGTGTTCGACCCCTACGGCGACAACGAAATTATAATAAAGGGCGGCGCGACGATAGTCGATTACGGCGGAGGCAAGAAGCTTAAGACCGTAGACGACGAAACGTTCGTATACGACGGAAAACTCATGCGTTTCGACCTTTTGCCCGACTTTGACGAAGTTAAGAAAAAGAGCGGTTACGTCGGCATAGAGGTTGTCGAAATGTCGGTTTCTCAGAGTACCGACCCCGACGACCCGACGAAGACTCCGCTCGACGGGTTCCAGTCGAAAGACGATAAATTCAAGTCTATCTGGGTAACGTTCAACGGTCCTGCGAATAACTTGCCTATAGGGCAGATGCAATCTTCGCTCGAAGATCAGATGACGGGCAGAAAACAGAGCGCGACGAGCGAACTCGTAAATTACGGACTTGCCAGAAACGGAGCGTTCTATTCCGCGACGGATAAACTTCTCGTAAACGGCAAGAGCATACGCGAGTGGTTGCAGATCGACTATGAAAACGGCGACGGCGAACTCATAAGAATAGCCTATCTCGGCTTTAACCTCAACGGCGGCAAACATATGGCTATAAACGTTGCGGAGTCCAGCGCGCTCGCAAAGACGATGGGCGTCGGCAAGGCTATGTCGGTAGAATTCAAAGCGGGCTTTACTACCCCGACTTTGCTCTGTATCGACAGGGATATGAAATTCGAAATAACCGCCGAAAACGCGAAAGGCAATCAGTCGAGATTCGACGACGTTACCGAGAGAAGGGAATACGAACCCGATCAGCCCGACGAATCGCAGAGCGGACAGAGTAAAGGCGGTTGCGCCGGCGGCGTTACGGATTGCGCGGCGGTGGCAATTACTTTGGTATTCGCGGTTGCCGTAGTTATCGCCCGCGGGAGGAAAAGCGAAAATGAATAAGAAGAGATTTTTAAGCGGAATAGGTTTAACGCTTGCCGTCGTTACGGGCTTATGCTCGTGCGGGGGCGGGAAAAACGACGTCGCGACGGGCGACGGTATGTTGTATATTAAAAACGGACTTGAAACGGTCAGAAACGAGGGCGCGGGCTTGAAGTTCTATTCCTCCGATTCGGGGTTCGACGATTTTCTCAACGACTACTATTCCCGCCATATCCGCGACAACACGAGCAAGAGTATCGGCGTTGTAAAACAGGGTACGGGCAGAATGTATCAGAAAGACCCCGAAGCCAAATTCATTTCGTTTTATAACTCTACGAGCGAGAACGTAAACGGTTACGATCCGTCTTATAACCTGAGTTCCGAACTTGACGCGTACTACGTCACGCAGTACGGCTCGGTAATGGACGAATGTTACGTCAGAAATCAGACGGGTACGAATACGAACGGGGGCGGCGGTCTCGGCTGGCCGTTCGTGTACTGTTCGCAGACGGGGAATTACTCCGCCGAATTCAACGACGAGGACACGCAGGGCTGGACTATGAACGGTTCGACAGCGGGCGCCGTTTCGGGCGGCTACTGGACGATAGATTTTCAGGGCGCGGTAAATCAGAGCATGGTTTACGAATCGCCGGAAATATTCTGGCTCGCCAAAGACGCCGAAGAAGAGGATCACGCGCTTTTAAAATACGCTCCGCTTATCGAAATAGCTTTCGGCATAAAGAATAAAGACGGCGGCGGTTTATACCCGAATATCAAGGATATAGTCGTTTCCTGGCAGATAGAAAACGACGACGAGTGGTATTCGATGTCGTATTATACCGACGCTATGTATAACAGGGAGATTACGGGCAACGATTATATGGCGGCGTGGTTTCCCGCCTATCTTCATCCGTCCTGGGGCGCGGATAAAAAGCTGACGAACCTCAAGGTCGAAATTATCCCCGACGACGGCAAAAAGCTCAACGCGACGGTAGATTTCAACTATATCCGTCTGCAGACCGATACGCGCCTTACTAACAACAACGCCTGGTATATAAACGCTATGGAAGAGTGGATTTCGTTTACGGGTGATTTCGATATGCTCGAAAGGCATCTTGACGATCTCAGAAAAGCCGCGATGTTCGAAATTTACGCGCTCGGCGGCAAAGACGGGCTTATTAAAACAGACTACGTCTGGGGCAAGACGACGACTTACGTTCCTATGTACTATTACGGCTTGCAGGGTAACGGCTGGTACGATTGTATGCCTACGGGAACGATCAATCTGCAATCCAACATAGAATTTTATAATTCGCTCGAAGCCATGGCGAGAATAGAAGAACTCGCTGCGGCTAAGGGTATAACTTCGGAAAGTAAAATCAGAAACCCGCATCCTTACGCCGACGGCGCGGAGGATATCGCGTGGAGTTACACCCCGGAAACGCTTCTTAAACTTGCAGAAGAAGTTAAACAGAACGTTCGTAAAGATTACGATAAAGGCGGTTTGTGGAACCCGAAAACGGGCAGATTCGCGTGGGCTATATATGACGAGAACTCCGACGACCTCGACGAGGACGGCAATATCCGCGAGGGCGGCTTGAAAGGCGAGCCTATGGATTACGGACATACAGAATTCAATCTGTACGCCGTTGCGCTGGGGATAGCCTCCGACGAACAGGCGAAGAGCATAATGAGCTGGATAGACGGCGAACGCACCGTGGCGGGCGACGATTCCTCTGGCGAAGATATCTATATGTACGAGTTCGCGCCGAGAGTAAACACCCGCAGTAACGAAAAAGACCACGTTTCGATTCACGTCAACGACGATTTCGGCAAAGACATACAGAACGGCGGGGCTTCTATGCACGTTGCGTATTACGATCTTCTGGCGAGAAAGGCTTACGGCGGAAACGATTACTCTTTCAAACGTTTCAAGGGTATACAGACCTGGTACGAAAAAGTAAAAGCCGCAGGCGGCGAGGGTATGGCGTTTTATAACGTGTACTACGGCGAAATGATGGCAGAGGGCGGCAGAAAGTGGAAACTTTCGGGCAACGGCGCAGTAGGCGCGGTCGGGCTGGATTACGAGTTTTACGAATCCGCGCTGCTGTACGCAACCGTTCCGTCGCTCTATTTCGGGCTTGACAGCGTAAAATACAATCAGTTGACGGTCGCGCCCGACCTGCCCGCCGATTTAAGCTATATGGCTATGACCAATTTGCGGTTTTACGGCGCGAAGTACGATTTGTACGTCCGTGATAATAAAGTCGTGATATCGGGCGTGCGCGGCGGCGACGGAACAGCAAAAGCAAACGTTACGCTGAAAGATAAAGCTAACGCAAAAGTATATGTAAACGGCAAAGAAACAACCGATTTCAAACGCGAAAACGGAAAAATCAACGTGGTTGTCGATTTCGGAAACTGCGTTATAGAGGTTAAATAAGGAAATATGTATATGAAAAGAATTATCAGTTTTGTACTGGCTATGGCGGTGTGCTTCGGGCTTGCCGCCTGCAAAAAGCCGACGGATGAAAGCGTCGAAGAGGGCGTTCAGACTCTCCGCGTTACGGTAGGCAATTCCGACGAAGAAATAATGCTCAATTCGAGACTTCAGAAAGCATTCGTCGCGAAAAAGGAAAAAGAGGGCGTCAAGGTAAAATTTCTCGCTCCGTCGACGTTCACTACGGGAACTTATCAACAGAGTTTAAGCGGACTCGAAGCAAGTAATACGCTTGGCGATATAATTTATACTTACGACGATAAATCAGGTACGAACGTTGCGGGCGAAGTATTCGAAACGCTCGACGAAATTATCGAAGCCGACAGCGATTTCGATATGTCTAAATACGATAAAACCATTATCGATTCCGCGCGTACCTACGGCGGGAAGATAGCGTATATGCCGCGTTCTTTCGACCAGATTACGCTGTTTATAAACGTAAGCCTGTTCAAGAAAATAGGGCTTGAAAACGAAGTTCCGACCAAGGCGAAATACGGCGATAACTGGGAAAACTGGACTTGGGACGCCTGCCTCGAACTGCTTGCTGAAATAAGAACCGCGCTCGATACCAAATACGGTAAATCGTCAAAGAACTATTACCCGCTCGCGGCGGATCTGTTCTGGAACCCCGTATATAACTGTATAGTCCGTTCGTTCGGCGGCAACTGCGTGGACGTGGAAAATATGGATACCGGTTTCAACCCAGAAAATCCCGCTTACGCTCAGACGGTCAAGGCGTTCGATTTTATGAATAAACTCGTGTCCGAAAAGTATTCCCCCGCGGGTCAGGGTCAATTCACAAACGGCTTCGAAGCTATGTGGATAGGCACGCGCCCGTCTGTTACGGGGGTCGTCTCGGACGGAAAGATAGAAGTTGCGTTCGCGCCGCTGCCGAAGTTCACCGATTCGATTACGGGGCTTACCGATACCGAAACGTTCGTGTCGTTCGGCTCAAGCGGTTACGCGCTCAACTCGAACAGTAAAAACAAGACGCTTGCGTGGGAGTTCATAAAATTCACGGCGAGCGAAGAGGGGCAGAAGATAATAGCGAGCGCGGGTTCGTGCGTGCCGATAATTTCTTCGCAGCTCACTGCCGACGGCAACTGGACTAAGGTCGAGGGGCTTGAAAACGTAGATCAGAGCGCGTTTATCTTCAGGGGCAATACGCTTATCCCGGCGACTTACGCGCGCGGAATAAACATTAAAAACGAATTCGCCGTATATACCGACAGTAAAAACGAGATAGCCAACAATCTCGGCAAAACTACCGACGCGGCAGTTATCGTCAAAAAATTATACGACGCGACCAAGGCGTATATCAAAAAATAATTATTATGAACGCAAAAAGAATTTCAAAGCGACAGCTTTTAGCCGACGTATGGGGTTGGCTGCTCGTTTCGCCGCTGGTACTCGGATTGTTGATATTTACTCTTTATCCGCTTTTATCGTCGATAGTTTATAGTTTTTACGATAAGCGTATGAGAATTATGGAGTTTGTCGGCTGGCAGAATTTCAGAGATATTTTTTCGAGCGAGGGCGGAGTGGTTCATCAGGAGTTTTTTCACTCGCTGTGGGTAACTTTCAAGTATACCGTTATATCCGTTCCGCTCGGAATGATTCTCGGTTATCTGCTTGCGACCTTTCTCTGCGCAAGGGTAAAGGGCAATAAATTTCTGCTCACGCTCTACTATCTGCCCGCGCTTATCCCCGCCGTCGTTTCCGGCAGGGTGTGGGCGGATATGCTCAACGAGGAATACGGAGTGTTCAACGTGTTGCTCACGCAGGGTCTGGGGCTGAACGCGATATCTTTCACCGCGCCCGAAAATCTGCTTTGGGCTTATATCTGGCTCGGAACTTTCCACGTCGGCGGCGGGTCGATAATATGGTCGGCGGGCATACGCTCGGTCGACAGAACCTATTACGAAGCCGCTTCTTTAGACGGGGCTAATAAATTCACGCAGTTTATAAAGATAACTCTTCCGCTCACTACGCCTTATATATTTTATAATCTGATTATGGGAATGATAGGCGCGTTGCAGCTCTTCGACGGACCTTACGTTCTTACCGGCGATTCGCGCGGCGGAGCCGATAACGCTTTGCAGACGGTGGTTATGTGTATTTACGAAACGATGTTCCAACGCGACAGCAGCGGGCTTGCCTGCGCTATGGCGTGGGTGCTTTGCCTGATCGTGGGCGTGTTGACTTTAATAATTTTCAGAACTAACAGGTGGGTGCATTATGCCGATGAAGACTGATAAAATCACCGCTATAAAAAAGCGGAGCGCGTGTATTGCCGGCAGAACGATATACTGGATAGCCGCAGCCGTTATAGGCGCGTACTTTATGATGCCGTTCTTCGTGCTTTTAAGCAAGGCGTTTATGTCGGTTGACGATATAATGGCGTTAAGGCTTTTGCCGTCCGCCGAAACGTTTATGGGCGAAGACGGAAAATTCAGCTTTGCGAAAGTTTTCGTCAATTTCGTAAACGCGTTTAAGGTTAATAAAATCGACGACGACGTTATCGGAATAAATTTCTTCCGTGCCGCGCTTAATTCGCTCTATATAATGGCTTTCAGAGTCGTCGGGGTGACGGTGTCGTCGTTTGTGTGCGCGTTCGCGCTGTCGAGAATAAAATTTCGCGGCAGAAAAATTTTGTTTTCCGCCGCGATGGTTACGGTTATGCTTCCGGGTATAGTCACTATGATACCGCTGCGCATATTGTATTATAATTTTAACTGGTTCGGAACGCTTTTGCCGTTGTGGGTTCCCGCATGTTTCGGCGGAGGCTTCATGACCATATTTATGGAAATGCAGTTTATAAAATCCATACCCGCCACGATGGACGAGGCGGCGGTTATAGACGGAGCGAATTATTTTCAGATAGCGTTCAGAATAATTCTGCCGCTCGTCGCGCCCGTGCTTATATATACCGCCGTGGGTACGGCGATAGGCTCGTGGAACGACTTTATGGGTCCGCTCACATATATTCCTCAGGGAACATACGAACTCTATACGTTGCCGCTCGCGTTCTTTCAGAAATACACGGGTAAGGTCGGCGTGGTAGGCAGTAAACCGAACGAACAGATGGCGATGAGCCTTGTCATGATGATACCTATATTCATACTGTTCGCGTTTTTCAAAGAGCAGATGATAAACGGCGTGTCTATCGGCGCGGGAATCAAGGGCTGATTACGTCCTTGGCGATTTCTTGGGTTTTACGGCTCGCGTAAGCGCTTCGTTACGGTACTTGACGTAGAGATCGCGCGGCGATATTCCGTAATATTTCGTAAAACTGCGGTAAAAATTCGGATAGTCCGAAAAACCGCTTTTGAACATCGCCTGAGTGGGTTTTTCTCCGCCGAAAATAAGGGTGCGGGCAAGTAACAGTCTGCGTTCGTTTATATACGCGTGTATCGACTTGCCCATATCTTTTTTGAATATCCGCGCGATGTATCTTTCGCTGAACCTGAAATTATCCGCTATGGACTGAACGGTTATTTTTTCGGTAAGATGCTGGTTTATATACGATACGACGTGGATCGTCGCGTGGTTTACGTTTTCGTCGGTGCGGATATAATACGCCGAATATTTGTACATAAGCATAGCGAGCTGGTTTACAAGCCCCTGCTTTAAAAAGTCGAATTCGACTTTGGTGAAAAGCGCGTTGTATCGCGCGATATTGTGGATAAGTACGATTATTTCGGGGTACGGCTTGGCGTTCATAATCAGCGGAGCGGAAAAAAGCCGCCCGAAAAATTCGTTCGTTTCGTCGGTTTTAAGGTTAAACCGTATGGTTATTCCGCGTATCAACGGGTGTTGGCTGTTATCGGAATTGACCGTTAAACGATGTCTGGTGCGCGGCGGAACGACTATTATCTGCGTCGATTGCGGAAAATAATCCGCGCCCGCGATAGTGTAGGTCGCTTCGCCCTCTAACATAACGAATAATTCGTATTCGTCGTGTTCGTGCAGCGTTTCTTTCTTGATAGGGTTGTTCTTGTCGTTGAAATACTTTGTAAAGTATGTCAGCTCGACGAGTTCGATGCACGGGTTAATTTTCATTTGATTCGGAATACCTCCTGACGGCTTGATTTCGTTGTTTGACTAAATTATATTATTTGATAAAAAGATTGTAAAACAAAAATAAAAAATATTTGACCGCAAATCCCGTTTTACAATGTTTTGGTACGGTTTTACAATGTTATTTTCACAGAAACATTGTAAAATATACTATATATCGCGGTCGAAGGACAAAAAATGCAGGAAAAACAAATTTCGCGCGGACAAATACGCAGAATTACAAAAAATACGGGCGCGGAAGAAATCGCTGAAATCGTAAACGAAGTAAAAGACGGTGACGTTATAGAGTTTGAAAAAGCCGTTTATACGCTCGGCGGAGCGTTCGCTACTAAAAAATATATCGGGCTTTCGAATAACGACTACTGCGAAAAAAAGATAGTTTTCTATTTCGAAAACAAAAACGATATTACGATAGACGGCAACGGAGCAACTTTTCTGTTTACCGACGAGGTTTCGGCTTTCGGGTTCGAAAATTGCGACGGAGTAACTCTGAAAAACGTTAAGGCAGACTATGAAAAGAACTATCATTTCGAGTGTCTTGTAAATAAAATCGACGGCGACGAAGCCGTGTTGACCGCTCGCGACGGGTTTCCGCTCGAAATTACCGAAAACGGAATTTTTGCCTGCGGAGATAAACTGCTCGGCAATCTTACCATGCAGTTCGATAAGGAGAAAAAACGCCCCTTATACGACAAATCGTATTATTTCCTCGACTTTACGGGCGATAAACAGAACGTAGGCGCGTATAAAACGGCGGAGATTTACAAGAAGAACGGCGAAACGGTATTGCGCTCCGAAGAGGTTAAAAACTTTGCCGAAAACGAAATTTTGCTTGTTTGCAGCCACAGAAAACGTAACGAGCAAGCCGTATTTTTTACCGATTGTAAAAACGTTGAGATATCTGGCGTTACGATAAATTATTCCCCGTCTATGGGTATTGTCGGGCAATTGAGCGAAAACGTAAAATTAAACGACGTCAAAGTAGAGTTGAACGGCAGACACGGTATGCTCGCCTGCGTTTGCGACGCGACGCATTTTATTCAATGTTCGGGTAAACTTACGGTCGAAAATTGCTCGTTCTTCAATATGATGGACGACGGAATGAATATTCACGGCAACTATTCGCGCGTGGAAAAGGTTGACGGAAACTGTGTGACGTTGAAAATTCAACACGTTCAGCAGCGTTACGTCAACGTGTTCAAAAAAGGCGATAAAATAATATTTTACAGGGGTTCTACTGTAAAGGAAGTGTGTTCGCCCGTCGTTATCGACAGCGAAACAATTGCGCCCGACGCGGTGAAATTGCGTCTTGACGGAGATTTAACCGCAATTTCGGCGGGAGATCTCGCGTGTAACTATTTCCGCGCTCCCGAAATTTACATTTCCGGGGTTAAAGTCGGAAACAATCGCCCGCGCGGAATACTGCTTAATTCGAGCAAGAAAACGCTGGTCGAAAATTGCGAGTTTTCCACCTGCGAACACGGCGTCGAACTTGCCGGCGATAACGACTATTGGTTCGAATCGGGCAGATGCGAAGACGTAACCGTCAGAAACTGCCTGTTTAACGACTGTAATTATTCGGCAGGCAGTTACGCCATTTATATCCGCCCCGTATACACGCCGACGGACGAAGCGAAATATTATCACGGTAAGGTGAATATACTCGATAATCGCTTTATAGGTTGCGTAAAAGGAATGGTTTCCGCAAGGGGAGCTGAAAGCATAACCGTAAAAGGCAACACTTATGAAAAAAGTAAAATTTATCCCGAAAGCAATCGTTCGCGCGGGTCTTTCAGGTTCGATAACTGCGGCATAAACAGTACGTTCGATAATATCGACGAAGAGGAACTTTATAAACTGTTGAAGCCGTTTACGCTGTGCGACCGTATCGAAGAAGAAGCGGTAACTTTTCTCGGTAAAGACGATAAAGCTCCGCTTATGTATAATCCGAAAGAAAACGGGGCGTTTGTTCTTACCGACTATGAGAAAACAAAAACTTACGTCTATGGTAAAGATTACGAAATAAAAGAGGGCAAAGTCGTTATTCTCTCCGACGAAATACCCTGCTTTGAAGAAGACGAGTTTTACAGAAGAACTCCCGACCGTATAAACGTAGGCGTGAACCCGGAAAAACTGACGTTCCCCGACGGAGAAAACCGCTATTTCGTGTTCGGAAATATATCGCGTAACGCGGCGAGAATAAGTTACGACCGCGAAAAGACGCATACTAAAGCCGACGAGATTTTCGCTATACCCGAAAAGCCTGTCTGCGAAAAATTCCTGAAACTGCTTAAAAGCGGCAAACCCGCCAAAATTCTGTATTACGGCGACAGCATAACCGAGGGCGCGGACGCGTCCGCCGCTTGCAGAAAACAGCCGTTCGTCGATATGTGGCCGGTACTTACTTACGAATTTCTTAAACGCTGTTACGGTAACGATAATCTGATTTACGAAAATACCGCCGTAGGCGGCAAAGACAGCGTGTGGGGCTTGGAAAATTATTACGAAAACGTAATTTCGCGTTCGCCCGATTTGCTCGTTCTCGCTTTCGGTATGAACGACGGCGGAAAATCCGTTGAGGAATTCCGCGATTTAGCCGAAAAAATGATTGTCGAAACGAGAAAAAATCTTCCCGAAACGGAAATAATACTCGTGGCTACCTCCGTGCCGAATCCGCAGAGCCGCTGGTACGGCAATCAATGTAAATTTATACAAGCCGACCGCGAACTTCAAAGGAAATACGGCGTAGAGTTGCTCGATATGACCACTTTAACCGTAAATCTTTACGGCGACGACGGGATTATCCGCTATCGTGATTTTACCGATAACAACGTAAATCACCCCAACGACTTCGGCGTGAGAATTTACGCTCAGGCATTTCTTGCCAACCTGCTCGGCAAGGGCTATGCCGAGTATTTCGAAAAAAGGAAATAAAATTATGTTGTACCCTGTCAGCAATTCTAAAAGGTCTGTTTTAAATCTTAACGGTCTGTGGAAATTCGCCGTCGTTCCCGACGACTACTCCGCCGCAACTCCGCTTAAAAACGCGGCTATAATGCCCGTGCCGTCGAGTTTCAACGATATAACTACGGATAAGGTTCTGCGCGATTACGTCGGGAAAGTCGCTTACGAAACCTGTTTTTCGCTTCCGTTCGAAGAAAAAAACGAATGCCGCCTGAGAATAGGCGCGGCGAGCCATAAGTGCGAAGTGTATCTGAACGGCGAATTTATCGGTAGCGGGTTAAGCGGCTTTCTGCCCGTCGATATTCCGCTGGAAAAACTCGACGAGGAAAACAGACTTACCGTGGTTATAGATAATCGCCTTACCTATAACACTCTTCCGCCGGGGAGAATAGAACCCGACGGCAGACAGACCATAAATTTCGATTTTTATAATTATACGGGTATTCACCGCGACGTTTCGGTCTATTCGCGCCCGAAAGACGGAATCGAGGATATAACGATAAAAACCGTTGTATGCGGCGATTATCGCAAGGTTAAGGCGACGGTAAAAGGCGGTAAAGGTAAGTTTTTATATACCGTATCCGATAGAGACGGGAAAATCGTCGCGACGAGCGAAAACGGCGATATTATCGTTGAAAATCCGCAATTGTGGAGCAGCGAAAACCCCTATCGGTACCTTTTGACGGTAAAGTGCGATAACGACGAATATAAACTGAAATTCGGTATCCGTAAAGTAACTTACGATAACGACGGACTTTATATAAACGATAAAAAGGTATATCTGAAAGGTTGTTGTAAACACGAGGACTTTTACATTGCGGGTAAGGGTAATATATCCGCCGTCAACGTAAGAGATTTCGAATTGATGAAATGGCTCGGCGCGAATTCGACGAGAACGAGCCACTATCCCTACAGCGAAGAGTTTATGGAGCTTGCCGACGAGTACGGGATAATGGTTATAGACGAAGTACCCGCCGTCGGAATGAACGCGTTCCGCGGCGAGGGTAATTTTACGCCGAACAGACTGAACGAAAAAACTCAAAACCTGCATAAACGCCTTATGGCTGAACTTATAGAAAGGGATAAAAATCACCCCTGCGTGGTTATGCTGAGCGTCGCTAACGAACCCGCAACCGAAGAGGACGCTTCGCGCGGATACTTCAAAGGCGTTATAGATTATACGCGGACGCTTACCGAACTTCCGTTGACGTTGCCCGAAGTAACTAAATTTTCGCAGGAGAGCAAGGTTGCCGACCTTGTCGACTTCACCGCGCTCAACCGCTATTACGGCTGGTACGAAGAACACGGCAATCTGTATAAAACGCGCGAAATGTTTGTAGACGAGCTTACGAAATGGCACGATAAATACGGTAAACCGATTATCGTTTCCGAATTCGGGGCGGATACCATAGAGGGGTATCACTCTTTGCCGTCGGAGGCGTTTTCGGAAGAATATCAGTGCGAAATGCTTTCCGAGTGTTTTGCGGCGTTCGACGAACTCCCTTTCGTTACGGGCGAGCATATATGGAATTTCGCGGACTTTAAGACAAAGCAGGGAACTATACGCGTGCGCGGTAACCGTAAAGGTATTTTCACCCGCGACCGTCAACCGAAAGCTGCGGCGTTTATCGTGAAAAAGAGATGGAGCGAACCGAACGGAAAATAAGGCGGAGATTATAATGGTAAACGGCTTTGACAACGGCGCAATTGTGTTAGTATTCGACGACAGAACGATTAAATTTACGGGGAGATAATTTATGGGAAATAATAGATTTGCGTTTCCCAAAGATTTTTTGTGGGGCGCGGCGACCGCCGCGCCCCAGATAGAGGGAGCTTATAACGAGGACAAAGGTCTGACGATTTGGGATACGACCGCCGAGGGTAACGTTCGTTACGGCGAAAATTGTAAAATCGCCTGCGACCACTATCACAGGTATAAAGAAGACGTTGCCCTGATGAAAGAAATCGGGTTGAACAGTTATCGTTTTTCCGTCAGCTGGGCAAGAATTTTTAACGATGAGAAACAGCAAATCAACGAAAACGGCTTGAATTTCTACAAAAACCTTGTAGACGAACTCGTTAAAAACGGTATCGAACCCGTATGTACGCTATTTCATTGGGATATGCCTATGTGGGTGTACGAAAATGGCGGGTTTTTATCCGACGAATTTGTTTCGTTGTTCGCGAATTATGTAAAAACGGTAGTCGAGGCGTTGTCGGATAAAATAAGATACTGGATAACGTTCAACGAACCGCAGTGTTTCGTGCATGGCGGTTACGAGGGCGGGTGGCTTGCTCCGTTTCAGAAAAACGGCAGATATATCGTTGAAAAGATAATAAGAAACGTTATGCTCGCGCACGGCGAAGCGGTAAGGGTAATAAGAAAATACGCCCGACTTACGCCGAAAATAGGTTTCGCGCCGACGGCGTCGCTTACGATGCCCGTAAACGCCGATAAAGAAGAAATCGAAAGAGCTTATAATTGCACTTTCGACGGTTACGCGGGGCTTTGGGGCGACCCTATAGTAAAGGGAGTTGCGGGTAAAAATTGCGATTTTCTAAGCGAAGCCGATTTAAAGAATATTTGTCAGCCGCTTGATTTTTACGCTTTTAACGTGTATCGTTCGGATAATTCCGCCGAAGTCTATAAACAGGGAATGCCGCGAAGCGCGCTCGGTTGGGAAATTGTTCCCGAAAGTATGTACTGGGCTGCGGTGTTTGCTTACAGGCGTTACGGTCTGCCGATATTTATTACCGAAAACGGAATCGCGTGCGAAGATTTTGTTTACGACGACGGTAAGGTTTACGACCCGCAACGGTCTTATTATATCGAAAAGCATATAGAGCAGTTGAACCGCGCAGCGAAAGACGGCGTGCCGATTATCGGTTACGAATATTGGTCGCTTATGGATAATTTCGAATGGGCTGTCGGGTATGACGCGCGTTTCGGTCTGATTTACGTCGATTACGCCACGCAAAAGCGGACAATCAAGCAATCGGCTTATGATTACAAGAAAATTATATCGCAGTCGTATGGGGCTGAATGAGTAATTTTTTCGTATACATAAAAAGGCTTTCTTCGTTATATTTTGAAGAAAGCCTTTCGTTTATTCTTTTTCGTATATGCTGACCGACGTTTCGCCGTCGGTTTCGGTTAAATGTACAACGATTTTCTCTTTTAACGACGACGGAACGTTTTTCCCTACGAAGTCCGCCCGAATGGGTAATTCTCTGTGTCCGCGATCGATAAGCACCGCAAGTTTGATGCTGCTCGCTCTGCCTACGGCTAAAACCGCGTCTATTGCCGCGCGGGTAGTTCTGCCGGTAAACAATACGTCGTCGACAAGTATTACGTCTTTGCCCTCAATGTTTTCTTTTTCGAGCGAAGTGAGAACTTCTACTTCTTCTCTTACGTCATCGCGATAGTGGGTTATATCCAACTCGTAAAGCGGAACGTCTACGCCAGCGTTAAGTAAAATATTCCCTTTAATTATCTTTGCAAGGGGAACGCCGCGCGTCTTTATTCCGATTAAAACCACGTTCACGAGCGATTGCGAACGTTCTATAATTTCGTAAGAAAGTCTTGTCATAGCGCGTTTAACGGCTATTTCGTCGAATAATTGAGTTTTAAATTTCATACCTTTACCTTTGGTTAAATATCATTAACGACGGAGCATATACACTGCAACGTCACGTTGCTCAGGCGATTTGTTTTTTGATTATTTCGGGCTTTTTGTTGCCGAGAACAACGTCTTTGTCGATTATAACCTTTTCGACGTTTTCTTCGGACGGAATATCATACATACTGTCGAGCATTAAATTCTCGAATATAGTGCGAAGCCCGCGCGCGCCAGTTTTCAACGCTATCGCGCGTTTTGCCACTTCGCGAACCGCGTCGTCGGTTACTTCCAACTCCACGTCGTCCAGTCCGACAAGTTTTTTGTATTGTTTGACGATTGCGTTTTTAGGTTCGGTCATAATCTTGACAAGCGCGGTTTCGTCTAACGCGTGGAGACCTACGACTATCGGCATTCTGCCGACGAATTCGGGTATAAGCCCGAACTTCGTAAGATCCTGCGGCTGAATTTCGTCGACGTAACCGTCGCCCGCTTCGATTTCTTCTTTAAGTTTGCCGCCGAAGCCGAGCGAAGAAGTGTCTTTTCTTCTGCCTACGATTTTATCCAGCCCGACGAACGCGCCGCCGCAGATAAACAGTATATTTGTCGTGTCTATACGGATAAATTCCTGCTGCGGATGTTTTCTGCCGCCCTGCGGGGGAACGGATGCTATAGTCGATTCGATGATTTTCAAAAGCGCTTGCTGAACGCCCTCTCCGCTTACGTCGCGCGTTATGGAAACGTTTTCGCTCTTTCTCGCGATTTTGTCTATTTCGTCAATATATATAATGCCTTTCTGAGCTTTTTCAACGTCGTAGTCGGCGTTCTGAATAAGCTTTAAAAGTATGTTTTCTACGTCTTCTCCGACGTAACCCGCTTCGGTAAGGGTAGTCGCGTCGGCAACCGCGAACGGAACGTTCAGAATTTTAGCGAGCGTTCTCGCAAGCAATGTCTTGCCCGAACCCGTAGGACCGAGAAGTAAAACGTTGCTTTTTTCTATCTCGGTGTCGTCTTTACTCTTTTTGCCTTTGCCTAAACTGTTTACGCGCTTGTAGTGGTTGTAAACGGCAACCGAAAGAACCTTTTTCGCCTTATCCTGCCCGACGATATATTTGTCGAGTTCGGCTTTTATCTCTTTCGGCTTTAAAAGTTTTACACTCTCTTTCTCTTCGTCCGCTTCGTCGTTTTTAAGCACCTCTTCGCATATTTCTATGCACTCGTCGCAAATGTATACTCCGTTAGGTCCAGCGATGAGCTTTTTTGCAAGTTCTTTCGGCTTGCCGCAAAACGAACAGTAGAGTTTTTCGTCGTCCTTATTATTAGCCATGTATTCTCCTTATCTGCTCACGAAAATCTTGTCTATAAGCCCGTAAGACAAAGCTTCGTCGGCCGTGAGATAATTGTCTCTGTCGGTGTCGATTTCTATTTGTTCTATAGGCTTGCCTGTGTTTTTCGAGAGTATTTCGTTGAGCCTTTTTTTAATGCTCAGTATGTGTTCTGCCTGAATTTTGATGTCGCTTGCCTGACCCTGCGCGCCGCCGAGCGGTTGGTGGATCATAATTTCGCTTGACGGAAGCGCGAAACGCTTGCCTTTTTCGCCGCTCGAAAGCAGGAAAGCCGCCATGCTCGCAGCCATTCCGATACAAATGGTCGAAACGCCGCATTTTATGAAATTCATAGTGTCGTAAATGGCAAGACCTGCGGTAACGCTTCCGCCGGGACTGTTGATATATACGTCTATGTCTTTAGTCGAGTCTTTCGCTTCGAGATAGAGCAGCTGAGCTACTACGGTGTTGGCGAGCGCGTCGTTGATTTCGCCAGTAATGAAAATTATTCGCTCTTCTAAAAGCTTTGAGTAAATGTCGTAGGAGCGTTCTCCTCTGTCGGTCTGCTCCACTACCATCGGGATAAGTGCCATAATTTCTCCGTTTAATGATTTTTATAAACGGGGTAATATATCACATTACCCCGTCGTTAAATAATTACTTTTTATATTGTTGCCGAACGCGCGCGATTAAGCGATTTCGTTGTTCTCTTTAAGGAATTTGAATAACTTGTCGATAACTACTTCGTTTTCGATATACGAACGCTGTCTGTCGTTTACCGTCTTGACGTATTCGTCGTAAGCCTTGCCGACAGATTCCGCCTGTTCTTTAAGCTTCGCTTCGATGTCTTCTTCCGTGGCTTTGATGTTTTCGGCGGTGAGAATCTTGTCGATTACGAGCTGAGTTTTGACGTGTTCCTTAGCGGAATCCTTGCAACCCTCTCTGTAAGCTTCCATCGTCTGACCCGTATATTTGAGATAGTCTTCGAATTTAAGCCCCTGATACATAAGTCTGTAAGAAGTCTGCTGTATCATATTGTCGATTTCTCTTTCGACGAGACTGTCGGGAATTTCGACTTCGCTCTTTTCGGTAACGGCTTTAACGATATTGTCTTCGGTTTCTCTCTCGGCTCTCTGGTTGTTGGCTTTTTCGAGTTTTTCTCTGACGGATTTTTCGTAAGCCGCAACGTTTTCTTCGCCGGTCTTGTCTTTTACAAGCTCGTCGGTGAGTTCGGGAAGCTTTTTAACCTTGATTTCGTGCAGAGTAACCGCGAAAACGGCTTCTTTGCCCGCGAGGTCTTTCGCGCCGTAGTCTTCGGGGAATTTAACGGTAATGTCTTTGCTTTCGCCTATCTTCATACCGACTACGCCGTCTTCGAAACCGGGAATAAACATACCGCTGCCCAGCGTAAGGTTCTGTTTTTCCGCCGTGCCGCCGTCGAATTTAACCCCGTCGACGCTTCCGCTGTAATCGATAACGGTGACGTCTCCGTTCTGAGCCGCTCTGTCGGTGACTTCTTCTTCGAAAGAATTCTGATCGAGAAAACGGTCGATTTCGGTTTTTACGTCTTCGTCCTTTACATTATACTCAACTTTTTTAATCTTTATACCTTTGTACTCACCGAGTTTTACGTCGGGTTTAACGGGGACGGTCGCGGTCATCGTCAATCCCTTTTCGTCGATTTTGTCGATTGCAACGTCGGGTCTGTCTATAGGCTCGATCGTCGTTTCCTTATCGAGAATATCGTAGTAGTATTTGCCGAAAGCTTCGTTTATGCCGTCTTCGAAGAAAACGCCTTTGCCGTAATGCTGTTCGATGATTGCTTTGGGAGCGTGACCCTTTCTGAAGCCCGCTATATTGTATTTTGCTTTGGTTTTTTCGTAAGCCTTTTCCTGAGCGTCCGCCCATTCTTTCGCCGTCAGAGTAATAGTGATTTTAACGGTGCTTTTTTCGCCTTGCGTCGTAGTGTATTTCATACTGACTCCTGTAATTTTCCGCGCGCTTGACACGCGCAAAAACCCATTTTATTTTTTAGTTCCGACCTATTTTAACACATTTTATCCGTTTTTGCAAATTTTTAGCTCTATAAATTTTACTTTTCTTAAATTTTTATATATAATACCACATAGGGCTTATCCCTAAGGAGAACGTTTTATGCCGCAGGACGCATTTACTTTATATCATACCGCGAAAGAACTTAACGTTTTGCTTGAAAACGCAAAAGTCAACCGCGTCGTTCAACCCGATAAAGACGACGTGTATTTAGCCGTGTATACGAAATCCGGCGCGAGAACTCTCGTACTGTCGACCAACGCGGAATATTGCAGAGTGTCGTTCGCAGAGAAAGAAAAACCCAAGCCGCAGGTCGCTCCGTCGTTCTGTATGCTTCTCCGTAAACATCTTCTCGGCGCGGAAATATCCTCGGTTTCGCTCGTCGGGTTCGAAAGAATAGTAAAGATAAACTTCCGCGCCCGCAACGACTTCAAAGACCCCGTCGAAAAAATCATGTATTGCGAAATTATGGGCAAATATTCCAACCTTATACTCACCGAAAACGGTAAAATTCTCGGTTGCCTTAAAAACGCCCCGCTCGACGTCGCTACGACCCGCGTTACGTTGTCGGGCGCGAGATACGAACTTCCGAAAGGTCAGGATAAAGCCGAACCGAACGATTTGAACTCCGTAAAATCGCGCTATGACGCGACTTATTCTGGCGATATCGCCAAGTTTTTGTTTGAAAACGTAAAGGGCTTGTCGTTCGTCACCGCGCAGGAAATAGCTCTTCGGGCGGGCGAAAACGCCGACGGCGAAAGGCTGGCGGAGATTGTCGGAAATTTCTGTTTTTCGCCCGAAATAAAACCCAACGTCAAAGGCGAGGGGAAAACTCGCGACGCATACGTTACCGAATATAAGTCGATTGCGGGCGAAGCTCTGTATTTTCCGACGATAGCAGAGGCAACCGACGCAGTTTTTTCCGTAAAAGAGACAAACAAGAATTTCGCCGCGCACGTCAAACGCCTTTCCGATAAGGTAAACGCTCAGATAAAAAAACTCGAAAAGAGATTGCAGGGCGAAAGCGAAAAACTGCTCGCTTCCGCAAATTACGACGAATTAAGGGTAAAGGGCGAACTTATAACCGCCAACCTTTACAGAATAAAAGACGGAGCGGATAAAGCTGTCGTGGAGAATTGGTACGACGATAACAAGACTATCGAAATATCGCTCGATAAGACGATTAGCGCGAATAAAAACGCTCAACGTTATTTTAAAAAATACGCGAAAGAGAAACGCGCCATCGAGATAATAACTCCGCAGAAAGAAGAGACGGAACGCGAACTCGATTATCTTTACTCGGTAAGGCACGAGTTGTCGGGTTGCGCCGTCGACGAAGAACTGAAAGATATCGAAGAAGAACTTATAACCGAGGGGTTGCTTCCCGCGCCGAAGAAAAAGAATAAGCAGACAGCCGAAAGCGCGTGCCGCGAATACGTTATCGACGGGTACGCGGTGAAAGTCGGTAAAAATAACGTTCAGAACGACAGACTGCTCGCGAGGGCTTTCAAAGACGACGTGTGGTTGCATACTAAGGGCTTTCACTCTCCGTTCGCGATAGTCGAAACGAAAGGCGACGAGATACCCGATCGGGTCATATGTAAGGCGGCGGAGATATGCGCGTTTTACAGCGACGGCGGCAAGGGCGGAAAGGTGAGAGTTGATTATACGAAAAGAAAGAACGTAAAAAAGCCGCCCAAAGCAAAAGCGGGCAGCGTGATTTATAACGACTATAAGACCGTATACGTTATACCCGACGGGCATAGCGATTTGTCGAAATAATAAAAGCCCCGACGACTGTGAATATAGTCGTCGGGGCTTTGTTGTGCCGTCAGCCGCGAGTTCGAACGTAATCACTCGCGGTTAAGAATTTCGGATACGTTTTAAAACTTCGTCGGTAGTCGCAATTTTCAGATTTTTGCTCTGCGCAAAGTGAAGAAGTTTTTTAAAAGCCTCGTCGTTCAGTTTTTCGGGGCTGTGACAATCGGACGAAACTATAACCGTGATATCGTTGTCTTTACAAGCGTCGATAAGCAGGTCGGACGGATAACAGCAACCTTGACTTCTCATACCGTTTGCGTTCAATTCGACTAAAACGTCGTTTTTATTCGCGGTGATTATCATGTCCGTAAACGCGGCTTTAATTTCCGGCGTGACCTCGACGCCGGAACGGAAAAATAAATCGGGGTGAGCCAGAACTTTAAAATAATGAGAGAGTAAACCGGCGTTGACTTGCCTTATGTATTCGAGAACGCGTTCTTCCGTGTCGCAATCGAAGAACGAAGAAACGTATTCGTCGTTGAATTTGAAACTGTGTTGACCTAATATCAGATAATCGAGCTTTTCGTTCAGTTTTTTATATAGCTCGTCGTTTTCTTCAAGATATTCGGTTTCGCCGCCCGCAAGAATCGTGATTTTATCGCCGTAAAGCCGTTCGGCGTACCTGATCTGGCTTAAATATTTGTCGTCTAAATCCCGATATTTTACATAGGGGTTGTCCATATGCGGCTGCCCTATATGGTCTGAAATGCCGATGCAGACGAAATTGTTTTTAACGGCTTCTTTTACATAATCTTCGACCGTTCCGACGGCGTGTCCGCAGAGATAATTATGGGTGTGAATATTGTATTTCGCTTTGTTTTCGTCGGTTTCATTGTATGTAAAATTCTCGTAGCCGTCTATCATAGTCGCTCCTTTGACGTCTTTACGGGAAATATTGTATCAGTTGTTTTTATCTTTGTCAAACAAGAACGCGGGGAAATTTATCGGCGGGCGGAGAAAAATTCAAAAATCTTTATATAATTGTTAAAATTGCCGTTAAAAAGGTTGACGAGCAAAAATAAATTTGCTAAAATATCGTTATGGTATACCGTCGCTTGGGGCATATTATGCCTTGCCGACGATTCGTACCCTTAAATTATCAAGCTTCTTTAAACGGTTAGGGTTCGTTTTTAGAATATTCCATTACTATAAGGAGGTAAAGAAATGCCAACTATCAACCAACTCATCAAGAGCGGAAGAGTTACGGCTAAAGAAAAGAGCAAAGCTCCCATAATGGGAAACTGCCCGCAGAAAAGAGGCGTATGCCTTTCGGTTACGACCACTTCTCCCAAAAAGCCTAACTCCGCACTTCGTAAGATTGCAAGAGTTCGCTTGACCAACAAGCAGGAAGGTACGGTTTATATTCCCGGCGAAGGACATAATCTTCAGGAACACAGCTCCGTGCTTATCCGCGGCGGAAGAGTCAGAGACTTGCCCGGCGTAAGATACCACATCATTCGCGGTACTCTCGATACCGCAGGCGTTGCCAAGAGAAAACAGGCAAGAAGCAAATACGGCGCTAAACGCCCCAAATAAGTTAAAACTTAGTTTTTAACTCAAAGAAATTCCTACTTATAGCGGAATATCCTAACTTTCCCCGCAATGGTAGGCAGTACGACGGAGATTTCCGTCGGAAGGTTCGCTCCCATATATATAATATGGTTTAAGAGCGATAGCAGACACGGGTCGACGACCCTATTTAAGGAGAGAAATTCTCCACCTACAAAATTAAAGGAGGACATTTAAAATGCCAAGAAGAGGTAACGTTCCTAAAAGGGACGTACTGCCCGATCCTATATACGGCAATAAAGTTGTTACCAAACTCATCAATCAGGTAATGCTTGACGGCAAGAAAGGCACGGCGCAGACCATCGTATACGACGCTCTCGCAAAAGCTCAGGAAAAATTGGGCGCAGAGCCGATGGATATATTTAATCAGGCTATGAACAACGTTATGCCCCTTCTCGAAGTTAAAGCGAGAAGAGTGGGCGGTTCGAACTATCAGGTTCCCATCGAAATCAGACCGGAGAGACGTCAGACTCTCGCTATTCGTTGGATAGTAGCTTCCGCGAGAAAGAGATCCGATCGCGATATGAGCAACAAGCTCGCTTCCGAGCTTATGGACGCTTATAACAACACGGGCGGCGCGGTTAAGAAGAAAGAAGACACTCACAGAATGGCGGAAGCGAACAAGGCGTTCGCGCACTATCGCTGGTAATCCGTTTGCAGGAGATAATATATGCCAAGACAATATGACTTAAACCATACCAGAAACATAGGTATAATGGCGCATATCGACGCGGGCAAGACGACTACTACCGAGCGTATTTTGTTCTATACGGGCAAAACGCATAAACTCGGTGAAGTTCACGACGGCGCCGCTACGATGGACTTCATGGTTCAGGAACAGGAAAGAGGTATAACCATTTGTTCCGCGGCTACGACCTGCTTCTGGAAAGGTAACAGAATTAACATTATCGACACTCCGGGACACGTTGACTTCACGGTCGAGGTTGAGAGATCTCTCCGCGTACTCGACGGCGCGGTCGCTACTTTCTGCGCGAAAGGCGGCGTTGAACCGCAGTCCGAAACGGTATGGCGTCAGGCGGACAAGTATCATGTTCCCCGTATAGCCTATGTAAACAAGATGGACATCAACGGCGCGAATTTCGACAACGCCGTAAAGATGATGAGAGAAAGGCTTAAAGCCAACGCTATCCCCATCTGTCTGCCTATCGGTAAAGAAGATACTTTCTGCGGAATAATCGACCTTGTCGCAAACGATTCCATAATCTATCACGACGATCTGGGCGTAGATTTCACGGTAGGTCCTATTCCCGACGATTATAAAGATATAGCTGCCGAAGCAAGACAAAACCTTATGGAAGCTTGCGCCGAGCAGGACGACGCTCTTATGGAGAAGTTCTTCGAAACCGGCGAACTTTCTCAGGAAGAGATGAAGATGGCTATAAGAAAGGCTACTCTTGCGATGAAGATGAACCCCGTTCTTTGCGGATCGAGCTATAAGAACAGAGGCGTTCAGCATCTTCTCGACGCTATAGTAGATTATCTTCCCAGCCCGATCGACGTCGATCACGTCAGAGGTATCAACCCCGACACCGACGCCGAAGAAGTCAGAAAGACGGACGACGACGAACCGTTCGCAGGTCTTGCGTTCAAGATGGTTGCGGATCCGTTCGTAGGAAAGCTTGCGTATTTCAGAGTTTATTCGGGTACGCTCGAATCCGGTTCTTACGTTTATAACTCCACCAAGGGCAAGAAAGAAAGAGTCGGCAGACTCGTTCTTATGCACGCTAACCACAGAGAAGAAATCGACAAGGTTTATTCGGGAGATATCTGCGCGATAGTCGGTCTTAAAGAGACCACTACGGGCGATACGCTTTGCGACGAAGACCACCCGATTATTCTTGAAAAAATGGAATTCCCCGATCCCGTTATTCAGGTTGCTATCGAACCTAAGACTAAGGCGGGTCAGGAAAAGATGACGCTCGCTCTTTTAAAGCTTGCCGAAGAAGACCCCACTTTCAAGTTCTATACCGATAAAGAAACGGGACAAACCATTATCGCGGGTATGGGCGAACTCCACCTCGAAATAATAGTCGACCGTTTGCTCAGAGAATTCAAGGTCGAAGCTACCGTAGGTAAGCCGCAGGTTTCCTATAAAGAGACGTTCAGAAAAGCCGTCGACGCCGAAGGAATGTACAAGAGACAGTCCGGCGGTAAAGGTCAGTACGGTCACTGTAAAGTCAAGTTCGAACCCCTCGAACCCGGTTCCGGCTTCGTATTCGAAGACGCTACCGTCGGCGGATCGATTCCGAAAGAATATATCGAACCCGTCAGAAAGGGTATCGAAGAAGCTTCGAAGAACGGTTTCCTTGCGGGTTACGAAATGGTGGACTTCAAAGCTACCGTTTACGACGGAAGCTATCACGAAGTCGACTCGTCCGAAATGGCGTTCAAGATCGCAGGTTCGCTTGCGTTTAAAGACGGCATGAAGAGAGCTAACCCCGTACTCTTAGAGCCTATAATGAAAGTTGAAATCGTTACTCCCGAAGATTATTTCGGAGACCTTATGGGCAACGTATCTTCGCGCCGCGGCACTATACTCGGCACGGAGGACAGAAATGGCTCGAAAGTCATCGATTCGTTCATTCCGCTTTCGGAAATGTTCGGTTACGCTACCGAACTTCGTTCGAGAACTCAGGGAAGAGGTCAGTTCACTATGCAGTTCGACCATTTCTCGGAATGTCCGAAGTCTATTTCCGAAAAGATTATCGGAGAGAGAGCGGTTAAGCACGAAGATTGATTTAAATAATTCGTTATGCGGATAGTTTTCTTCCTGCAGGGGAAAACTTATCCGTAAGCGTAAAACATATACAAAGATTCGAAAGGGCGAGGCGGCAAGCCGAATTAGCCGCAAAAAAATCGATTACCGCGCCGTAAAATCGGCGGTAATACAAAAAATCATAAATAATAAATTTAATTTGGAGGAAACAAAAATGGCAAAAGCAAAATTTGACAGAAGCAAACCGCACGTAAACATCGGTACTATCGGCCACGTTGACCACGGTAAGACTACCCTTACTGCCGCTATAACTATGGTTATGGCTTGCAAGGGCGACGCGGAAGCTATGAGATATGATCAGATCGATAAGGCTCCCGAAGAGAAGGCGAGAGGTATTACGATTAACACCGCTCACGTTGAGTATCAGACAGACAAGAGACACTACGCTCACGTTGACTGCCCCGGACACGCCGACTACGTTAAGAACATGATCACGGGTGCTGCTCAGATGGACGGCGCAATCCTTGTTGTTGCTGCTACAGACGGTCCGATGCCGCAGACAAGAGAACACATTCTTCTTGCTCGTCAGGTTGGCGTTCCCTACATCATCGTATTCCTTAACAAGTGCGATCAGGTAGACGACCCCGAACTTCTCGAACTCGTAGAAATGGAAGTCAGAGGACTTCTTGACGAGTACGGATTCCCCGGCGACGATACTCCTATTATCAAGGGTTCTGCTCTTAAGGCTCTTGAAAAAGCTTCCAGCGGAGCTTCGAAAGAAGAAATTCTTGCTGCTCCCGAATGCCAGTGCATTCTTGAGCTTATGGACGCTATCGACAGCTATATCCCCACTCCCGAAAGAGACGACGCTAAGCCGTTCGCACTTCCCGTTGAAGACGTATTCACGATCTCCGGTCGTGGTACGGTTGCTACAGGCAGAGTTGAAAGAGGCGTAGGACACGTTGGCGATCCCGTTGAAATCGTAGGACTTCAGGAAAAGCCCACCACTTCGGTTATTACCGGTCTTGAAATGTTCAGAAAGACTCTTGACGAAGCTCAGGCAGGCGATAACGTCGGCGCTCTTCTTCGTGGTATCGACAGAAGCGGTATCGAAAGAGGACAGGTTATTGCTAAACCCGGCACCATCACTGCTCACACCGAGTTCAGCGGTCAGGTTTACGTTTTGACCAAAGAAGAAGGCGGACGTCATACTCCTTTCTTCAACAACTACAGACCTCAGTTCTATTTCAGAACTACGGACGTTACCGGAACCATTAAGCTTCCCGAAGGCGTTGAAATGGTTATGCCCGGCGACCACGTTACTATCGACGTACAACTCATCACTCCTATCGCTTGCGAAGAAGGATTGAGATTCGCTATTCGTGAAGGCGGCAGAACCGTTGGATCGGGCGTTGTTGCTAAGATAATTAAATAATCTATCTTCTACCGAAGATTGAAAACCCCCGCCCTAACTTTATGTTCGGGCGGGGGTTTATAATTTGTTAATATTTTTGTACTTTTGCCGCATTCCGTAAGCGGAATACCTCACTACATTAAATGTTGAGTGATTTTAAGCGGTAGTTACATGGTTGTCAATCGGGAACGAAAATATTTTCCTATGGCGACTAAATAATTGACCGCGGCGGGATATAATTCAAGAGGTAAGTGCGACACGAATCTGTCCGATTCAAACGTTATGTCGCCGTTGTAATTAACCTTTTTCATCGCCGCTATTATCGGTTCGTAATCTATATCGCAGATAAACGGCACCTTGTGCATGTCGTGCCAACGGTCGTTGTCGTGTAAATGTATGGCTTTAAGTCGGTTACCGAGTTTGAGTATCATCTCTTCCGCGGAAGTTCCGAGACCTTTCATTTCGGCGTGACCTATATCGAGGCAGGCGCAAAATAATTTTTCGTCAAGTAAATCTAAATGCTCGCAAAAACTTTTGGGGTCGGAACACGCGGCGAACGAAGCGCAATCTTTTTCGTTGTTCCAACACCACATATTCTCAAGTCCTATCATAACGCCCGTGTCTGCGGCGACTTTTTCAAGCGGCTTGTAGACTTCTTCGGCGTTGCGTTCGGCGGAGTAGTAATTGCACGGGTGTACCACGCAGATTTTCACTCCGAGTATTCCGCATACTTCCAACGCGCGTTTTATAAACTCGATTTGTCTGACGTTGTATTCTTTGTTGTCGGGCACAGCCGACGGAAAAGGCGCGTGCGCCTGATTGAAAATCATGTTTTCGCCGTCGGCAAACGAACGCAAATCTTTGGCAAGCGCGATATAATTGTCCTTGTCGATAAACGCGTCGTTTCTGTTGTCCAGCATCATGGAGAAGTCGCAGGCTTCGAACCCGCCGTCTTTCAATAACTTTATTACTTTTTTGTTGTCGCCGTATCTGTAAAACGACCCTATTTCTGTAGATATTAACATATTTCCGATAAATCAATATAATTTAAATTTAAGTACGACGGGGTTGTGATCGGAATATTCGAAACCCGTATCGATATTTTCTACCGATACCACGCTTACGTTTCTCGAAACGATAAATCCGTCTACTATAATGGTGAAGTTGCCAGCTTTATACGGAACGTCGCAATTTCTGCAGGTCGGTTTAAGCCCGTCTTTGTAATCCGTACAGAGTTTGAAATCGTCGGATAACAAGTCGGTCGGCAACGGTTGCGCCCAGCCGAAATCGACTTCTTCGCCTCCATTCAGGTCTTTTGTGGAAGTTCCCGTGAAGTCGTGGTTGAAATCTCCGCCGCAAATAACGTTGTTGCCTTTGTCGTATTCGGCTTGCATGTCTTCGAATAACATTCTGAGTTGAGCCGTTCGTATTTCGTCGCTTCCGCCGTAAGCCGAAGTGTGAACGTTGTATAAAACAAGTTCTCTGCCGCTCGAACAGGGTACGCGCGATACCGTGTAGCACCTGTCAAGGTCGAGAAATTTCGAAAAGCCCGTCGAAATGGGTAAACTGCGCCTTACGGATTGAGTTATTTCGAACTTCGAAAAAGTCGACATGCCGCTGTTGGATTTTCCGTGCGGTTTGAAAATCGGGTAGAACAGATACGCCGAGTGATAATTTACGGCGTAAACGCTCGTATAACCGAGAAACTTTTCTTCGAAAAATTTACGTTGGTCGACGTGGTGGCTTCTGTCGGAATCGGTATCGACTTCCTGTAACATGACAAAGTCCGGATTGAACGAACTTACTTTGTCATAGGCTTTGCCGATATTCTCAAGCACGCTGTCTTTGCTTTTCGCGCGCGATTCTTTTCCTCCGTCCATAAAGAAAGTGAAGTCGGGCGAATACGCGCCGAACCCGACGTTTTGCGTTACAATAGTATATTCGGTGTAATTAACCGCCATACTTTGAGCTTCGCCTTGCGGCGTAATGTTCTTCTTGTCGCTTATTCTGCTGTAACTGAACATTACATACGAAACGTAACCCGTTACTACGAGTATTAAAGCGAGCAGTATCGAAACTGCGATTTTCAATATAAGCTTTAATGTCTTATTCATATGTACAGTATAATATAATGTTGCCGCAAAGTCAAGCGACGACTTGACATTAACATTATATTATAGTAAAATGAACTTATGGGAATTGATCTGAAAAGACGGTTGTCCGTGAGAACCGCGGGCAGAATATGTTACAGATATTTAACCGACGAATTTTCGGTCGGCTCAGACGAGTTCGCTACGTTTATCTACTGCGACGACGAAAAACTCGATATTAAAATCGGTGAAAAGACTATCGCGGCGAAAGAGCGTTCGGCTATGCTTCTCGATAAGGGGACTTGCGCCGAATTGTTTGCGAGGGGTAATTCCGCGCGGGCATTCGTTGCCGAGTTCGAGATAAAGTCGGCGTTTAAAATAGAATACGGCGTACTTGAAACGGTGAGTGATTTCGGGCGTGATTTGCTTACGTTCGCGCTTAAGAACGCCGCCGAGCTTTTCGGAGACCTGACGGAGTTTGTCGAACGGTTGCCGCGACCGGGAAGTTCGCCTGTTTTAACGCAGAGTTTCAGGTCTGCCGCGGAGTTGGTGATTATGCGCGCGTTCGCGCCCAAGACCGACGCGGAAAAAACTTACGACGAACTATTTTCCGATAAAAGCGCGGGCGCGCAGACGGCGAAACGCATTTACGAATTTCTTGAAGCGAACGTAGATAAAAAGCTTACGCTTCAGGACGTTGCCGACGAAATGTTTTTTTCGGCTTCGTATATTAAACAGACTTTTGCCAGGCATGCGGGTAAACCCGTAATGGCTGTGTTCGAAGAATTGAAAATGGAGCGCGCGAAAGAGTTATTGCGCGACGGTAAAAGCATAGAAGAGACGGCGCATAGGTTAGCCTATTCCGACGCGCTATATTTTTCCAAAGTTTTCAAAAAAGTAGTCGGCGTTACGCCCTCGAAATTCCGCAAAAGCATAGCGACCTGAGCAGTCTGAGCTACGTGACGTTGGCAACCTGAGGCTGCGCGGCAACGTGACGTTGCGTCCGGATATTTGTCCGACCTTATATATTTTTATCATTCTGAGTGAAACGAAGAATCCCACCGAAAATATTACTGTCATTCTGAACGCAGTGAAGAATCCCATCGAATAAAGGCGGACTACTTGTACAGTGGGATATTTCGCTTACGCTCAATATGACATATAGGCTATAATATTATTGTCATTCTGAGGCTTTGCCGAAGAATCTCACCGAAAAAGTGCGGACTACTTAATACCGTGGGATATTTCGCTTGCCGCTATTCGGCGATTAAACGCCGAAGCGTTTAAACAATGGTTTCGCCTTTATTGCAAAACAATAAAGGCAGCGCCTTATGAATAACATCGTTCGCAGATCCTTGCAAGCAAGTCTGCTCTCTCGACATTGACAATATGACAGAAAAAATAAACAAAGTTTGTCATTCTGAGTGAAACGAAGAATCCCATCGAATAAGGACGGTATCTTAGATACAGTAGGATATCTCGCTTATCGCTATTCTCCTGCCGATAAAAACAATCTGTTCGTATCAAGCACTTCAACTGCATTATCATTATTATATATAAGGCGGCGCGGCGGAAAAAAATTTTAAAATATTTTTAATTCGGCATTAAAATCGTTTGACTTTATCTTTTCGGTATGTTATGATATATAGGCTGTGTTAAATAGGGTTGAGATGAAAAGTTACTTCAAACTCACGCTTTTCCGTCGGTCTGCAGCCTCGGTAAAGTAGAGTAGATAATTTTCATTGACAAACGTGGAGGCTCGACCTCTGCGACTAACTGCGGGCAAAAGCAGTATAAGGTCATTCGCGAAACACACAGCGGCGAGTGATTTTTTTATTGCAAAGCGCGCGACACACACGGCAACGTTGATATAATGTTAGTATAAAATCGGAGGTAGCAAAATGGCAGGTCAGAAGATCAGAATCAAGTTGGCGGCTTACGACAATAAAACCGTAGACCAGGCAACCGAGAGAATAGTCGAAACGATGAAGAAAGCAGGCGCGAAAATAAGCGGTCCTATTCCTCTTCCCACCGAAAAGGAAGTCGTTACGATACTTCGTTCTCCCCACAAATATAAGGATAGCAGAGAGCAGTTCGAGATAAGAACTCATAAGAGACTTATCGACATCTATTCGACGAACGCTAAGTTGCTCGACAGCATCCATCTTCCCGCGGGCGTGGACGTTAAGATAAAACTCTAATTTAAGTAAAAAATCGAAAGGAAATATATTCGGAGGTGAACTTTATCTATGAATAAAGCAATCATTGGAAAAAAATTGGGAATGACCCAGATCTTTTCCGCAGACGGAAAAGTAATCCCCGTAACGGTCGTTGAAGCGGGTCCTTGCCCGGTAGTTCAGATCAAGACTACCGAGAAAGACGGATACGCTGCCGTTAAGGTAGGCTTCGGCAAGGTCGAAGAAAAAGAACTCAACAAGCCCGACGGCGGACAGTTCAAGAAAGCGGGCGTAGAACCGCAGAAAGTTCTGAAAGAATTCAGAATGGACGACTGCACCAAATACTCGGTAGGTCAGGTTCTCACGGTAGAGAGCTTTGCCGAGGGCGACAAGGTAGACGTTGTAGGTCTTACGAAAGGTCACGGATTTTCGGGCGTTATAAAGAGATGGAATCAACATCGTCTTAAAATGACCCACGGCGTAGGCCCCGTTCACAGAGAAGTAGGTTCTATGGGCGCGAACAGCTCTCCGTCGAGAGTTTTCAAGAACAAACACATGCCGGGACAATACGGTAACGAAAGAGTAACGATACAGAATCTTGAAGTCGTCAAGATCGATACCGCCAGAAACGTACTCCTTATAAAGGGTGCTATCCCCGGACCTAAGGGCGGAATAGTAACCGTTACCGACAGCGTTAAATAAGGAGCGTGAAGAATATGGCAAACGTAAAAGTTTATAATATGAAAGGACAGGAAACCGGAGCCATCGACCTCGGCGCGTTGTTCGAAATAGAATACAACGAGCCGCTTATTCATCAGGCGGTCGTAACGCGCCTTGCGAATATGCGTCAGGGTACGAAAGGCACTCTTACGAGAACCGAAGTCAGAGGCGGCGGAAAGAAGCCGTGGAGACAAAAGGGTACCGGTAATGCGAGACAGGGTTCTATTAGAGCTCCGCAGTGGATAAAGGGCGGCGTGGTATTCGCTCCCAAGTCCAGAGATTACGGTAAAAAAATGAACATCACCGCGAGAAGAACGGCTTTGTTCTCCGCTCTTTCGAAGAGGGTTGCGGACGGTGAGTTCTACGTTATCGACAATATCGCCGTAGAAAACGGCAAGACTAAAGAAATGGTTGCGTTCCTCGACGCGTTCAAGTTCGATAAGAGCGTTCTTATGGTAATGAACGACAACGATCAGCTCGTTATAAGAGCCGCTCGTAACATCGAGAAATTGCAGACCCTCCCCGCGAGCGAGCTTAACACTTACGACGTAGTTAAGAATTCCGTAATAGTTATCGCGAAAGACGCGGTTGAGAAATTGCAGGAGGTTTACGGAGAATAATGGAAAGAGAAATCATTTTAAGACCTCTTCTTTCCGAGAAGAGCTATGCGACGATTAAAGATAAGAAATATACTTTCGTCGTTGCCAAGGACGCAAACAAGACCGAAATCAAACAGGAAATCGAAAAGAGATTCGACGTTCAGGTTGAAAAGGTCAACACCGCTAACTGTCACGGAAAGCTCAAGAGAATGGGCAGAAGCCAAGGCTATACCTCCGACTGGAAAAAAGCTATGGTTACTTTGAAAAAGGACAGCAAGGGCATTCAGTTCTTTGAATCGCTGCAATAATCACGGAGGACACAGAAAATGGGTATTAAAAGATATAAACCGACTTCTGCCGCGCGCCGTTTCATGTCGGTAAGCACCTACGAGGAAATTACCAGCACGAAACCCGAGAGATCTCTTCTCGAAGATCAAAAACATACCGCAGGCAGAAACGCTCAGGGTAAAATAACCGTTCGTCATCGCGGCGGCGGAAACAAAACTAAGTACCGTTTAATCGATTTCAGAAGAAATAAAGACGGAATCAAAGCGACCGTAAAGACTATCGAATACGATCCGAACAGAACCGCCAACATCGCGCTTTTGTTCTATGCCGACGGTGAAAAGAGATATATTCTCGCTCCCGTAGGTCTTAACGTTGGCGACGTACTCGTTTCGGGCGCAGACGCGGATATCAAGGTCGGCAACTGCCTCCCCTTGGAAAATATCCCCGTAGGTACTATGATTCATAACATAGAGCTTCAGCCCGGCAAGGGCGGTCAGATCGCGAGATCCGCAGGTATGGCTGCTCAGCTCATGGCTAAGGAAAACGGACTTGCCACTCTTAAACTCCCCAGCGGAGAAATGAGATACGTTTCGATTAAGTGCAAGGCTACTATCGGTCAGATAGGCAACCTCGACCACGAAATCGTAAGAGTAGGTAAAGCGGGTAAGACAAGACATATGGGCTTCAGACCCACCGTCAGAGGTTCCGTAATGAACCCGTGCGATCACCCGCACGGCGGCGGCGAGGGCAGAGCGCCCGTCGGTCACGCAGGTCCTATGACTCCGTGGGGTAAACCCGCTCTCGGTTATAAGACGAGAAAGAAGAAGAATAAGACTAACAAGTTTATTCTTAAAAGAGTAAATTGAGGAGAGTAGAATCAGAATATGAGCAGAAGTGTTAAAAAAGGACCTTTCGTCCAAGAGAAATTGCTTCAGAGAGTCGAGGCGTTGAACGCCGAAAACAAGAAAACTGTTCTCAAAACGTGGTCGAGAAGCTCGACGATATTCCCTCAGATGGTAGGACATACGATCGCCGTTCACGACGGAAGAAAGCACGTTCCCGTATACATCACCGAAGATATGGTCGGCTGCAAACTCGGAGAGTTCGCTCCCACCAGAACGTTCAAGGGACACGCCGGCGCAAAGACGACGGCTGCAAAGTAATGGAGGCGGCAAATGGCTAAAAATACTAAATTGAAAACCCAAAAAATCGAAGAGATGAAAGACAAAAGACCTAAGGCGGTCGCAAAGTACGTCAGAATCTCTCCTTATAAGGTAAGAGTAGTGCTTGATATCATCAGGGGTAAAAACGTAAACGAAGCGGTAGCTATCCTTGAAAACGTTTCCAAAGCGGGCGCGGAACCGATTAAGAAAGTCGTTCTTTCCGCTGCGGCTAACGCCGAGCATAACTTGCAGATGAACGCGGCAGACCTTTACGTTGCCGAGTGCTATGCAGACCAAGGGCCGACCCTTAAGAGAATGCAACCGATGGGACACGGCAGGGGCTTCAGAATTCTGAAGAGAACCAGCCACATCACGGTAATTCTTGACGCGAGAAAGTAAGGAGATCACTATGGGACAGAAAGTTAATCCGCATGGATTGAGAGTAGGTATAATTAAAGGTTGGGATACTCAGTGGTATGCCGACAAGAAAGATTTCGGAGCTTACCTCAAAGAGGACTACGATATCAGAAAATATGTAAAAGACACTTATTACGCTGCGGCTATTTCCAAGATTTCCATCGAGAGAGCTGCGGACAGAGTAGCTGTCACTATCTATACCGCGCGCCCCGGCGTTCTTATCGGTAAAGCCGGCGCGGAAATCGAAGTTATGAAGAAAAAACTTGCGAAAATCACCAAAGGTAAGCAGGTTTCCGTAAATATCTTCGAGGTAAAGAAACCCGACGCAGACGCGCAACTCGTTGCGGAATCGATTGCCGCTCAGCTTGAAAAGAGAGCTTCTTTCAGAAGAAGTATGAAACAGGCTATCGCGAGATCGATGAAGTCGGGCATAAAAGGTATAAAAGTTATGGTCAGCGGACGTCTCGACGGCGCTGAAATAGCAAGATGCGAGCAATATCACGAGGGTTCTATTCCTCTTCAGACTTTAAGAGCGGATATCGATTACGGCGTAGCAACGGCGCACACCACGTTCGGCGCTATCGGAATCAAGGTCTGGCTCTATAAAGGCGAAGTGCTCGGTGAGGTCAAAAAGACCGAAGGAGGCGAAGCTTAATTATGTTGATGCCTAAGAGAGTTAAGAGAAGAAAACAGCACCGCGGCAGAATGACCGGTAAGGTTACGAAAGGTAACGTAATCGCTTACGGCGACTACGGTCTCGTAGCCGAGGGTTCGGCTTGGGTAACTTCGAATCAGATCGAAGCGGCCCGTATCGCGATGACGAGATTCATTAAACGTGGCGGACAGGTCTGGATAGACATATTCCCCCACAAGCCCATTTCAAAGAAACCCGCCGGTACTCGTATGGGTTCCGGTAAAGGTAACGTCGAATACTGGGCAGCCGTCGTTAAACCGGGCAGAGTTCTGTTCGAAATGGCGGGCGTAAGCGAAGCCGACGCAAGAGAAGCTATGCGTCTTGCGGGACACAAGCTTCCGATTAAGACGAAATTCGTCGTTAAAGAAAAAACTGCGGAAGGAGTTGAAGGTTGAAAATGAAAGCACAGGAAATTCACGGAATGTCCAACGACGAGTTGGTAACGAAATTAGCCGATTTAAAAGACGAACTCTTTAACCTTCATTTCCGTCACGCTACCGGACAGCTCGAAAATCCTAACGTTATCAGAACGACTAAAAAGGATATCGCGAGAATCAAGACGGAAATACGTTTGAGAGAGCTTAAAGCGAGCGTATAACGGAGGACAGGAAGATGGAAAGAAATTTAAGAAAAGAGAGAGTCGGAATTGTAACCTCCGATAAGATGGATAAGACGGTCGTCGTAACCATTGAACAGAGATCCATACACCCTCTGTACAAAAAGACGGTCACTTCCTCGAAGAAGTATAAGGCGCACGACGAAGAAAACGCGTGCGGCGTAGGCGATAAGGTCAGAATAGTCGAGACCCGTAAACTTTCCAAGGATAAGAACTGGAGAGTTGCCGAAATTATCGAAAAGGCTAAATAATCAGGGAGGAGCGTAATTATGATACAACCACAGACGAGACTGATCGCCGCGGATAACTCCGGCGCAAAGGAAATAATGTGCATAAGAGTGCTCGGCGGATCGTTCAGAAGAACGGGTAACATAGGCGACGTTATAGTTGCCAGCGTAAAGACGGCTACCCCCGGCGGCGCGGTAAAGAAAGGTGACGTCGTTAAAGCGGTTATAGTAAGAAGTTCTAAAGGACTTCGCCGCGCTGACGGAACTCACATCAGATTCGACGACAACGCAGCCGTTATTATCGACAATCAGAAACAGCCGAGAGGCACGCGTATCTTCGGACCCGTAGCAAGAGAACTTCGCGAGAAGGACTATATGAGAATTATTTCTCTCGCACCCGAAGTACTGTAAGGAGATTATTCATATGAAGATTAAAAAGAATGATACCGTACTCGTATTGACGGGCAAAGACGCGGGCAAGACCGGTAAAGTAATCGGCAGCATTCCCGCCGACAATAAAGTCAAGGTAGACGGAGTAAACGTCCAGAAGAAGAGCAAAAAAGCGAGAAGCGCTAACGAAACCAGTGCGATCGTAAATCAGGTAGGAGCTATCGACGCTTCGAACGTAATGGTAATTTGCCCGTCCTGCAACAAGGCTACGAGAGTAAGCTACAAAGTTACGGGCGATAAGAAGATCAGAGTTTGCAAGAAGTGCGGCGCGTCGCTCGACGTAGCTATAGCTAAGAAAGCCGCTCCCGCAAAGAAAACTTCGAAGAAAGCCGAAGGCGAAGAAGTAAAGGCTGAGAAGAAGACCGCAGCTAAGAAGACCGCTAAAAAGGCTACCGATAGCGCGGAAAAGAAAACTACCGCTAAAAAAACCACTAAAAAGGCTGCCGAAAGCGCGGATAAAGCCGAATAAGGAGATAAAAAATGGCAAACAAAAAGACTCAGGTCGCTAACGAACCTGCGACCGATTCCAAGTATGTCAACAGAAAGAGAAAGATGTACGAGGAAGAAGTCGTTCCGTATCTTATGAAGAAATTCAACTATAAGAACGTGAACGAATGCCCGAAGCTCGTAAAGATCACTCTTAACACCGGACTCGGTGACAGCAAGGATAACGCGAAGAGCGTTCAGACTGCGGCGCAGGAACTTGCGCTTATAGCGGGTCAGAAACCCGTTCTCACCAAAGCTAAAAAGTCCGTTGCGAACTTCAAAGTAAGACAGGGAATGAACGTCGGTATCAAAGTTACTCTGAGAAGAGACAGAATGTATGATTTCTTCGATAAACTCGTATCGATAGCTCTTCCGAGAGTAAGAGACTTCAAGGGCGTTCCCTCCAAGTCTTTCGACGGAAGAGGCAACTACGCAATGGGCGTTAAAGAGCAGCTTATCTTCCCTGAAATTCAGTACGATCAGGTAGAACAGACCAGAGGTTACGATATTTGTATCGTCACCACTGCCAAGACCGACGAAGAAGCTCGCGAACTGTTAAAGGCAATGGGTATGCCTTTTAAAGCTTAATTAAGGAGAACACGAAATTATGGCAAAACTCGCTATGATAAATAAACAGAAAAAGACACCGAAGTATGCCACGAGAGGGTATACCAGATGTTCTATCTGCGGTAGACCTCACGCCGTTCTCAGAAAATACGGAGTATGCCGTATTTGCTTCAGAGAGTTAGCGTATAAGGGACAGATCCCCGGCGTTAAAAAGGCAAGCTGGTAAGGAGGTAAGAAGATGACAGATCCTATTGCAGATATGCTCACGCGCATCAGAAACGCGCTTACAGTTAAACATGACACGGTTGAAATACCCGCGTCGAATATGAAGAAATCTATCGCTAAAATACTTCTCGACGAAGGATATATCGCGGGCTACGACCTCGTAGAGGACGGAGTTCAGGGTAAAATCGTAGTTACTTTGAAGTATGGTCCTAAGGGCGAAAGAGTTATCAACGGATTGAAGAGAGTTTCCAAACCCGGTCTTCGTATCTATGCCGGATGCGAAGAGTTACCTAAGGTTCTCGGCGGACTCGGTATAGCAATCATCTCGACTCCCAAGGGCGTAATGACAGACAAGGAAGCAAGAAAGACCAACCACGGCGGCGAAGTCCTTGCTTACGTCTGGTAAGGAGGTTCGGAAATGTCAAGAATAGGCAGAGAGCCGGTTGCATTGCCGGCAGGAGTTACCGTAACCGCGGATAACGGTTTGCTTACCGTTAAAGGACCTCTCGGTTCTCTTACGCAGGATTACGACAAAGAACATATCGCTTTCACTATCGAACCTACCGTAGCTCATGTTACGAGAAACAACGAAGAAGACGCAACCAAGGCTAAACACGGCTTGTACAGAGCGTTGCTTCACAACATGGTAGAAGGCGTAACGAAAGGTTACGAAAAAGGTCTTACCGTAAACGGCGTCGGCTGGAAAGTCGCGCAGCAGGGTAAAGACATAGTTCTTTCGATAGGTTTCAGCCATACCGTTACGGTAAAGGCTAAAGACGGTATCACCTTGACTGCCGTATCTCCCACGGAGATCAGCGTAAAAGGTATCGACAAAGTGTCCGTCGGACAGGTCGCGGCAAACATCAGGGCGCTCAGAGTTCCCGAACCTTATCACGGTTACGGTATCGCTTACAAGGGCGAAGTAATCGAACGTAAGGAAGGCAAGACCGCCGGCAAATAAGGAGTGAACCGATATGATATCAAAAATCGATAAGAATACAGACAGAAAGAAAAGACACGAAAGAGTCAGGAATAAGGTTTCCGGTACGGCGGCTTGCCCCAGACTTTGCGTTTACAGAAGTCTGAACAATATCTACGCTCAGATTATCGACGACGTAGCGGGCAACACGCTCATCGCTTGCTCCTCCAAGGAAAAAGCGGTTGCGGCTCTTTTAGAAGGAAAGAACAAAGTCGAGCAGGCTAAAATCGTAGGTATCGAACTTGCGAAGAAAGCTACTGCTAAGGGTATCGAGAACGTCGTTTTCGACAGAGGCGGCTACCTTTACATCGGCAGAGTTCAGGGTTTGGCAGAAGGCGCGCGTGAAGGCGGCTTAAAATTCTAAGGAGGTAAGAAAAAATGGCAAGAGACAATAACAGACCTCAGAGAAAGCAAGATCGCGACGACGGTCTTTGCAAAAAGCTCATAGAAGTAAACCGCATCACGAAAGTCGTAAAAGGCGGACGTAAAATGAGATTTTCCGCGCTCGTAGTCGTAGGCGACGAGAACGGCAGAGTCGGATGCGGAAGCGGAAAGGCTAACGAAGTCCCCGAAGCTATCGAAAAGGCTACCGCGCAGGCTAAAAAGGCTATGCGTAAGGTATCCGTAGTAGGTACGACCATTCCTCACACCGTTATCGGTAAGTTCGGCCGCGGAAGCGTTTTGATGATGCCCGCCGAAGAAGGTACCGGAGTTATCGCGGGCGGACCCGTCCGTGCGGTTATGGAAGCTGCGGGAATTAAAAACATCAGAACTAAATCTCACGGCTCGTCTAACCCCGTAAATATGGTTAAAGCCGTAATCGCGGGACTTAACGAACTTAAGACGGCAGAACAGGTTGCCGCTCTTCGCGGCAAGACCGCCGAAGAGATTATGGCGTAAGGAGGTACTTGAAATGGCTAACGAAGTTAAATTGAAAGTCACCCTCGTAAAGAGTACGATTGCTTGCCTTCCCAAACAGAAGGCGGTTATCGAAGCTCTCGGACTTCACAAAATCAACCAGTCCAAGGTTTTTACCGACAGTAAGACGTTACAGGGACAGCTTGCGCTTGTTTCCCACATGGTAAAAGTCGAAAACGCATAAAGGAAGGTAGAACTATGAGAATAGATACATTACAACCTGCCGAAGGTTCGAGAACTTCCGCCAAGAGACTTGGCAGAGGAATCGGTTCGGGTCTCGGCAAGACAAGCGGTAAGGGTCATAAAGGTCAGTGGGCCAGAAGCGGCGGCGGAGTTCGTCCCGGCTTCGAAGGCGGACAGATGCCTTTGACCCGCAGAGTACCCAAACGCGGTTTCAACAATCATTTCAGAAAGGTTTACGCGGTTGTCAACCTCGATCAGCTTTCGGCTTTCGAGGCAGGCGCGGTAGTCGATTACGAAACGCTTTTAGGCGAAGGACTTATCAAAGAGGTCAAGAACGCCGCGGGGCTTAAAGTTCTCGGCAACGGCGAAATCAACGTTGCGTTGACGGTAAAAGCGGCGAAATTCTCCGCTTCCGCGAAAGAGGCTATCGAAAAAGCCGGCGGCACCTGCGAGCAGGCTTGACCGTAACAGCGGAGGTGGGAAATGTTCGAAACATTGAAAAAGGCTTTTCAAGTCAAAGAGATAAGACATAAAATCTGGTGGACGCTTTTGTTCCTGCTTATTTACAGAATAGGCTGCTACATTCCCGTTCCCGGCGTAGGTACGGCTCTTCTCAGCGAGAACGACCTTACCAACACCTCTTATCTTCAGATCATGAGTATGATGACGGGCGGCTCGCTTGCGAGCGGAACGTTGTTCGCTATGGGTATCGGACCGTATATCAACTCCTCGATTATCATTCAGCTTTTAGCAGTAGCAATCCCGCCGCTCGAAAGATTATCCAAACAGGGCGAAGAGGGCAGAAAGAAGATAGCCAACTATACGCGTTATCTTACTCTTCTGCTCGCGATAATTCAGTCCATCGGTATTCTCGTGAGCTACGGTCAACTTGCCACTACGAGTTCGGGCAGCGACATTCCGTCGCTTGCGGCGATACTTTCGGGCGGAGTAGATAAAGTAAACGGTTTCACGAAGTTCCTCACATACTTCATCATTATAATGTTCTATACCGCAGGTACTTGCATTACCATGTGGATAGGCGAAAGGATAACCGATCACGGCGTATCGAACGGTATTTCTCTTCTTATCTTTGCGGGTATCGTCGCTTCTGCGGCAACCTTTACGGTTCAGGAAATACAGAATATCTTCTTCGGAACGTCTTTCGACAGAGAAGCGTTGCTTCGTTTTGTCGGATATATCCTTATAATAGTAGTGGTATTCGGCGCGATCGTATGGGTCGAACTTGCCGAGAGAAAGATAAGCGTACAATACGCTAAACAGGTTAAAGGCAGAAAGATGTACGGCGGACAGTCTACCGTTATCCCGATTAAGGTCAACGCGAACGGCGTTATGCCGCTCATCTTCGCGTTCTCCATTCTCTCTTTCCCGGAGCTTATATTCACGCTCGTCGGTTGGACGGAGGGTTCGGCTTGGTGGAGTACATGGCTCGGCGCGTCGTCGAGATATCCGTTCTACGCGATAGCTCTTTGCTTGTTCATTGTATTCTTCGCGTTCTTCTACTCGCAGATACAGTTCAACCCCGACGACATTTCAAAGACGATACAGCAGAACGGCGGATTTATTCCCGGTATCAGACCCGGTAAACCGACTGCCGATTATCTCAAGAAGATAAACAACAGACTTACGCTGTTCGGAGCGATTTTCCTTGCTATACTTGCCCTTATACCGACGATTGTGCTTAACCTCATAATTCCGTCGGGCGGAGTAGGCGGCGCGTTCAGCGCAACGGGAATGCTCATCTGCGTATCGGTGGCGATAGAATTCAACACCGCGCTCGAATCTCAGCTTATGATGAAAGCTCACAAGGGGTTCCTGAAGTAAGATGAAGATTGTCTTATTGGGCGCGCCCGGCGCGGGAAAAGGTACTCAGGCGGTAAGATTTGCCGAAAAGTATAAAATACCGCATATATCTACGGGCGACATATTCAGATATAACATTAAAAATCAGACGCCTATCGGGGTGATTGCCAAATCGTATATCGATAAAGGGCAACTCGTCCCCGACGAGGTGACGATACAGATAGTCAAAGAAAGACTTGCCGAGGACGATTGCAAAAACGGCTATCTTCTCGACGGTTTTCCGAGAAACGTCTTTCAGGCGGAGGCTCTCGACGGTTTTTCGTCGGTAGACAAAGCGATAAACATAGACGTTCCGCTGAATAAACTCATGCGCAGAATAACGGGCAGAAGAGTATGCGGCAAGTGCGGAGAATCGTATCATATAGACTATCTTAACGGAGATAATTCCTGCGGTAAATGCGGCGGCGAACTCATTCAGAGAGCCGACGACAACGAGGAAACCGTTAAAAATCGTCTCGACGTTTACGTTGAACAGACTTCGCCGCTGGTCGATTACTATAAAAATCGCGGCGTGCTTGTAAACATAAACGGTGACGGAGACATAAACGAAGTTTTCGAAGCTATCGTAAAAGAAATAGGCTGAAATATGATCTATATAAAAAGCGATAAAGAAATCGAACTTATGCGTAAGCCCTGCGCGATAGTCAGGGACGTATTGAATCTCGTTCAGGATAAAATAAAAGTCGGCATGACTACGAGGGAACTCGATAAAATTGCTCACGACTATATAGTTTCCTGCGGGGCAAAACCGTCGTTTTTAGGTTACGGCGGGTTCCCCACCGCGACTTGCATATCGATCGACGAAGTAGTAGTTCACGGTTTTCCGTCGGACAGAATAATCGAAGAAGATATGATAGTCAGCGTAGACGTGGGCGCGTATTGCAACGGGTTCCACGGCGACGCGGCGAGGAGTTTGTACGTCGGGCATATAAGCCCCGAAAAGAAAAAACTCATCGACGTAACGAGAGAATGTTTCTTTGAAGGCATAAAGGGTATCTGTATCGGAAGCGCGCTCGGAGATATCGGTGCGCAGGTACAGGCTCACGCCGAAGCAAACGGCTTTTCGGTCGTAAGAGATATGGTCGGTCACGGGGTAGGCAGACAACTGCACGAAGACCCGTCCGTTCCGAATTACGGCAAGAGAGGCACGGGCGTAAGGCTTAAACGCAATATGACGATAGCGATAGAGCCTATGATAAACATGGGCGGTTATGAAGTCGATATAGACGGCTGGAAATGCGTAACGCGCGACGGTAAACCCTCTGCGCATTACGAAAATTCGGTGCTTATCGGAGATAACGGAGTCGAAATACTAACGCTTTAATCGTTATTCGTCGCGCACGCAAATTCTGATGGTAAAAAGTGTAAACTTTTAACTGAAAAGGAGGACGCTGATTGTGCGCGGCAACAAAGCGGAAAATTTTCCGCAAAAATAGAATTGGAGGAAGAATATACTGTGTCAAAAGACGACGTAATCGAGGCAGAGGGCGTTATCGAAGAAGCTTTGCCCAACGCGACGTTCAAAGTTAAACTTTCGAACGGCTTCGTGATAACCGCCTACATTTCGGGGAAACTCCGTATGAATTATATCAAAATAATTCCCGGCGATTCCGTAAAGATAGAAATGAGTCCTTATGATTTGACGAAGGGTCGAATAGTATGGCGTAGCAAAAACTGACCAATTTTATAAAACAAAAAATCGGAGGATTTTAAAAATGAAAGTAAGACCATCAGTAAAACCTATGTGCGACAAGTGCAGAGTCATTAAGAGAGAAGGCAAAGTTATGGTTATATGTTCCAAGAACAAGAGCCATAAGCAGAAGCAAGGTTAATTACTTTTGAATTTTACGGCGCGCTTTAAAAACGCGAAACCAAACAAAAATTTATTTTATTAAAAAAATTCGGAGGATATACAAATGGCTCGTATTGCCGGTGTAGATTTACCAAGAGAAAAGCGTGTGGAGATCGGTATCACTTATATTTACGGTATCGGCAGACCCACCGCGCAAAAAATACTTAAAGCTACGGGCGTTAATCCCGACACGAGGGTTAAAGACCTCACCGAGGACGACGTCGCTAAGCTCAGAGAGTATATCGAACATCACCTTAAAGTAGAAGGTGAACTTAAGAGCGAAGTAAGCCTCAGCATCAAGAGACTTATGGAAATCGGATGCTATCGCGGAGTAAGACACAGAAAAGGTCTGCCCGTAAGAGGTCAAAGCACAAAGAGAAACGCGAGAACGAGAAAAGGTCCGCGTCGCACGGTCGCTAAGAAGAAGACCGCTACCAAGTAATCGAAGGAGGATAAATAAATGGCTGTCGCTAAAAAAGTCACTAAAAAACGTAGAGAACTTAAAAACGTTGATAAAGGACAGGTGCATATCCAATCCTCGTTCAATAACACTATCGTGACCGTTACAGACGCTAACGGCAACGCGATCACTCAGTGCAGCGCAGGCGCGCTCGGCTATAAAGGTTCGAGAAAAAGCACTCCGTTCGCCGCTCAGCAGGCTTCGGAAACCGCCGCAAAGGCTGCAATGGAACACGGACTTCGTTCGGTCGAAGTATTCGTAAAAGGTCCGGGACAAGGCAGAGAGTCCGCAATCCGCGCACTCGGCAACGTAGGTCTTGAAGTAACGCTCATTTCCGACGTATCGCCCATCCCCCACAACGGATGCCGTCCGCCGAAACGCCGTAGAGTATAATAGTAGGAGGTAGCGAATAATGGCTAAATATACAGACGCAAAATGCCGCTTATGCAGACGCGAAGGCGGAAAGTTGTTCCTTAAAGGAGATAAATGTTATAAGACCTCCTGCCCGTTCGAAAAACGTCCGGTAGCTCCCGGTCAGCACGGCGCGGACAGAAAGAAGGTTTCCGAGTACGGACTTCAGCTTCGTGAGAAACAAAAGACCAAGAGAATTTACGGCGTACTCGAAAAGCAGTTCAGAGAGTACTATGAAAAAGCCGACAAGATGAAAGGTATTACGGGTGAGAACATGCTTTCGCTTCTTGAAAGACGTCTCGATAACGTAGTATACAGAATGGGCATCGCCGTTTCGAGAGCGCAGGCAAGACAGCTTGTCACTCACGCTCATTTCACGGTAAACGGCAGACCCGTCGATATCGCTTCGTTTGAAGTTAAGGTCGGTGACGTAATCGCGGTTAAAGAAACCAAAAAAGACGCGCCCTACTTCGCAACCGTAAAAGGTACTGCGAAGAGCGGCAAAATGCCCAAGTGGCTCGATTTCGATACCGAGAAACTTGAAGGTAAAATTCTTGCACTTCCGACGAGAGAGGATATCGATTCGCAAATAACCGAACAGATGATTGTCGAGTTGTATTCTAAATAATATATACCAAAATAAATCAATTCAGGAGGTATATTACTATGATGGAAATAGAGACGCCGAAAATCGAAGTCACCGAAAGCGAGGACAGATGCTATGCGAAAATAATCGCAGAGCCGCTTGAAAAAGGCTTCGGATTAACGCTCGGTAACGCGCTTCGCAGAACGTTGCTTGCGTCGTTGCCCGGCGCGGCAGCGCAAGGAATCAAGTTCGCAAACGGCTTGGTAAAACACGAGTTTTCGACTATTCCCGGCGTAAAAGAGGACGTAACCGAAATCATTTTGAACTTAAAGAACGTCGCGTTTAAAACCGCGACCATGGCGCCCGACTTCAAAAAAGTTTTAAAACTTTACAAAGCGGGACCCGCCGTTGTAACCGCGGGAGATATCGCTTCCGATCTCGAAGTAGAGGTTCTTAACCCCGACGCGTATATCTGCACCGTAGATAAAGGCGGCGCGCTCGATATGGAAGTAACCGTCGGCAGAGGCAGAGGTTATAAAGGCGCGGACAATAACAAGACAGACGAAATCGACTATATCGCTATCGATTCGATATACACGCCCGTCAAAAAGGTAAGTTATAACGTAGATTCCACCCGCGTAGGGCAGAATACCGATTATGACAAACTGACGTTGGAAGTCTGGACGAACGGCGCGTTTTCGGGCAAGGAAATCATAAGCCTTGCTGCGAAAATTTTAGGCGAGCATATAAGCTTGTTCTCGCTCAGCGACGTTATGTCGGGACCTATCGTCGTGCCTCCTAAGGCGGACATTACGGGCAAAATAAGAGAGATGAGTATCGAAGATATGGATCTCTCGGTTCGTTCGTATAACTGCCTTAAAAGGGCAAATATTCACACGGTTGACGATTTGACCAAAAAGACCGAAGACGATATGCTTAAAGTGAGAAACCTCGGCAAGAAATCGCTTGACGAAGTTATCTATAAGCTTTCATCTTATGGTTTATCACTAATGGAAAAGGAGGACTAAACAATGTCGGGCAAATTAGGTATGACTACCACGCAGAGAATGGCAATGCTCAGAAATCAGGCTTCTAACCTTTTATGGTTCGGAAGACTTGAAACTACTCTCGGAAGAGCGAAAGAGCTTCGCCCCTATACCGAGAAGATTATAACGCTCGCAATTAACACTTACGAGGATACCGTTGAAACTACCGTTACGGTAAAAGACAAGAAAGGTAAAGACGTTACCACTAAAGTTCTTAAAGACGGACCGAAGAAGCTTGCTGCGAGAAGAAAGATTATGAGCCTTGTCTATGATCTTCAGGAACAGCGCGGAAAAGAGACGATGACCGAGTTCAAGAACAGAACGGCAGGCGTTCAGCATCCTCTTATCGAGAAGATATTCAACGAAATCGCGCCCAAGTATGCGCAGAGAGCGGAAGAGCTTAAGCAGAAAGGCGGATATACGAGAATTTATCAGCTTGGTGAGAGAAAGGGCGACGCTGCTCCCACTGCTATAATCGAGCTTGTATAGTCGATATAAAAAATCAAAAGGGGCTTTTAGAAGCCCCTTTAATACTTTGTAAAAAATTTCAATCACTTGCTTGGCGGGATATTCGCTTGACCGATATGACGAATTCATTGTCATAAAAAGCCTTTCGAAAAATCCGGTTGAACAAGTGATTAGTTTTTTATGCCGTTACCGCTATGCAGGATATACAGCCGTTAACCTTTATCCGTACCGATAAAGACTATGCGTATGAAATCTTGGTAAATTTCGTTTATATAGCCCGTCGTAACGCAAAATGGCAGTAAGTGCGCCGACGGCGGGAAAGTTTAAGTTTTATAAATCCGACATGAAATATAAGTTAAGCGATTTTATCCGATAGACGCTTGACTTTTAACCTTTCGGTCAGTTCGTAAGGAGATAATTCTTCGAGTAATTTTCCGTCGTCGGTGTAGATTTCCACACGATATAAACTGCCGCCGTCCATAACCGAATATAACTTTCTGACTGTCGCGTTCTCGTTTACGGCTATAGTTTTTACGTTTCGCCCGTTTTTGAGTTTTGTGGCGGAAAGTCCGTCTATAATGCGAATATATTGGTCTTGCGAATTGTTATCGAAGACGCCGAAAAGCATAAACAGCGCAAAAAACAGTATCGAAAAATTTATTTTTATAAAACACGAGTATATGAACAAGCCCGCAAGCGCGACTGAAAAAATCACCCCCGTGACCTTTACGACCGTCACGGATTTTTTTCGCGAAAATTTTTCGGATAAAAGACATAATAAAAGTCTTCCGCCGTCGAGCGGGTAAGCGGGCAACAGATTGATGAAAAACAACGAGAAATTAGCCGTTACGGCAAGTTCTGTATACGGATAAGTTTCGGGAAATATCCACCACGAGGCAAGAATCGCAAGACCTGTTAAAAGATTTACCAACGGTCCCGCCGTGACGACCTTTATTTCGTCCGACAGACCAATTCCCTCGATATCGCCGCTTATTATCGCGCCGTAAGGCATAAGAGTTATGCGTTGTAATTTATAACCGAGTTTCTGCGCAGCCATTGCATGCCCCGTTTCGTGTATCAGCGCGCAAAGCGTGTACGTCAGAAAAGAAAATACTTTGCCGCAAGCGGCAAAGTATAATCCGAAAATAAAGAATAAGGGGTGTAGCGAAAATATCATACCGACCAGATTATCGAGCCGTTTTCAACTACATAGTTAGTGACAAGTACGTCTTCGTTATACATATAAACCTTTGCGTCGCCGCCGTTGACGTAACATACGGGGATATATTTGAACACGTCCTCGCCTTTATCGCAGTAAACGAAGTCGGCGCCCGAAACAACCGTTTTGAACACTCCGCTGTGCGAAATGGTTATAGTGTATTTGCCGTCTTCTTCGACGACCGAAGTGACTTTGCCGTCGCATACAGGGTAGAGCGCGCCTTTGCCCGTAAAGGTCATAACGCCGTTTTCTACCGTCGATTCAAGCGTTTCTGACGGGCTTTTCGCGTTGAAACTGCTGTAAGAGCGGACGTCGGTCGAGACCTGCGCGGACGAAAACGCCTTTTTAAACATAGTGTTAATGCCGCTTCCCTCCCAGAAAATATTTGTGAGAAGTATACCTACGGCAAGCAAAAACACGGCTATGCCCTCGGCGTAAACAAGATCGAATTTAAATTTGCGCTTACCTGCGTTTTCCGCTCTCTTCCCGGTTTTATTGCGTTTAAAAGCGCGTCTGTCAAGTTCGACGAACTCGTCGGTCGGCTCCGGGTTTCCGGTAACTGCGGGCGATTCCGCTTCGTTTACCTTAGTTAAGACTTCCGCTTTTACGTCTTTTTTTCTCTTTCTTTTGGCGGGTTTTACCACCACGTCGCAAGAAGATACCATTGTTTTGAGCATTTCTGCATATTCCGTTCCGTCGTTCATTCCTATTCTCCTTTCACTTGCCGCTGCTGTTACGGCATTTACTGTTATAGAATATGCGGACAAACTTCGGTTTAGAACTGCTTTGATATTTTTTTTAATTATTCGGTTGCGGCGTCGCTTTGTTCGCTGCGGGATATAACTATCTTTTTCAGCGGCGTAGCGTATAACAGTAAAGTTCCGAATACCGCGCCGGTCGAAGCCTGTATGATTTCGAACGGTAATTTTATCATCGCGTATTCAAATGTACTGTATACGAAAATCTTTCCGAGCGTATAACCCGTTACCATTATTATCGCTCCGACGACAACCGCGAGTACGGCGCGCCATAATTTCGCAAGTTTGCCTTTGTAACCGCCCGATATAAGCGAAATTGCAACGGCTTGTAAACCGTGCGTTACAAGCGATACGAACATCGGCGCCGGGTAGAAGAAGAGGTCGCCTAAAAACGCGCCTACGCCGCCTACAATAAACGCGGAAACGGGATCGAGAAACAATGCGGCGAAACATATTATAACGTCGTTAAGATAGATATGCCCGCCGGGAACGGGAATACTGAAAATGCTTAAACTGAGCGTTATGTTCATTGCCGTGAAAATCGCTACCAGACATAATTTTTTAGTCGTAAATTTCATAACTTCACCTGTTGACATTTTTTCCGTTTTATTGTATCATATTTTTGGATATATTAAAATAACCAAAACAAATATATTTTATATGGTCAGATTATGAAGAAGTATGAAGAGATATACGAAAAACTTAAAAGCGATTTAATCGACGGAAGCATACCTTGCGGCGGAAAGTTGCCGTCCAAGCGAACGGCAGCCGAAATTTTCGGAGTGAGCGTAATAACTGTGGAAACTGCTTACGGAATACTTGAAAGCGAGGGTTATATAGAAGCCAGAAACCGAAGCGGATATTATTCGAGATATGCCGAAAACGATGTGATATACGAAAAAAAAATTGTAAAAACCACATCGGAAAACAAAGAAGCCGTAAGCGGCTTGGCGGCGGGCGGAAAAATCGATTTCCCGTTTTCGGTATACGCAGCCGCGGTAAGGGCGGTTTTAAACGATTACGGAGACGCGCTTTTGCGAAAAACCGACGGCAGCGGATTGCCGCAACTTAAAACGGCGATAAGAAACTATCTTAAAATTTCCCGCAATATCGCTGTTGAAGAAGAGAGAATAATTATAGGTTCGGGCGCGGAGGCTCTGTACGGAATAATCGTAAAATTACTCGGAAAAGATAAAATTTACGGACTTGAAGATCCGTCTTACGCGCAGATCGAACGCGTTTATTTGTCCGACGGGGTCAAAATCGAACGGTTAAAATTAGGTAAAGACGGAATCCCGACGGAAACGCTGAAGAGTGCTGAGGCAAAAATATTGCACGTTACGCCGTATCGGAGTTTTCCGACGGGCGTTACGGCGTCGGCGTCGAAGAAAGCCGAATATCTTCGGTTTGCCACCGCGCGTAACGGGTATATTATAGAGGACGATTACGAATCAGAATTTTCGCTTAACGCAAAACTTACAGAAACCCTGTTCGGAAGTTGCAGAGACGATCGCGTAATATATATAAATACGTTTTCAAAGACGATTTGTCCGGCTATAAGGGCGGGGTATGCGTTGCTGCCGAAAGCTCTTGCCGCAAAGTATCGGGAAAAGTTAGGGTTCTATTCTTGTTCCGTACCGACTTTGGAGCAGTACGTTATAGCAGCCTTGTTAAAGGACGGCAGTTTTGTAAGGCACTTAAACCGTGTACGGCGTCGGGAGCGGCAGCGCGACGGCAACTAAACCGAAGTATCGAGCAGTAAAAAAGGTTGCATTTCTATCTTTTCCGATAGCGAATACAACCTTTTATTTTTATAGCCTGATACCGAACGGTATTGAGTTATGTTGTCTGCTCGAATTGACTGTTGTAAAGCTCGAAGTAAAAACCTCGCGCCGCTAATAAATCCGCATGCGTGCCTTGCTCGATGACGTTTCCGTCTTTCATAACCAGTATCAGATCGGCTGAACGTATTGTCGATAAACGGTGCGCTACCATAAAAGACGTCTTGCCAGCAGTTAAACGGTAAAACGCCTGCTGTATCTTCATCTCCGTGCGCGTGTCGATATTCGAAGTCGCTTCGTCGAGTATAAGCACGGGCGGCAGGCAAAGCATAACTCTGGCAATCGATATAAGTTGCTTCTGCCCCTGCGATAACCCCTCTTCGCCTAAAATCGTGTCGTAACCGTCGGGAAGTCTCGATATAAATCCGTGACAGTGCGCAAGTTTGCAGGCTTGTTCTATTTCTTCCTGCGTGGCGTCGGGCTTGCCTATCGCAACGTTGTCGCGGGCGGAAGCTTTTCTTATCCAGGTATCCTGCAGAACCATGCCGACGTTACGCCTTAACGATTTGCGGGTGATACTTTTCGTCGGAACGCCGTCCATATCGATTTCGCCCGAATTTACGTCGTAAAACCGCATTATAAGATTGATAAGCGTTGTTTTTCCGCAACCCGTAGGTCCTACAATGGCGACTTTTTGCCCTTTGTTTACCGATAAATTGAAGTTTTCTATAAGTTTTTGCGACGGTTCGTAGGAAAAATATACGTTGTTGAAGTCAACTTCGCCTTTAATCTCTCCCGCGTCTTTTTCGTCGGAATAATGTATCTCTTCTTTTTCGTTCAGTACGGCGAAAATTCTTTCCGCGCAGGCTTTCGCGCTCGTAAGTTCGGTTAAAACCGAAGTTATCTCGTTAAACGGTTTCGTGTAACGGTTGGCGTAACTTAAAAGCGACAACAACGCTCCCGCGCTTACCGCAAGCGCTCCGCTCTTTACTTTTATCGCGAGTAACGCACCCACGAACGCCACGATAGCGTATACCAACGCGTTTATAAATCTTGTAGTCGGGTTGGTAAGCGACGAGAAAAACACGGCTCTGAAAGAGCAGTCTTTAAGTTCGTCGTTTATTTTATCGAAATCGCCGCCGAATTTGTTTTCCGCGGTGTAGGCTTTTACCGTAGGTATAGCAGATAAAGTCTCTTCTACCAACGAAGTCTGTTTGCCGACGATTGCCGCCTGCTTTCTGAACATTCCGTAAGTTTTGCCCGTGATATATTTTGCGGTAAAAAGCGATATAGGCGTTATAAGCGCGACCGACAGAGCGATTATCGGGTTTATTGACAACATAAACGCAAGCGTTCCGATAATCGTAAGAATACCCGTAAAGAAACGTGAAAAGCCGAGCAGTAAACCGTCCGCAAGTCTGTCCACGTCGCCTATTTCTACGCTTAAGACGTCGCCGGTCGGTCTCGAATCTATATACGAAAGGGGCAATTTCTGCGTTTTTTCAAACAGATCGTTGCGAACGGCGCGCGTTACGCCGTCGGATATTTTAACGCAAATGGTTTCGGTAATCCATTGCATCACGCCCGCCGAAACGGCTATTATGCACGCTATCAACGCGATTTTCAGTAATTTTTCGAAATCAACGGCATTTTCGCCTATCAACAGGTCGGTTGCGTTGCCGAACAGTATGGGAAGATATAACGCCCCCGCGACGTATAAAGCCGAAGTTATAAGCGAAATTATAAACGCGAATCTGTATCTTGAAGCGTATTTCCATAATTTTTTGATAATGCCCGAATTTGTATTTTTCATTGTTCGCCCGCCCCCTTTTCCTGCGAGGTTTCTATTTCGCGGTAAACTTCGCAATGCTCGAAAAGATAATCGCGATTGCCTATGCCTACTTCTTTGCCGTCGTCAAGCACGACTATTATGTCCGCGCTTTTAACCGCGGCGGCGCGTTGTGAAACGATAAATACCGTGGGCTTTGGGGTAAGCGAAGATATTGCCCGACGAAGATTGAGATCGGTGAGGTAATCGAGCGCCGACGAACTGTCGTCTAAAATCAATACTTCGGGTTTTGCGGCTATCGCCCTTGCGACGGATAACCTTTGTCTTTGTCCGCCCGAAAGATTTTTGCCTCCTTGTTCGAGTCCGGCGTTTACTCCGCCGTCTTTTTTCATAACGAAATCGGTAGCCTGCGCGGTTTCGAGCGTAGCCGAAAGGTTATCGTCCGATTTGTCTGAGGCGGCTAATAAAACGTTGTCTTTAACCGAGCCTTTAAACAGCGCGGTTTTTTGTAACACCACGCGTATGCGCGAACGTAATTCTTCGGCGTCGTAACACGATACGTTTTTGCCGTCGAAAAACACTTTGCCGTTCGTCGGAGTATAAAACCTTGTCAACAGACTTATCATAGTCGTTTTTCCGCTGCCCGTCGCGCCGATAATGCCTACGGTCTGTCCGCGTTCGACTTTGAGATTTATATGCGAAAGACTGTCTCCTCCGCCGTTGTACGCCACCGAAACGTCGCGGAATTCTATGAACGAATCCGAAACGTCGTCGTCTTTTATAGGCGATTCGTCGTGTTTTATCGACAAAACGTTATCTATTCTCTTTCCGCAGGCAAGCGCGCGCGAAATTGTTACGATAAGGTTCGCGAGTTTTACAAGCTCGATTAAAATTTGAGACATATAATCGTAAAGCGCGATGACCTTGCCCTGCGACAGGTCGCCCGCGTTTACGCGTATTCCGCCGACGTACAAAAGCGCGACCACCGCGAGATTGACAAGCGCAAACGTAAGGGGATTGAGCGCGGCGGAAATCGCGCCCGCCTTGTTTTGCAATCTTTCGAGTTTTGCGGTTTTCGCCTTATAGTCGGATATTTCTTTGTTTTCCGCACCGAACGCGCGTATAACTCTCGCTCCGGTAAGGTTTTCGCGGGCGGAAGTGGCAACGTCGTCGAGTTCTCTCTGCGCCGCCGAATACTTTGGCATGGTTATAAGCATAATCGCCACGACCACGGCGAACAGCAGAAATATAAGCGCGGCGAAAACAATCGAAACCTTAAGGTCGATAAGCATAGCCGCGATTAACGCGCCGAACACCACGAAAGGCGAGCGAAGAAGCAAACGAAGCGCAAGATTTACTCCGCTTTGCATCTGATTGATATCGCTTGTCATTGCGGTAATCATTGCAGGCACGCCTATGCGGTCTACATCTTCCGCAGGCAGAGAAAGCATTTTTTTATAGGTTTTTTCTCTTACGTCGTGCGAAAGCCCCGTCGCCGCTTTTGCGGAGAAATACTGTCCGATGATTGAGAACGTAAGACCGAGCGCGCCGAAGCCGACCATAAGCAGCGCGTCGCGAATTACTACCGAAGTATTTTCGGCATTTACGCCTTTATCGATAATATCGGCTACAAGCAGGGGAATAAACAGTTCGAACAGGGCTTCGAGCAGTTTAAACGCCGGCGCGAGCAGGCTTGCCGTTTTGTAACGTTTAAGATGTCTGAAAAAAATGTTCATAGGTTTTTAAAATATATAATGACTAAATAACCGTTTCGTACTTGTACGATGGGATATCTCGCTTATCGCAAGATAATGCTTTTATTGTCATTTAGAGCCTGCGAATAAGCCCGCCCGATAAAGATGAATTATTCGTTTGCAAGGGCGGCGCGGGCTAAACGTTTGTAATCTTCGCCGCCGGATACGCCGAGCAATGCGTCGTTAAGCTCGTAAAATACCGTGTCGCCAAGGAAAGGCAATACTTCTACGAAATGTTCGCACGCGATAACCTGCATAAGCATTGCTACGGTTTCCTGACCCTTTCCGAGCGAATTTACCGCAAAGTTGAACAGATTGTCGATACGCGTTTTGTAATCTGCGAGTTTTTCGGCGTTTTCCTTTTTAAATCGCTCTATGCCTGCTTTTTCGTCGGCTGCGCCGAGCGCGTCCACCACCTTTTTGAGCGCGGCGCGCGAATATCTCGATTCTTTGTGCGAATTGCTTTTTCTTATAAGCCGCTCGGTTTCCGAGGTGAGCGCGTTCCCGCCTTTTTCCGCTACGAGCTTTTCTACGGCTTCGAGTTCTTCTTCGGCGTTTTTACGCGCAAGGTACTTTTCGGCAAGTTTTATAATCTTTGACGATATAAGCCCCGCCAACGCGTAACGTATTTCGAAATCTTTGTCTTCTACGTCTACTTTTTTGATTTTGCCCGTTTCGGCGTCCTCGCCGCCGTAAACCGAAGCGCATTCGCAATAACGCTTGTAGTAATTGAAAAATTCGGAGGCTATTTTATTATCCTGAACGTATTCGGATACGAATTGAAGAGTTACGGGTATATTAAGCCTTTCGTATTCGTAAATTGCGGTGGATAAATCCTCCCAGCCGCGCGGGGTTACGAAATCGTATCCGTCGACGTTCTTTTCGGCTTTGAACAGATACTCGTTTTTAAGCGAAAGAAAATATACGATAGCGCCGTGCATTCCGTTTGACAGGGCGTATTCTTTGAACGCGTCGTAATCGGGGTAAACGTTAAGCCTTTTAACACGGTCGAGCGTGACCATATCCAACTCGTTGACCGATTTGTTGTATTCGGGCGGGTTGCCCGCGGCGGTCAATATCCAGCCCTCGGGTATTTCGTGCGCGCCGAATTTTTTGTGTTGCAGAAGTTCGAGCATTGCGGGGGCGAGAGTTTCGGAAACGCAGTTTATTTCGTCGATAAACAGTATTCCCTCCTTTCTGCCTTGCTTTTCGATTGCGTCGTAAACGCTCGCGACTATTTCGCTCATCGTGTATTCGGTTACGGAATAATTTTTTCCGCCGTATTCGCGTTCGGCAATAAACGGCAAGCCGATAGCCGACTGCCGTGTGTGGTGCGTTATCGTATATCCGAGAAAACCTATGTCGAGTTCGTTGGCGACCGCGCTCATTATGGCTGTTTTGCCTATTCCGGGCGCGCCGATAAGCAGAACGGGGCGTTGTTTTTCACGGGATATTCTGTAATCTCCGAGTTCGTCTTTGTCAAGATATATCCTGACGGTGTTTTTTATCTCGTTTTTAGCCTCTTTTATATTCATAGTCTCTCCTTAATGATTATTCCGAAACGTCCACGTCCAGCCGATAGGCGTAGGGCGGAACGTTGATTTTTCTGTCTGCGTCGCCGTAAATCGCGAAACAGGTTTTGAACGGCGGAGTCTCGCGCGGAAACGCGCCTAAACCGTCGGTAAAATATATAAGACCGCGAATTTTCGAACCTTTTAGTTTTTCGGCGGTCAACTTTTCGAATACGGGCGCGAAGTCCGTTCCCGAACCGCCGCGTATCACGAATTGACTTAAATATCCGTCGAGTTCGCTCTTCTTGTAAAAAGTCAAATCCTCGCGGATAGCCATATCGCATTGGATAATTCTTACTTTTATCTTTCCGCCCTGAGCCGTTGCCGACGATATAACGGTGGCGAGTTCGGTCAGAAGCCGCTTTATCGGCTCGCCCTCGGTCGAAGCCGAAGTGTCTATCGCGAAAACTACTTCTTCCGCGCTTCTCACGTCGGAGTATTCGAGATTTTCTATCAAAGGCACATTCTTGTAAAGCGATAAACCGTAGCAGTAAAATATATAGTCGAATTCGTCTTCGCTGGGTTTTACGCGTTCGCCCAGAGAGAGAAATTTTTCGAAAAATCTGCGGTAATTGCGTCTGCCCGAAACTACGGAAATAAGCGTGCGTTTAAGATCGTCGTCGCTGCCGCCTACGTCGGATAACGCTCCGCGGACAATTTCAATCCAGGCGTTTTCGCTTTTTTCGTCTTCCGCGTCGTAATTATTGCCGCTTGCGGGGTTTGGAATACTCATCTGCTGTCCGGCGTCGTTGTCGTCGTTATGCGCGTTTCTGCCAAACCACGACGAATGGTCGCATAGCCTGAAATTTACAGCTGTTTTTTCGGCTTCTTCAGCGCCGAGCGATATGAGATACGCGAACGCGTAAGCTTCGTTGATTGCTCCGTATTTGCCTTTAATCGCCTTATATACGGCTTTTCTCGATTGTAACCCTGCCGCAACGGCTAAATCGCCTATACCGTCGAGAACCGAGCAGACGGCTATGTCGCAAGCCGCGTCGTATATTTTTGCGGGGCGTTTTATTCTGAACGGGTGGAGAAACAGAACGTGCAGTAGCATATGGAGCAGGGCGCGTTCCGCGCCCTGAAGCCCGTCTTCGGCAACTATTTCCAGAAAGCGTTCGGCGCCCGCGTTAATTGTTTTACCGTCGGTAAAAATAACGCCGTCGTCGGTAATCGTCGGGTGTAAAAGCCCTAACGGATAGCTTAAATATCCGAAGTCTGCCGACGCTCTGTTTTCGGCTTCTTTAAGCGCGCTGACCGCAAGTTTCAATCCTTCGCCGTTCATGCGCCGTCACCCCTGTAATTTTCCGCGCCGTTGTCGTAAGCGACGCGTTTCAGTTCTTCGCTGCCGCGGAATTGTTCGGGCAGGTAAAAATAGTTTCTGCCGTCTCTCCGACAGGCGATAAGGCATTGCTGATAATCCAGCTCGACTCCTTTAAGACCTTTTAAAAGCGGTTCGTCGCAATTTCTTACGAGATAGCCTTTAAGACAGGTCGTTACGAGCGTTTTGTCGCCTGCAAAGTCGGTAAGATATAATACTTTAAGGATAGAGCCGTCTACGCTTGCCGCCAGCCTGACGGCTTCTTCGTCGTGGGCGTAAGTCGCGATATCGTCGATAAAACGTTTCGCCGCGAGCGGAGAATTTCGCTTTAAATTGCGCATAAGCATTTTTCTTTCGTCCGATTCGTACACAGGTTTTTTCGCGCCGTGGGCGGCGGATAACAAAATCGGAAGCACGCGGAACTTTTTATGTTTCGAAGCGTATTCGAGTTCCGTCTGAATGGTCTTTGCGGTCGGAAATTTCTTCTGTATCAGATAGGCGACCGTCGTCTTGTCGTCCGCTTCGACGAATTTATGAAAAGCTTCGGCTTTTTTGCCCGTAACGCCTAAACCTAATTCGAGAACGTATTTCATACGCTCGCCGTCGAGCGCGGTCAGGTCGATGTTCTGAAGAGAATAATTAAAACGCATATTTTCTTCCGACAACTTTTCGTATATGCCTACGGGCGTGTTTTCGGTGAGTACCCCCGCCGCGACTTTGCCGTCGTCGGTGATTCTTATCGCCACGCGGAAAACCTCGTCGTTTTTAAACGCTTCGTCGGGAATAAACGTCGCAAGAGTTCTGTCCTGCTTTAACGCCAGCGAGGCTATTTCGGGCAAAGCCCGCACCCTGTCGGAAAAATAGCGTATCGACTTAGGATTTCTGCCGACGGCGGATTTGGCTATTTCCTCGTCGTCGAGAAACGTCGGGTCGAGCAGGGCAACCGTGTCGCCGCCGACCGAAGCCACGGCAAGCGCGATTTTTTTGGATTGCTTGGCTTTACCGCATGCGAAAGAAAAGCTCGAACGGAAATTTTTGACGGCGGCGAGAACGACGTCTTCGTCGGAACGTATTTCGTCGGGGAAAAATCGCAGGGTTCTGCCGTCTTTTGAAACCGCGGTAAGCGCAACGTCTTTGTCGTGCAAGAGCGGCTCCGACGTGTAGGAGATGAGCGAGGGCATACGCGCGAGAACGGCGAGCGTTATGTCTTTGTCGCTCTGGAGTTTTTTATCCTTGCCGTAGTCGGAAAGGAAGTTGTTTACTTGTCTGACGTTGTATTCCATATCTATCTAAATATTATAGCAAATGAGCGGATAACTTTCAAGCGTTTGAAAGTGTTTTTTTAATCTTTACAAATTTTGCGCCGTCAAACCTGATCGGTTCGACTGTCTGACGACCATTGAATAATCAAACGCTTGCTATTTTTTCCAAAAAGAGTTATTATATATACAGAAAAGATTTTTCGGAGGAAAACTATGAAATTAAGAGAGGGTTTCGTCATCCGCGAGGTCGGCGGTAAAGCTTACGCCGTTGCGACGGGCGAATCGGCTAAATATTTTAAAGGTATGCTTACGCTTAACGAAATGGGCGTGTTTATGTTCGGGTTGCTCAAAAAAGACACGACAGAAGAAAAAATCGTAGACGCTATACTTGCCGAATATGAAGCGGAAAGGTCTGTCGTCGAAAAAGACGTCGACGAATTTGTCGAACGTTTAAGACAGGTAAACATACTCGAAGACTGAAAAAATAAATAATAGGCTAAAGACGAACGGCGGCGCGGCGATAGAATTTATCGCCGCGCCGCCCGTCGGTTTTCGAAAAATAAAAAAAAATTAAAAAATTTTTCGTTTACCTATTGACAAGTCGCGTTTTCCGTGTTACAATACAATCGTAAAAAGCATTAAAGCGTTTCTCGGCGGGTCGGTGACCTTATTTTTTAACAATGGCTTGTACCTGGGTACACAGCGTCGCGGAAACGACTTCGGAGGGTACTATGGCAAAAGCCGTAAGCAGAAAATCGATAGCCGAACTGGCGGGCGTTTCTAAGACTACCGTAACGCGGGTGCTTAGCGGCGGCTCGGTATCCGAAGAGACTAAAAAACGCGTTATGTCGGTTATTTCCGAATGCGGTTATACGCATAACAAGCTCGCGATGAACGTAAGCTGTAACAGAAACAGCAATTTCGTGGCGATGCTTGTTCCCGATATGTCCAACTATTATTATCTCGAAGTATTCAACAGTCTGGTCGGCGGGTTCGAAGATTACGATTACACTATATCGGTTTATCTGGTAAACAAAGCAAATTTCAATAAGGTGCTTGATAAGGTCATTCAAAACAGGGTTTCCGCGATAATAAACCTTGCGTTTATACCGTTCACCGAAGCTCATCTCAAAAAAACGCGTTGCGCCAATATCAAGGTTATACACCCCGGTCGCGGCGAAGACCCCGTTAAGGCAACGGTAAATTACCGCCCCGCTATGGAAAAGGCGTTTAAGGGAATGTATGACGCGGGCGTAAGAAATTTTGCGTTTATCTGCGGAGCGGGTAAAGACTTCATAAACGACAGACGTATCCTCGGATATCTCGACATTCTGCGCGAACACGGAATAGAAAACGGAGAAGAAACCCTTATATGGGGCGATTATCCCGATATTTCCGCGCTTGACGCAGGGTATATAGCCGCTTCCGCGCTGGCGAAGTCGGGCAAAAATACGGGCGGATTGTTCTGCCTTAACGATATGATGGCGCTGGGAGCGATAAAGGCTTTGAGAGACTGTAAAATTAAGGTCGGCAAAGAGGTTTTCGTAGTCGGGTTCGATAACGTGCTGTTGGGGCAGTATTCCGTACCCGCGCTGAGTACCGTGGATTCGTTCATCGACCGTGAAGCAAAACAGTACGTCGATTATATAATAGGTGAGCCGAGCGAACAAAAAGAAATCATAAGCGAATTTGTTCCCCGCGACAGCGCGAAAGCGTAAAAATAAATAATAAAAAACATAAATTGACCGATAATATTAAGGTCAAGCGAAAAGAATTTTCAAAGGGCGCGCCCTTTCTTTCCGTCTGCGACGGAAAGAAATACCGTTATAAGGGAAAGGAACATGAGAGGAGAAAAAAAATTCGGTAAAAAATATTTAATATGCGCCGTAATCGCGGCGATAATGACCGTCGCGTCGATAGTTCTCGCGGCTTACTCTTCTTCGGTTGCGGGGAGGAGCAGCGAACTCGGTATCGACCCGAAAGACAATATAACCAAATTATATACGGGCGACGACGGAGTTACGGTCGCGGGCTTGCAGGACGGAACGCTTTATTCGGTTTCGCAAGACGGCAGACAGTTGTGGAACGTCGGCAAACCGTTCGACGTAGCCGTGTACGATATACTTGTGAGCGGCGAAAGAGTTTATGCGGTTTACGCTAACGGCAGAATAGTTTCGTTCGATATAAACGACGCGAAAAACTATTCGGAAAGCGAGAATTTTATTGATCGCTGCAAGGTTTACGCCGCGATTAACTTCAAGGCGGACGGCAACGTGAAAAATACTCAGTTGCTGCTTTCCGACGACGGAAAGACGATTTATCTGCGCGGAGTTTTCAATTCTTCTTCGGCTAATAATAAAATATATTCTTTCGACGTCGAAACGGGCGACCGTGATAAAGTCGACGAAAAATCAAAGGCAATGAACGGCATGAGCGTCGACGGCGGAAATCTGTATTACTCCGTCGGCAGCGAAATTTACGTTTGTAACGAGAACGGTAAAGAGCCGATAGCCGACGTAAACGAGAGAATAGTTTCGCTTACCGCTTTCAAAGATACGGCTTACGTCGTTACCGAAAACAACAATATAATAGCGGTCGATAAAAACGGCGGTCAGAAAAAACAGCCGCTCGGTTTGTCGCTCGATACGGCATACGTCTTCTCGGCGGGTAAAAACTTCGTTGCGAAAATCCTTAACGGCGGCGTGGCGGTTGTAAACGCGGAAAAAATGAACGTCGAGCTTAATATGAAAGCGGGCAACGACGCAAATCTTATAATGTGGAACGAAAGGGGCTTCGCGCTTCGCGACGAGTCGGACGCGGGCAATCCGTCGATAGTATATTACGAAATCGAGTTCGCGCATACGAAAGTTACTTTCACCGCGCTGAAAACCGCGGGCATTATTCTGGCGATTATATTTGCGGCGGCGACGTTGTATTTTGCTTTCGGAACGGCTGAAAAATACAGAACGGCAATGAATGCGAAAGTCAGGGCGTTCGGCAAGGCTCTCATCAAGGATAAAGTAGTTTATATCTCGATGATCGTGCCGTTCGCATTGCTGATACTCTTCTATTATATCCCGATAATACTCGGTTTCAGATTGTCGTTTTACGATTATCTGCCCGGCATAAAAGACGTATTCGTGGGCTTCGATAATTTCGTAATGGTGTTCCGTTCTTCCGAGTTCTGGAAATCTTCGCTTACGATGCTCGCGTTTCTCGTGACCGATCTTCTTAAAGCGATAATTCCGCCCATAATCTTTGCCGAAGCGATAGCGGCTGTAAGAAGTAAACGCTTTTCGCTGTGGGTGCGTATACTTATGTTCCTGCCGGGCGTTCTTCCGGGCGTCGCTACGACGCTGGTGTGGAGTACGGGCGTGTTCGGAGCTTCGCATAACAGCCTTATGAACGCGTTTATGCGTATATTCGTACCCGATTTCGCGATGAACTGGATAAACGACCCGTCTACCGCGCTCGGTACGCTCATAGCGTTCGGATTCCCCTGGATAGGCTCGTATCTGATTTTCTACGGCGCGATAACGGGAATTAACGTATCTTATTTCGAAGCGGCTAAACTTGACGGTTGCTCATGGGTAAAGAGAATAATCAAAATAGATTTGCCGCTTATTTTGCCGCAGATAAAATATATTTTCGTAACTTCGTTCATCGCTTCGGTACAGAATTATACCTCTATATTCGTCATTCACGGAACGGACGGCATAATAAAGACCCCCGCGCTGCTGATGTACCGCGAGATAATAAGCGCGAACTACGGCGTGGCGAGCGTTATGGGTATAACAATCTTCCTGTTCCTTAGCGTGGCGACGTTCTTTAACTTCCGTATGCAATCGGATAATTCGTAATCGGAGGATCGGTAATATGGAAAACGTAATGAAATCACATCTTAAAATAAAGACAAAACGCGGCGGAATAGACGGAGTCGCGGCGCAGACGATTTTAACCGTATTTCTGGTGATAAATCTGCTGCTTGCGCTTATGCCGATACTCATTACCATGATTTTATCGGTAAAGGCTTCGCAGGATATCGTAAGTTATCCTATCTGGACTCTGCCGAAATCGGGCTGGTATTTCAGCAACTATTCCGAGGCTTTCTCGGTGCTGTCCAAACCGCTTCTGAATACGGTTATAATCGACCTTATATCCACGGTTCTGGTGCTGTTTCTCAGCTGTTATATAGCGTTTCTCTTCGAAAGAAGAAAATTCGCGGGCAAAAACGCGCTGTTCTTTATATTGATAGCGCCTATGCTCGTGCCGGGGGTGGTTCTGCTTTCTCCGACGTATATAGTGGTGGCGAGATGGCTTAACCTTGCGGGTAACTGGCTCGGACTTATATTGCCGTATATTGCGGGCAACCAGATAGCGTCGGTATTCCTGATGCGCACGTTTATGGGGCAGCAACCGCAGACCCTGTACGAGGCGGGGCAACTCGACGGAGCAAACACTTTCGATATGTTCGTGTATATCTGCCTGCCGCTGACTTTCCCGATAATGATGATACAGGGTATTTCGATATTCGCGGCAATGTATAACGATTATATGTGGCCTCAGCTTCTGTATCAGAAAAATCTCGAAAAGGGCGTTCTGATGCCTTACCTTAAATCGATAGCCGCGCGGCAGCCGCAAGGCGTGCAGTACGCGATGTATCTCGTCGCGGGAATACCGCTGATTATATCTACGGCTATAAGCGTCAAATTCTTCATCGGCGGCGATTTCGCTTCCGGAATGAAGTTGTAAAAAATAAAAAACCTTTAAAGGAGGAAAATTTATGAAAAAATTACTTTCTGCGCTTCTTACAAGCATACTTGCGTTTGTTCTCGCGTTTTCCGCGGTCGCGTGCGGCGGCGGTAATGACAGCGGAACAAGCACCGGCGGAGATTCGTCTTCGAACGGCGGTTCGACGTCTTCCGGCGGCGGAACCAAAAAGAACGTAACCATAGAGTTCTATACGACCGTAAATATAGTCGAAAAGAACGCGCTTCAGGCGGTAGCCGACGCTTATTCGGACTATAAGTATAACACCGAGGGCGTAAACGTCGAAGTAATACTCGACAATAACGACAACCCCGCGACTTATATGGATAACGTCCGTAAAATGGCGGAGGACGGAGTATCCGCTCCGACTATCGTTATGACGTCGGTCGCTTCGGAATATTACGGATCGAATAAATTCGTCGATTTGTCGGAATACCTTGAAGACGTAAACCCGTATATGTCGGGCAAAACCGTATGGAAAGACGGGCTTGAAGCCGACGCTTACAGAACTCAGGTTTCAGGTTCTACAATGACTATACCGGGGCTTAGCTATTCTTCAAACTATCTCACCGTTTACTACAACAAGAACGCCGTAAAGACTATTCTCAAAGGCGATTCCGCCGTCGGAGCGGACGGAACCATAGATCAGACGAAAATCACCTGGTCGTGGCTTATAAACGCGCTTAAAAAAGCTAAGGATTCGGACAGCAGATTTGCAACTCCTTTCGGACTTTCCAAGAGCGAACAGTCCTGCGGGGAAGGCAGTTTCAATATGCTTTCGCACCTTGTGAATATGTATCTCGATCAATATTATCGCGATTTCACGCAGAAAGTACACTCCGAAAACGGCGATTACAGCTATAACGAGGAGATCGACCCCGACTGGACTTACAACGCGGAGGACGCGGGCAACGACGCCGTCGACAAATATTCGTATAACCTTAACAAGGTAGTCGATTTGTTCTTCAATCAGGAGGGTTATAACCCGACTTCGGCAAGATACGCCGAGGTTATGCAAAACCTTTACGAACTTATGTCTTACGCGGACAATACCGCTTCTTATAACGACACGTTCAACTTCTTTAACAATACGACTTCCGTATTCGAAGGCAAAGACGCTTCGTATAAGAATTTAAGACTTTTCTACGTCGAAGCTCTCGACTATGTAAGAACGTACAGAGACGCTTTCAAGACGCAGAGCGGCGGTAAAGTAACATACGCCAGCGCGGAACAGATTTCGAAAGAACTCGGTTGGTTCTTAATGCCCGCGATGGAACCGTCTGCCGAAGCTTTGGCGGCGGGCGCGACCACTAACGTAAGAGCGTTCGGCGGTCCGCAGGAAAACTACGGCATAGTAAATTCGGGTAATTCCGAAACTACCGCCGAAGCGATAGATTTCCTTATGTACCTCTTCTCGCCTACGGGTCAGAACGCTATATATTCGTCCTATAAGGCGGCAAACAACGCGCCGATAACAATGCGCCAGCTCGTTAAAAACGTGGATATCCCCAAAGCTATAGATTATGCTATAATCAAAGCCGAAGGCGATTGCACGACCGCGCCTTACCTCGTATTCGGTAAATGTTCGGGTATGAACACCGCTACGGTAAACGGAACGATCGAAACGGTTTCGAGCAAGGTTGCGAAGAGTATGTCGAATTACTTCAAGGGCAGAACCTCGACGTGGGACGGAACCGAGACTTTCCGGGCTATCAAAGACGGATTCAAGAGCTATTCCGAGGATAAAAACTTTATCTATAACGATTATACTCAGGTATCGTCGAAAACCAACGGACTGAAGAACTCTCCGTTCAAAACTTCCAACTGATAAATCGACAGTATCGTTTTAAAAGGAAAATGATGAAAAAAAGAATTATTTCCGCCGCGTTGTGCTTAGCTCTTGCGGCATCCGCGGCGGGTTGCGGCAATAATAAAAAACAGGAAAAAGAAGAAATTACCGGCGCGTACAGCGCGTCGACCGACCTTACCAACGGCTTTTTAAAGACTGCCGCCGTCGACGATTACGGCAGGGCGTTCGCACAGGTCGACGGTTATAACGAAAACGTAGTCGGAATCTTCTACTTTTTGTGGCTCGGCTTGGCTAACCAACGCTCGACTAAATCCGTAGACGCCTACGAAAAAGAAAACAAGGTCGAAAATACCCTTACGGGCGAAGACGTAGGCTACGCCCCCGACTTTACCTACTGGGGCGAACCTATGTACGGCTATTATCAGCCTACGGACGAATGGGTCGTAAGACGGCACGTCGAAATGTTCATAAACGCGGGGCTTGATTTTATCTGTTTCGATTGTACTAACAACGATTTCTATCAGCGCGCCGCTAAGACCGTTCTCGACGTACTCCTGGAGTATAAACAGCTCGGCTATAACGTGCCTAAGGCGATGTTTATGACAAACACCGCTTCCACTCAGCAAGCCGAAAGTATTTATAACGCTTTTTATAGACGTAATACTTACGACGAAATATGGTTTACTGGTAACGGAAATAAGCCGTGGATGATAGCCGATTACGCAGGCGATAACGAAACTATAAAAAACCGTCTGTATTTCAAAGCGGCTCAGTGGCCTAACAGAACTTACGATTCGAACAGATTTCCGTGGATTTCGTGGCGTTACCCGCAGGAGACTTTTACCGACGATACTCAGGGTTACGACATAATGAGCGTTTCGACTTCTCAGCATACGGGTATCGGCGGCAGTTACGCCGACGACGCGAAATATTCGGGCGCGAACTTCTCGCTTTCTGGGCTTCTTGCGCCGTATAACTACGATTCGCTGTCGGATAAGGTGAAGAATATCTTCCCCAAAGACAAGGCGACGGATATTTATAACAGTAACCACGGCAGGGGCTGGTCGAACGCGACTAAGACGAATAATTACGAGAACGCCGTCAAAAATACAAACTTCGAAGAGCAGTGGGAAACCGTCTATAAAACGAAAGACGTAAATCTCGTGTTTATAACGGGGTGGAACGAGTGGATAGCTCAGAAACAAAGCACCGACCCGATGCTCGGCAGAGAATACGGCTATTTCGTAGATACTTTCAATATGGAGTTCTCCCGCGATATCGAACCGATGAGCGGCGGTTATCTCGACAACTGCTTTATTCAGATGGTCAAAAATATCCGCAAGTTCAAGAATAACGGCGGCAGCAAGACTTTCGTCGGAAAAACCGATAAAGATATGCTCGAACTTTCTAACTGGATCGACGTTCCGTCTTACGCAGACCTTGTCGGTGAAACCGCACCGAGAAAGGCTTCTTCGGTAGGCGGCGGAACGACTTATACGGATAATACGGGTAGAAACGACATAAGAGAAGTCCGAATCGCGGCGGATAGCGACAACGTGTACGTTCTCGTCGCAACGCAGGATAATATCACCGAAAAACAAGCCGACGATACGCGTTGGATGAACGTGTGGATAGGCGTCGACGGCGAAACAGGCGGCTGGAATAATCTTCAATACGTCGTAAACCGCAGTCTTAACGGCAAAAAATCGAGCTTGAATAAGATAGAAAACAATTCGTATACTAACGTAGGCGAGGCGCTGACTGTCGTTAAAGACAACGTTATGATAGTTAAAATAAAAAAGAGCGCGCTCGGCATAAGCGGCGATTCTTTCGGGCTTCAGATAAAGATAAGCGATAATCTTCAGAAAGATTTCGATATAACCGACCTTTATAAGAGCGGAGACGTCGCGCCGATAGGCAGAATCAATTACAGCTGGTATACAAAATAAGGAAAGGAAAAAGTGAAAGGATTATTAAAGCGAATATTAACTTTATTTATGGTATTGACTTTGGGTTTTACGGCGAGTTGTATGAGTAAACCGTCATCGGAGAGTTCCGCTCCGAACGAACCGACGAGCGAATCGAAAAGCGATAATTCCGCTTCTTCGGGCGGCAACGAGCCGAAAGGTTACGAGTACGGAAACGAACACGCCGACGCTTACGACGAAGAGTATACTCGGAAACTTCTCGATATGGGCGAACAGTATTTTACGGTGTCGCAACTTTCGGGGCTGTTCGATTACGGCGACGTGTCGGCGCGCGGAGTGAAAAAAGAGGGTAAATACGTCGGTATATTCTACTTTATGTGGCATAACGAAAGTAACGGTTTATACGATATTTCGAAAATTCAGGCGACGCAGACCAATCCTTACGATACCGAAAACAATGTGCTTTGGGCTAATGCGGGTAGTAAGACTTACGACGCGAAAATTTCGCCGCAGAACGCTTTCCATTATTTCGAAGAACCGCTTTACGGCTATTATACCTCTAAAGACAAGTGGGTTATAAGAAAACATCTCGAACTGCTTACGCTTGCGGGGATAGATTTCCTTTATCTCGATTTCACTAACGCAAACGTGAAAAATTCCGAGGGCATAAATCTTTATAAAGAACAGACTTTGGCTCTGCTCGACGTCATTATCGAAATGCAGAAAGAGGGTTACGATGTACCGAAGATAGTCCCGATTTGTTGTAACAACGAAACGCCGACGGGCAACATAATGAAAGTCGTCGAGTGGGTTTATAATAACTATTACGCGGTTGAAAACTTTAAGTACAAAAACTGTTGGTTTACGGCGGACAGTAAAAACAATCCGTCGGGCAAACCGCTTCTGGTTTCGTATACATTCGATAAAAACTATTCGAATAAGGCGGTTGCCGACGCTTTTTGGGTAAGAAACGTAGTGTGGCCTACGCTTGTCACCGAGAGTTCGTATAAGAACGGTTTTCCGTGGATGGATTATTCTCTTCCGCAGAAAAACTACGACGGAATAATGAACGTTTCGATCGCTCAGCATATCGGCGGAAACTGGTCGTCTGAAGCGTTTCTCGCTCGAAGCAAACGCAACGCGAATTATCAGTACAGGGGCAGGGGCGCGCAGGTAAATCAGACTTTGGCTTACGAGACCGACGATTTGGAAGCCGCGCTCACGGGCAGTAACTTTATAACCGAATGGAGAAACGTTCTCAACTATAAGGGCGACGATCTGTTTATGGTTACGGTTACGGGCTGGAACGAGTGGGTGGCTCAGAAACTCAACATCAACGGACAGTACGCTACTTTCGTAGACACCTATAACGTCGCGTTTTCGAGAGATATTGAGATGATGCGCGACGACGACGGCTACGGCGACACTTACTTTATGCTGCTGGCGCAGTTTACAAGACAGTTCAAATACGGCGATTCGGGTAAGAAATCGGGCGCGGCTATGTGGCGCAAAACAACGCTCGACTATGCGGATATTTCAGCGTGGAACGACGTTAAAGCAAAATATCTCGATTTAGCCGCAGATACGGTCGACAGAAACGCCTACAGCGTATCAAAGAAGTATCTTTACACCGATACGAGCGCGAGAAACGATATAGATTATATCAAAATTGCAAACGACGATAAATATCTGTACGTTCTTGTGGCGGCTAAAAAGGATATAACGGCGTATGAAAGCGGCGATACGGGCTGGATGAATCTGTGGCTTACGACGGGCGCGAAAGGCGGCGGTTGGAACGGTTACGATTTTATAATCAATCGTTCGCCCGAAAACGGCAAGACGAGTATAGAGGCGCTCGGTAAAGACGCTCAGGGAAAAATAACTACGGTTATGTCGAATTTCGACGCGGACTATGCGCTTAACGGAAAATATATTTCTTACCGCATACCGCTCGAAGCGTTGAACGTAACGAGTATGAGCGAGATAGGCGTAAAAGCGACGGATAATATATTCGCCAACCAAAAGACGGATAAAAACGACGGAGTCGGCGTTTATGCGTTCGGTGATATATTCGCGTTTTATTGCGGCGGCGATTGCGCGCCGGCGGGCAGATTGAATTACGCCTACCGTATGGCTTATTGATAATTTGAACAAAGAAAATTTAAAAGGCTTTACAGCGTGAAAACGCTTAAAGATATAATATATACCGTGGGAGGTAAAAAATGAGTAGAACTTTAAAATCAAAGTCCATACTAACCGTTTTGTTAGCGGTAGTTATGGCGGCGTGTTTGGCAATGGGCTTTACCTTTACTAAGCGCGATGTAAAAGCGGCGGAAACATCTTCGACCCAGTGGCAGTTTAGTAACCCGCAGAAACCGCTTGTTCAGATAGGCGAGTCGGGCATTATGTACGGCGCAAATGCGGGTGGTGTTATAATCAATAATTATAATATTCTCGAAGCCCCGAACAAAACCGTTACATTTCAGCTTTTCATAAGTAATGCAGGTCGTTGGACTGGTCTTGCTTTACTTAACGGTAAAGATGATTGGGTGGGAACTAACCATATCGGCGGCAGAGCGCCCGGTGATAAATATCCGCATATGATACTTGATTTGCCTAATCGTCAATTTCACCCGGCAAATTCGGGAAGACCCTTAGAGGGGATAAATTATATGCCCGATACGCTTGCCGATCAATTCCATACTTTTGAAATTCATATCGGAACCGGTAAAGACGGCGACATTTCTTATATGAAAGTTGACGATAAGCAACTCGGACATCAAGCAGATGCCGAAGCTTCGCTTTGGGATTTTGTCACCGTAGACAGTTTTGCAAACGGTTGCTATTTTGTAATTGCTACGGGCGATGTTGCCAGCTGCACTATGATGATGGGCGAATATAACGCTCCTTATCTTGATTATAATACGATTTCTGCGGCATTGAAATCAAGAGTTCGTATCAATCCGTCGTCTGCGCCCGATAATCTTGAATTTACGATTAAGAATATTACGGGTACTCCTGCGCTCACTCTTAACGCGACTACTGACGGCGCAACTTATAAAACGATAAACGTAGATTCTTCGCTTTTCACAGTTGCAGATGTACAAGGCGGCAAAAAATATACGCTTAAACAGTCTTTCTGGTTAAATTATTTTGATAATCTCAGCTCGCTTTCTTCTCTTACAGTTACGGGCGAGAACGGAAAGGCTTCTCTGGCTATCCCTGTTCAGAAAACCAACCCGCCAACCGTTACGAAAGATTACGTTGCGTTTGACGGCGAAATAAAAGATATTTCGTTTACATTCGATTACGAAGTCGAGGGGCTTACTCAAGGAACGCTTAAAGCGGGTAGAGCGCAGTTGGAAAGCGCGCCGCTTATGTCGGGTACGGACTATGAGCTTACGAGCAGCGGAGTTAATTACACCCTTACGATCAAGAAAGAATATCTGGAGAAAAAGTTAAACGACGGTTTCAACGGTTTGAGATTCTCTTTCAATATCGACGACAACACAATGGAATTCATGACTTATCGTTTTGTTGATGCGGAGGGCTGGTATGCAAAAGCTACCGACCTTGCCGAGGGCGAGACTATGAGAACCGAGGGTTTCTATAACGTTGCTATGGTCAGAAAATTCAGCGAAAACACACTTTCGACAAGAGTTTACTATAACAAGGCGTTCGACGTTACTAAACCCATAACTTTTGAATTTAAAAACTTCACGAACGATATAGTAAACCAGGTCGCCACCGGAACCGAATGGGGAATGCTCGGTTTAATGGATAACCTTACGGTTTCCGAATACTTCTCCAACGATAACTGCCGCGATACGCTTAAAATAGGCACGCTTTTCTTCGGCGGCAGATCCGATATACAGCCGTTTACCGGTCTGGAACTTCTCTCTGAGGGAACCAACGCTAATTACGATACGTTGGTAGACGTTAAGAATAACGTAGTCGAAATAATGATAGGCGACGGCGCGGACAACAGAGGATATTTCAAGGTCAACGGTAAAATTATCGCTTATCCTACCGTGAAACAATCCGATTTCCGCGACGGAAAGGCTTATATAGGTTTCTTTATAGCAGATCAGCGCAGAGCTTCGTTTGAGTTCAAAGCGAATAAAGACGTAAACAGCATTGCCGTAACAGGACCCAACTCTGATATTTCTTATTACACTATAGATATCTCAAACCCCGCGAATGATCTCGTTCTCGACGTAATCAATACCGACGGCAGCAATCTCAAGGTTTCCAACGATAAAGGTCTTGTAGCTACCGCTGACGACTTCTCTTATGCGGACGGAAAACTCACCGTTAAAAAATCGTTCTTCAAGAAAACCGAATTTGCGAAAAACGGCGTGTTGTATATCGAAGATACCGCTAAAAAAACAGGTACCGCGATAAATCTTGTATATGAATCTTCGGCTATGAAAGCTCCCGTTGTAGCTTTCGCGACTAAAGGCGCGCTTCAGGACGCTGAATTTTCTTTAAGCGGCGTTACGGGTATAAGCAAAATATTTGCCGGCGACGCGGAACTTACGGCGGATAAATACGAGTTCGCTAACGGAAAACTTACCATAAAGAAATCGGCATTGACGGACGAAATAGGTATCAACGAATTTATCGTTATCAGCTCCGCCAACGAGCAATATCCCGCTTACGTTGTTGTCAACGCGTTTAAAGACGGCTTTGCCAAAGAAGGTAACGGAACCGCTCAGACGGGTAACGGCGCATATATGTTTACCGGCGAAAACGGCATAACTTATATGAACGCTTACGACCTGACAAAGAGCCATACTTTCAAAATAGACTTCAAGTCGACCGCAGGTTATTATCAGAGCAGAAACAACCAGGGCAAGAAAGGATACGTTAAATTCAACTTCTACGATCCTTACACCGGCGATACGTTCTATTATACGCTTTATACCAACTTCGATAAAGATTCGGTAACGACAACAGATACCGCGCTTTATGACGAATACGGATTCGCAAACGACGGAATGAGCGCAAAGGCGAGAGCTATCAATATAGCAAATTCCGAAAACGCTAACGCGCTCGGCGTTCATAACGTAACTATAGCCGTTATAGACGGAAAGATCAATATTACGGTAGATAATTCAAGAACCGTAAAACTTGACGTAGCCGCGCAATTTAACGTAAACGCGCTCGTTCTCAAAGTCGAAACGCCCGACAACGGCGACAGCGAAATGAAAGTTGCCGTTAAAGAATACGCCGAAGGTGCAACCGTCGACTATAAAGAGATTTCTCTTGACAAGGACAACGACGGCGAAAGCGGAGATAGCGGAAACAGCGGTAATAGCGGCGAAAGCGGCAAGACCGACGACAACAAGAGCGGTTGCGCAGGTTGCGGCGGAAGCATTGCCGAAGTCGGCATAGTAGGGCTTACGCTTGTAGCTCTTTGCGGAGTAACGCTTTTCAGAAGAAAGAAAAACGACTGATATTAAGTCGGTTATAATTGCGTAACGCAAAACATTACGGCGGCGGGAGAAAATTTCTCCCGCCGCCTGTTTTATGTTAATAATTAAAATAAAGTCATTCTGAACGAAGTGAAGAATCCCACCGAAAAAGTGCAGACTACTTGTACAGTGGGATATTTCGCTTGCGCTCAATATGACAACATATTTAAGTTTTAATATGTCATTCTGAGTGAAACGAAGAATCCCACCGAATAAGTGCGGACTACTTGCACAGTGGGATATTTCGCTTGCGCTCAATATGACATACTTTATTTAATATTTATGTCTTTCTGAACGAAGTGAAGAATCCCACCGAAAAAGTGCAGACTACTTGCACAGTGGGATATTTCGCTTGCGCTTGATATGACATATACATTTAAGTCTTGATGTCATTCTGAGCCTGCGAAGAATCCCATTGAAAAAGAACGAACCCAAATTATGTTTCGTTGTATAAATTGCGGAATAAATCGTCGGAATTTTTGCGCCACTCCTTGGGCGTTACCGAAAACCTACGCTTGAAACTCGCCGTGAAATGCGATTGCGACGAATATCCGCACTCCGCCGAAATTTCGGATAAGCTCTTTTCTCTGTCCGTCAATAATAATTTTGCGTTAGAAAGCCGCGTTTCTTCCAGAAATTCCTGAGGGGTTAAACCCGTTACTTTTTTATATCTGCTCTGTATGTGATTTGGCGAATAATGAAATTCCTCCGATAACGCGGCAAGGGTTACTTTTTCGTCGTAATTCCGCCTTATGTACGCCGTTACGCGCGGTATGAGATCGCCTTTGCCGAGCGGAAATAATTCTTCGTAATTTCTGTTTCTTTCCGAATCTTCGGCTATACGGTAAAATAATTCAAGCAGTTTTGCCAGCGAATAATCCGATTTTATGTTTTGTTCCGATACGGCTATGTGCGCGAACAGCGACGAAAAAATTTCGGCGTAAGCCTTGGCGTTTATGAGCCTGAACATTACCGGGGTATTACCGAGCAAGGAGAAGTACTTGCACTTTTCGTCTAAAGTAAAATGCAGATAATAGCATTTGAAGTGCAATATACTGCTCCTCTTCTGCCCCGCATGGCATACGAGCAACGTTTCGGGCGTCAACTCGTATTCTTTTCCGTCTACTATCGCTTTGCCCGTACATTCGAGAAAAAATTCTATTTCGAACTCTTTTACGGTTCTCTCTTTCGTTCTCTTTTCGCGCGGGAACGCTGATTTTGTATCGAATATTCCGAATTCTCTTAAATTTATTTCGTCTATTTCCATTTTCTGTATCCTGCGACCGTTCTAAATAAAATTTTAACATAAAATATAATCATTTGCAATAAAAACAATTAGATTTTTATAAAACGCAATTATTTTTTTGTATAATATTTTCTTGCGCGGTTATATAATTAAAGTATGAAGATTACAGACGTAAAGACTTTTATAGTCGATTGTTTCCGTACAAACTGGGTATTCGTTAAGGTGTATACCGACGCGGGAATTTCGGGCGTTGGCGAGGGAACGCTCGAATACAAAGAGAAAGCTCTTGCGGGCGCGGTTGAACACCTTAAAAACTATCTTTTGGGTAAAGATCCGAGACAGATAGAAAAAATCTATCACGATATCTATCGCGACGCGTATTGGCGCGGCGGGGCGGTGCTTATGAGCGCGCTCTCGGCGGTCGAGTGCGCGCTTTGGGATATACTCGGCAAATCGCTCGGCGTACCCGTCTATCAACTTTTGGGCGGCAAAGTAAACGACGATTGCCGAATTTACGTCAACGGGTGGTTCGCGGGTGCGAAAACTCCCGAAGAATTTGCGGAAAAAGCTAAAATCGCCGTAAAACGCGGCGTTACTGCTATGAAATGGGATCCTTTCGGTAAGAGTTATCTTCAGATATCCAATAAAGATCTCGACACCGCGCTCGAATGTATCGCCAAGGTAAGAGAAGCCGTCGGCAATCGCGTTGATCTGCTTATCGAGGGGCATGGCAGATTCGACGTTCCCACGGGCATTAAAATCGCCAAAGAACTCGAACAATTCAAGCCGATGTGGTTCGAAGAGCCTGTTCCTCCGAATAATCTCGAAGCGTTGAAAGCGGTACGCGATAAATCGCCCGTTGCTATTTCTGCGGGAGAAAGACTTTATACCCGCTACGATTATAACGGTCTTTTCGCAACCCGCGCGGCGGATTATATTCAGCCCGACGTTTCTCATGCGGGCGGCATAATGGAACTTAAAAAGATAGCCGCTATCGCGGAGGCGAATTATATTCCGTTCGCGCCGCATAATCCGAGCGGACCCGTGGCGAACGCCGCTACTCTTCAGCTTGCGGCGTGTTGCCCGAATTTCTGTATACTCGAAATCATGTATTCCGACGTGAGCTACCGTAAATTCGTAACAGATGAAAATCTCGTCTACGAAAACGGGCGTATAAAGATAGGCGACAAGGCGGGGCTGGGCATCGAACTTAATGAAGAAGAATGTCTTAAACACCCTTACGTCGAACATAATTTAAGACATTATACGGGCGCGCTTACAGATATTCGTCCGCCCGAAACGGAGTTTTATTTCTGATATGAAAACATATGTTTTAGTGACGGGCGCGTGCGTGAATACCGGCGCGGCTATTGTAGAAAAATTTGCTTCCGAAAGAAAAAACGTAATTTTTACGGGCAGGAACGCCGAACACGTCGCGCAGGCGGAAAAGCGATACAGAGAAAAATTCCCCGAAGCGGATATATTCGGCAGGGTTCTCGATTCTTTGAACGAAAACGGCGAAGTCGACGAAAAAAGCGTAATATCGCTGTTTGAAGAATTAGACGAAAAAGATATTTTTGCGGATACGCTGGTTTTGAACGCCGCGGATCTCGGCGTAGGCGTGACGGTATTCGAAAGCCCGCTTAAAGATTTTAAGAGAGTTATCGATACAAACGTGTGCTGGAATTACCTTTTAGCCGAACAAGCCGCGTCGAGAATGAAAAGCCGAAACGGCGGAAGCATTACGTTTATAAACTCGAACACCGCTTATAGGGCGATTCCCGACAGGGTTGCCTACGAAACGAGCAAGGGCGGGCAATTGGGGCTTATGCGCGCGCTGGCGTTCGAACTCGGTAAATATAACGTCCGCGTAAACGCGGTTTTGCCGGGTATGATCCGCACGGACAGAACGGATAAAAACCCCGACTTTTATAAAAGTGTGCCGTCGGCTTTTTCTCCGCTTCGCAGTATGGCGGAGGGCGCGGATATAGCCGACGCGGTGTGGTATTTCGCGGAACACGCAAAGTTTACGACAGGAGCGGAACTTGTCGTCGACGGCGGAAATTCCATTCAGCTTTACCCGATAATACCGGAGAAAAAATCATGAAAATAACCTGGCTTGGGCAGGCGGGGCTGATGTTTGAAAGCGACGGAGAAATTGCGATAGTAGACCCGTATTTATCCGACAGCGTTGCGGAAAACGAACCGAATAAATATCGCAGAATACCCGTCGACGAGAGATTTTTTAATGTAAAACCCGACTATATTATACTTACGCACGACCACGGCGATCATACGGACGAACAGACTTTGAAGCGTTATATAGGGGCTGAAACGCAGATCACCGCGCTTGCGTCGTTCAATTCGTTCGGTCGCGTGAGAAAGTTCGGCGGAAATAATAATTACGTCAAGTTTGACGCGGGGACGAGTTGGACGGGAAAATCGTTTGTTTTCCGCGCCGTGCCTGCGGAGCATAGCGACGAAAGAGCTATAGGCGTAATAATTTACGCCGAGAATAAGGCATTTTACGTTACGGGCGACACGTTATATAACGAGCGGGTTTTCACCGCGTTGCCCGATACCGCTATCGACGTCGTGTTTTTACCGATAAACGGAGCGGGAAATAATATGAATGCCGCCGACGCGGTTAAATTCGCAAAGCGCGTTCGCGCCAAGGTTGCGGTACCCGTACATTACGGTATGCTTGACGATTATAACGCCGATGATTTCGATTTCGTAAACAGACGGATTATGACCGTCTATAAATCCGAAGACTTTTAGTTCTTCCGACGTTTCGTTCGGATAGCGTTGAGGGGTTGCCGTTCGGCAACCCCTCAACGCGGTAACTTTAAAATTTAATCAGTTCGATTCTCTGATTGTTACTTTGCCGGAAGCTTTTCGTTCTTCGGTTACTATTTTTTCCGGTACGCTTCCGATTTTGACTTGTCTTGCGGTGATCGATACTTCGTGTAATCTTACGCCTAAATATTGTAACGTTATTTTTTCGTTTTGCGCAACGTGACCTAATTTTTGGTGATCGGGGGTAAGACCCGAATAATCGATATGAACGAGTTCGAATTTTATATAAGCCGTTTTTGCGCCGTCGAAGACCTCTGAACAATCGACCGCGCAATTTTTATATAAATTGCCCGCGCTCCACATGGAATACTTTATTAAGGCAAGGTCGTAAACTCTCGTCCAGTCGGCATAGTTCTCGCTTGCGTATACTACGAGATCGGTTTTACTTCTGCCGAAATATTCGCCCAATTGTTTATGCCCGTGAAATGCGGAAAAGTCGATTTTTAAATCTTTAAGGGTGTAATTTTCGTCGGCTTCCGCCTTGAAAGTTATATAACCCTTTCCCGCAGAGGTCGCCGCGCCCCAGCTCGCGCCGGGAACAAGCCCCCAGTCGGCGTTTCCGCCCGCGTCTTTGCACAGGTTGGAATAGTCGTATACTCCGGCGAAATCCGAGACCTTTCCTTTTTCTCCGAAATCGTCGCTTATAATTATATCTTTTCCGACGTCGGCGGTTTCGGCAACGGGTTTAACGCCCGAACCGACGGCTGTCACGCACGCTATCGCAAGAATAAGCGCGCATAAATTTTTTAATTTTAAAATCTTTTTCGCCATTATATTAACCCCTTATTTTTAATGAAATCGGTAAGAACTCTTGCCGAAGCTATATGCCCGTTTACCGTCGGATGAGTGGCTCCGCCGGAGGTGTCTACCGTCAACGTGACGTAATAAAAACCGGATTCTTCGCCGCCCATTTGTCCGAGAGCGGAAACGATAGCGTTTTTGACGTCGGGAACTTCGTTCATAAGCCCGTAACACCAGACGAATTTAGCGTTCGTATACTTCTTTTTCATAGCGGTAAGCGTTCTTACGATACCAGCCGTCAGATCGGCGTAAGTCGAATTTCCTTTGTATATATCCGAAAAATCGTTGGTTCCGAGATTGATAACGACAAGGTTTGTATCCGGGTCGATTTCTGTTTTTTCGTTGTTGTGTATCGAAACGTTATCCCAGCATTTTTCTAAGGAAAGGTCTTTTCCGACAAGCTCGGCGGAAACGCAAAGTCCGCTTTTGCTGACTACGCTCGAATCGGCGTTCAACGCGCGCGCCGTAAACGAAGCGTAAGTTTTCGTTCCGTCGCCGTTGGTGTTGTAAATATGCTCTGAGTTTTCTCCCAAATTTCCAGCCCCGCAGGAGATCGAATCGCCGTAAAAGTCGATTTTTATGGATTTTTTACTTTCTTTCGCGGTTATAACCAGACAGTTTTCGTCGGATATAAGCGAAGAGACGACCCAGCGAGTGTCCCCGTTAAGGCGTTGTTCCGAAGCTTTTAAAATCTGTATTCTGTGATATCCCTCGTCAAGCCCGCTTGCCAGCGTGTATACCGCGCCGTCGCCGGATTTGTCAAGCGCGACGCGTCTGCCGGCGACGTTTAATTCTTCGATATCCGTCGTATAGCCGTATTTTATATCGTCGTCGAGATAAACTCTCAGAAAGCCGTATTGAGTAAGCCCTGCCGCCGTAGAAGTGGTTTTCGGTACGTCGAACGCAACTTTGAACTCCGTGCCGAAGAACCATAATTCGATACCCGAATTTACGTTGTCGAACACGAGTTTGCCGTCGGAATTTTTAACGTGTCTGCCGTGAATTTTTACGGCTTCTTCAGAAAACTTTTTAAGACTGTCGCGCGAAACGCCTACTTCAACGCGGGTTTTCGCCGTTACGCCCTGAAAACTCGCCGTAACGTAAGCCGTACCCGCGCCGATTGCGCTTATAATGCCGTTTTCGTCTACGGTGAATACGTTTTCGTCGCTCGAAGAGTATTCGAGTAAGGTTTTATCCGCGTTTTCACCGTCGAAAGTAAATTCGGCAATTTCTGTTTCACATTCGTCGCCCGCCGCGACTGCGATAACGTCGTCGGCAATTTCGAGGCGGCACTCGACTTCGCGAACTTGGTCTGGGTTTTCCGACGAACTTTCGGAATTGCTCTCGGAGGAGCTTTCCGTCGGACTTTCGATAAACGAACTTTCGCTGCCGTTTGCCGGGTTGTTCCCGCCGCAACCTATGGCGAGCGAAGCGGACAACGCAAGAAGCGCGATCAGCAAAGTCAATATAATTCTCTTAAACATTTTTCCTCCTGCAGCCGCCGACGATTGCGTCAGAACATATCCGCGACCGCTATGCTATAAGTTTAACATTTCGCGCAGCCTTTGTAAATGCCGCTACGTTGAAAATGATTATACTCAGGTTGTTTATGGCTGAATTTTTTTAAATACGGTTGACAAAAATACGGTTGACGTTTAAAATGAAGATATCGGAGGAAATTATGAATAAATTTTGGTTTCGGAACAAGTACAGACGGCATCTCGCGGATATGCATATCCCCGATTTCGACGATAAATTTTTAAGTCGGTTCGACGTTGACGATTACGTTAAAAATCTGAAAACGGCGAAGATGCAATCGGCTATGATCTATACGCAGTCGCATGTCGGATTGTGTTATTTCCCGACGAAAGTCGGTAAAACTCACCGCGCTTTCGCAAAAGACGGTAAGATAAAACAGCTTGTCGAAAAGTGCAGAGCGGAGGGTATCGCGACAGTGGGCTATTACAGCCTGATACATAATAACGAAGAATATTACGCTCACCCGTCATGGCGGATTATAAACGGAGACGGAACTACTCAGACGGCGAACGGCGGGCGGTACGGGTTCGTATGCCCCGAAAACGACGAATACAGAGAATTTCTGAAAATACAGTTAAAGGAGATTTTCGATTATTTCGGAGATTTCGACGGAATGTTTTTCGATATGCCGTTCTGGCCGGATTTCTGCCATTGCGAAAGTTGTAAAAAGAAATTCAGAGAATTTACCGGCGCGGAAATGCCGCACGAAAAAGATAAGGACTGGAAAAATCCGATCTGGAAAAAGTGGATAGCCCTCCGCGAAAAACAGATGGCGGAATTCGCATACTTTATACGCGAAGAAACGCATAAATTACGCCCCGACGTAACGGTTACTCTTAACTGCGCGGGGTCGGTGGCGTTCGACTGGTGGGCTTCTTCTACGGATAAAATCGGAGACGCCTGCGATTACGTCGGCGGAGATCTCTACGGCGATTTGTATAACCATTCTTTCACCTGTAAATATTACGATACGGTGACTAATTATAAACCGTTTGAGTATATGCTCGGCACTTGCGAAAGCAATTTAAGAGAACATACCGTAACCAAAACCGAAAACAAACTGAAAACCGAAGTGTGTCTTACGGCGGCGCACCACGGCGCGACGATGATGATAGACGCGCTCGACCCGATTGGCACGATGAACGAAAAGCGTTACGAACAGATCGGTAGGGTTTTCGGTTTCGAAAGCAAACTCGAAAAATATTTCGACGGGGAATACGTCGGGGAAATCGCGTTGTATTACGATACGAGTTCTAAATTCAACCGTTTCGAAGCGGGTTTCAGTAACAGAACCGTGGCGATAAATTTCAACAAAAATATGATACGCCGAAAAGTTCCGTGCAAGGTTATAGCAAACGGGCATTTCGGAGATATAAACGGCTATAGAATGGTTTTCGCGCCTTGTCTTGAAAATGTGGAGCGCAGAGAAAACGCCGATTTAATAAAGTACGTCGAAAACGGCGGAACGCTTTATCTGTCTTACGCGTCTGATAACGAATTGATGAAAGAGTTTTTCGGAGCGGAAATAAAAGGGCTTACTGAATATACTAAAACATACGTCCGCCCGACCGCCGCAGGGCAGAAATATTTCGGTGAGAACGACGAAAAATATCCGCTTTCCATAAATTACGCTCTGCCCGTACTCGAAACTTATGATAAAAAAGCCGAGGTGCTTGCGAAAATCACCGTTCCGTATTCCGTACAGAGCGATAATATACATTTTGCGTCCATACATTCCAACCCGCCGTGGCGCGATACCGAAATGCCGGCGATGTTGCGCGTGAAATACGGCAAAGGAACGGTTATATGGAGCGCGGCGGCGATAGAAGACGACCAACGTAAACAATACCGCGACGTGATAATGACATTTATCGACGAGTACGTCGGAAAAGACAGATTTATGCTTGCGGAGTGTTCCTCCGATATAGAAATAGTCACGTTTAAGCGCGAAAACGGGTATTCGGTGAGTTTAGTAGATTTAAATGTTCAGGACGATTTTATCGAAGAACGGAAATTCGTATTGTCGCTGAAAACAGAGAAAAAGCCCGCAGAGGTATTCGACGCGGTCACGGGTGAAAGCGTGCCGTTCGGATACGACAACGGCAGGTTGCGGATAGAAAATACACTGAAATTATTTTTAATGTTGATTATCGAAATGTAAGAGGCGGCGTAAAGTTGCGTCCGCGCAGTAGACCGACCGAGTGCGTTTTTTCGATATTTATCCGGTTGAATTGTAGGTTTTACCCGAAACTGCAAATTTAAAAAACATATAAAGCCCCCGCTTGTAAAAGCGGGGGCTTTATGACTTTATAACGGGTAAGGATGTTTTTTTTTATTTGTTGTATACTCTTATTTCGGGAACGGGAGCTTTCAACGCTTCTCTCGTTGCGTAAAGCATTGCGTCGGGATGAAGCTGGAATAACGAGCAGGGAACGTGACAATCTGCTTTGCCCGATAATACGGGACGAAGCGCGCCCGCGTTCCAGTCTCTCGGCATACACATTCTTACTTTCTTGGCTTGGAAAATTTCTTTCATACCTACTGTTATACAATATTTAGGTATCGCGTTGAAATTTCCGCCCGCGTTCATAAATCCGTTTATCGTGCGGGTCTCTCTCGAAACTTCGAGGACGCGCGTCTGACGGTTTAAAAACTCTTCGTTTGTGCATTTCTCGTCGCCGTAGGGCGGTTCGTTGAACGCATAATGTCCGTTGATACCTACGCCGCCGAATACCATATCGGGTACGCCGTATTTGTCGATGAGTTTTAAAACTCTGTCGGGGTCGGCGGGGTCGGGGAAATATCTGTTTTCGGGTAAAACGTTAAGCTCTTCGTCTATCTGCGAATAGAAAATTCTGTTCATTCCGCCGCGGAAAGAAAGCGGGTCGCTTTCGTCGATATATTTTTTATCGTCCGTCAGGTATTCGTCCATATTGCAGAATACGCAGTTTTTAAGCGATACTCTGTATTTGTTTACCAGATATACTATTCTTGCGTAAGGACCGAGCGGACCGTAAGGAACGATCATAAAAGTGGTTTTGCCCGCTTTGTTGTTCGCTTCGATCGTTTCAAGCACTTCTATCGCGACTTTCCAGTACATATCCACTTCGACGTCGCATACGTTTAATTTGATTTTGCTGTTTTTTGCCAACTCTTCGATCGGCATTGTGTAATAACTTTCCATAAAAAACCTCCCTGAGTTTTTATCTGTCGGTTATATTTTAACTCAAAAAAGATTTTTTGGCTTTAAATTTCCTACTTTTTTATTGCGAATTTTGCAATTTTCAATTATTTAAAATCGGTTTTCCGCCGACAAACACCTTTTCGACGGCGAGTTCGTCGTTTAAAATAAGTAAATCGGCGTCTTTGCCGATGTCCACGCTTCCTTTTTTGTCCGCTATACCCATAAGTTTCGCGGGCGTAAGCGAACATATTTCCGAGGCTTCGCTCAAACTCAGTCCCGCGGCTTTTACCGCAAACCCGAACGCGTTGTCCATAGTGCCGATACTTCCCGCAAACGACGATTTATCGGGCAGCTTTGCCACTCCGTCGTCTATGATTACCCGATTTTTGGGGTCTATTTCACCCAGATAACTTTCGGTTACGTCCGTACCCGCCGCGCGCATTGCGTCGGTTACAAGGCAAACTCTGTTAGTGCCTTTCAGACTTACTACAAGCCGTAATAACTCTTTCGGAACGTGATGTCCGTCTCCTATAAGCTCCGCGTAGACGCCTTTTTGCGCGTATGCGTATTGCGTAACGCCGATATGCACTTTCTGGTTTATCTTGTGAAAACCCGAAGTCGCGCTGTAAAGGTGGGTTATCGAATCCGCGCCCGCTCTGTAAGCTTTGTCGGCTTCTTCAAACGTGGCGTTAGTATGCCCCATAGAGAATTTTACTCCCGACGGCGATAATTCGGCAATAAGCCTGTTGACGCGGGGAACTTCGGGCGCGACGGTTATTCTCTTTATTATATCGCTGTTCGCCTTATACAGCGATATATCCTCGTCGGTCGGAGGAATTATAAGGTCGGGGCGTTGCGCTCCGCACATTAAAGGGCTTAAAAAGGGTCCCTCAAGGTGTAACCCGTTGACATTCGATCTGAAAAGCCCCAGGGCTTTCGCTTTTCTGAAATTTTCGAATACCGAGGCAAGCCGCTCGCGCGAGCAGGAAACCGTAGTCGGGTATATTGAGGTCGTTCCGTGTGAAAGGTGAACGTTTACAACCGCCGCCGCGCTTTCGGGTGTGCAGTCCGTGATGTCGTATCCGCCGCCGCCGTGAACGTGAACGTCGATAAAACCCGCGACTATGTACTTTCCGTCACAGTCGATTATTTCGTCTGCGCCGCCGTCGCAATCGAACGAAGTGATTATTCCGTTTTCGACAGAAAGAGAATTTTGAAAAAGTTCGCCTTTTGAGCCTATTATCCTTGCATTTTTAAAAATTGTTTTCATAATACGATTTTAGCACTATTTTAGATGACAGTCAACAAAAAAAATTATAAAAATGTGGAAAATATATGTGCAAAACGCTTGAAAAAGAAAAAGTTTTGTGATAAAATGAGTAAAGAGTAAGATTCGCACGTTTATATAATGAAAGCTGCGAAAGGGAGATTACAAATGGAACAGGTTTTAAACGCGTATAGGAGTTTTTTCGAGGGCGATAAGGAATCGTTCTCCGAAGTGGTGCGCGTATACGGAGACGCGCTCACTCGTTTTGCGTGCAGCTTTTTAAAAGATTACGCTTCCGCCGAGGACGTTATGATGGACGTTTTCGCATCTTTATTAGTTACCAAGCGCGTGTTTTATACCGAGAGTATGTTTAAAACTTATATTTTCAAATGCGCTCGTAACAACTGCGTCGACAGGTTGAGAAAACAGCGTAAGCTTGTGCCGCTGGAATACGCGGAAAATAAATGCGTCGACGATATGTTTACTCAGGAAGCCGTGGCTATCGACCGCGACGAACGCGTGCGCGTTTCGATAGCTATTAAGGATTTGCCCGAACAATATCGTCAGGTGATACATCTTATATATTACGAGGGTTTCGATATAACCGAAACCGCGCTGATACTGAATAAGAGCAAAAAACAAATATATAATTTATTGGCTCGCTCGAAGCAGTCGATAAAGGCGGCAATGGCTAAGTATTGCTGATCATCAGGAGTGAAAAATGAACAACGAAGAGAGAACTAAAGAGATTTTGGCGCGAGCGGAAAAATTAAGAAAAATACACAAACGTAACGTAACGATAGCGGGTTCGATTGCGGGCGTATTACTGTTCGTGTGCTTTCAGCTGTTTATGTTTCTCCCTTTCTCGTCTCCGGTCAGAAACGTCTCCGTATACGCGGACAGCGAGTATTACGAACTTATTAAAAAAATCGAGCCGATAACCCGCAGCGAAGAACAATATAAAAACAATTGGGAGAAGATGATATCTTCTTTCACGTTCAAAAGTACGAAAGGCACGGAGTACGACGCGTCGACGTCCGCCGCCGAGGCGACTGCAAACTATGAAAACACCGACTTGCAGACGGAGAGCGTAACTGAGGGCGACAGACTTAAAAGAACGTATAAAAGCGCATTTTATTTGACGGATCAGGGTTTTCTTAACGTGTATTCGATGACCGAAAAAAGCGCGATGCAGGAAAGCTCGCTCGATCTTAATACGTTCGGATTTTACGCGAGTTGGAGAGATTCCGAAGTATATATCGGCAAAGACGTAAATTCCGTTATAGTCGTAGCTAAGTCTTCCGGCGCGGGCGTTTACGACGGCGGTTCGGCGGTGTTTTTCGTCGACGTTACAAAACTTACGACCCCACGCGTGACAAGTCGCACCAATATATCGGGCGAAGTCATATCTTCGAGAATGAAAGACGGTAAGTTGTTTGTTATGACGCGTTTCACTTTCGGCAGAGATTTCGATTTTAATAACGAAGCGTTCTATGTGCCGCGTTATATCGTAGACGGAGAGGTTACGTCGTTTTCGCCCGACGATATAATAATGCCCGACAACCCGACGGACAGAGAGTACGTCGCGGGGTATGAGTTTACGGAAGACAAAGTTACGTCATGTATCGCTCTTTTGTCGGCGGGTTCGGGGTTATACGCAAGCAAAGATAATATTTTCGTCTATGATTCGGGGCGGATGACCGCTGCAGGCGAAAATGAAGAGCCGCGTACAATAACTAATATAAATATGGTCTCCTATACCGGCGGTCTTGTCTATAAGGGGAAAGTCGCGGTAGACGGAACTGTAAATGACAGATTTTCTCTCGACGAAAGAAACGGTGTTCTGCGCGTGGTGACGACCGTCTCCGAAGGGGTCGGTACGCCTAACGCGAGTTTGTATTGCGTCGATCTGAAGACCAATAAAACGGTTGCCGAACTTACTAAGTTCGCCCCCGTCGGAGAAACCGTGCGTTCGGTAAGGTTTTACGACGATAAAGTTTACGTCTGCACGGCTTTAAAGAGTTTTGAAAATAATAAAATATATCTTACCGACCCGGTATTCGTCATCGATTTAAGCGACCCCGATAAAATAACCGCGAAAGATACGGGAAATATTCCGGGATATTCGCTTGCGCTTAAAAAGTTCAAAGACGATACGCTCGTCGGGTTGGGGTACGGCGAAGAGGGCTTTTTAAAGGTGGAAATGTACCGCGAAACCGAAACGTCGGTCGAAAGCATAACGGCGTATGAAGACGGTAAAGCTATTCCCGCAACGGAATATAAAACCTATATAATCGACGGCGCTAAAAGTCTTATCGGCGTGGCTTCTTACGGGGAAAGACGCGAATACAGAATACTGTTATTCGAGAATGACGAACTGAAAGAATTTGCCAAAATAGACCTTTCGGGCTTAACCGACAGTCAGGTAAACGGAGTCCGCGCCTTTATTCACCGCGGAAACGTCTATGTGTTCGACGATTACGGCATGCAGCATTTCCCGCTTACTGAGGGTTTCGGTATTCCTTTAATATAAATATTCGACAGTATTATTTCATAGATAAACTTATATTCGCCTGTACGAAATAGCCGTCGTACGGGCGAATATCTTTTATATATAATCTTTTATACCGAGAATATAGTCCGAACTGACTTCCAGTAATTTGCATAACTTAGCGAGCGTGTCCAGAGCGGGGAACACGTTCTTTTTCATATACTTGGATACCGTCTGCGCCGATACGCCTATTTCTTTTGCTATTTGTCTCTGCGTGTAAGGTGAATCTTTGATACATTCTCTGAGTCTTATCTGTATGTTTTCTAAATCCATAATTTTTTTTATCCTTTAATAAGTTTGAAAAAATTATCGCATAATGTACGATTTTTTACTTGACAATCGTATATTGGGTGATATATAATAAAACGGTAAATATGAGTTTTTGCAAAAAATTGTGCAAAAACTTTAATAAAACATCGGAGGTATTTACAATGGACTATATCGAGAGAAACCTCGGTAAAGGCGAGCAGGTTATTCTGCGCGCAAAAATCAATCCTTTCGGCATAATCGCTCCCATTCTGTGGGGCGCGTTGGTCGAATTTTTGTGGGCTTTTTTCTCCGCAAAAATCTATGAAGTATTAGGCGGTATGTTTTCTTCGTCTACAGGCGCAGGCGTTACCGCTTCGGCTTTGATTCCCGCGTTGGACGGAGCGGAACAGGCTGTCGGAGAAACCGTAGACCAGACGTTAAGAATAGTTCGCAAAGTAATAAACGTCGTGGTTCAGATTTTTGCTTTGTTCCCGTTCCTTAAGAGATTCCTTATCCTGATAACGACTAAACTCGCCGTTACGAATAAAAGAGTTATCGGCAAGGTCGGAATACTCAGCATAAAGACGATTGATTTCCATATCGATAAAGTGGATAACATTAAATATAACGCTAAATTCTTCGGAAATCTTTTCAGATACTATACAATAACGGTCGCGAGTACAAGCGGCGAGCATTTTGACGTACAATACGTTTTTAATGCGTTGCAGTTCAAGAACACCGTAAACGAAGCTATAGAAGCGCATGCGGAACAGGCTCGTAAAGCGCAGGCTGCCGAAATCGCGGCTGCAATGGGTAAACCGCAAATCTGATTGTTTTAAGGAGCGTTTATGTTACCGCTTGTCTGGATTGTTTTGCCGGTTGCCGTCGTTGCGGTAATTGTCGTTGCCGTGGCGGCATATTGTAAAAAGAAACGTAAATAAATTACATAAAAATTGATATTCGCTTGTATGACGGTATTTTCGGTAAATTCCGCCGTATAAGCGAATATTTTTTGTTTTTTAGGAGAGAAATTATATCCGACTGCAATTTTTTATTAAAAAAACGTGCGATTTTGCAAAATTCACGTTTGAGTGGCTCAAATTGCTTGAAAAATTTGCCGAAATGTACTAAAATATAATACGGACAAAAATTTTAAAGGCGAATTTATTATTTACACGTCTTTTATCAGGAGGAACTTTTTAATGGAAAAAAAGAAGTACGTCTATCTGTTTACCGAAGGTAACGCCAAAATGCGCGAACTTCTCGGCGGCAAGGGTGCTAACCTCGCGGAAATGACCAATATCGGTCTCCCCGTTCCGCAGGGCTTCACCATTTCTACCGAGGCTTGCACTCAGTATTATGAGGACGGCAGACAGATTAACGCCGACATTCAAGCCGAAATTATGGAATACATCGAAAAGATGGAAAAAATCACGGGTAAGAAATTCGGAGATAAAGAAAATCCGTTGCTCGTTTCCGTTCGTTCGGGAGCAAGAGCGTCTATGCCCGGCATGATGGACACCATTCTTAACCTCGGCTTAAACGAAGAGGTTGTCGAAGTATTGTCGAAGAAGTCCGGTAATCCCAGATGGGCTTGGGACTGCTACAGAAGATTTATTCAGATGTTCTCCGACGTAGTTATGGAGGTCGGCAAGAAATATTTCGAAAAACTTATCGACGAAATGAAAGAGAAGAAAGGCGTTACTCAGGACGTAGAGCTTGACGCGGACGATCTTAAAACTCTTGCTAATCAATTCAAGGCGGAATATAAGAAACAACTTGGAAAAGACTTCCCGTCCGACCCGAAAGAACAGCTTTTCGAGGCTATCAAAGCAGTATTCAGAAGCTGGGATAATCCGAGAGCGAACATCTACAGAATGGATCACGACATTCCCTATAGCTGGGGTACTGCCGTAAACGTTCAGATGATGGCGTTCGGTAACATGGGCGACAACTGCGGAACCGGCGTTGCGTTTACCCGTAACCCCGCTACAGGCGAAAAGGGTCTTATGGGCGAATTCCTTACTAACGCTCAGGGCGAAGACGTCGTTGCCGGCGTAAGAACTCCTATGCCGATAGCTAAGATGGCGGAAGTTTTCCCCGACGTATATAAACAGTTCCAGGAAGTCTGCAAGATTCTCGAAAACCATTACAGAGATATGCAGGATATGGAGTTCACCGTCGAAAACGAAAAACTCTATATGCTTCAGACCAGAAACGGTAAGCGTACCGCGGCGGCTGCCATCAAGATCGCCTGCGACCTTATCGACGAGGGTATGATCACCGAACAGGAAGCTTTGATGCAGATCGACGCTAAGTCGCTCGACATGCTTCTTCACCCCACTTTCGACGCGAAAGACCTTAAAGACGCCGACAAGAATAACGTCGTCGGTAAAGGTATCGCCGCTTCTCCGGGAGCTGCCGCAGGTACGGTAGTATTCACTGCGGAAGAAGCCGCTAAAGAGGGTAAAGCAGGTAAGAAAGTTATCCTTGTAAGACTTGAAACTTCGCCCGAAGATATCGAGGGTATGAAGTTTGCTCAGGGTATTTTGACCGTAAGAGGCGGACAGACTTCGCATGCGGCGGTCGTAGCGAGAGGTATGGGTACTTGCTGCGTTTCCGGCTGCGGAGATATCAAGATGCACGAAGAGGAGAAGTATTTCGAACTTGCGGGTAAGATTTTCCGCGAGGGTAGCGAACTTTCTCTCGACGGCTCTACGGGCCATATTTACGACAGAATTATAAAGACGGTTCCTGCCGATCCTAACAGCGGATACTTCGGCAGAATAATGAAGCTTGCCGATAAGTATAAGGCGCTTGGCGTAAGAGCCAACGCGGATACTCCCGCAGACGCAGAAAGAGCCGAACAACTCGGCGCAACGGGTATCGGTCTTTGCCGTACCGAGCATATGTTCTTCGGTGCGGGCAGAATAGATAAATTCCGTGAAATGATTTGCTCCGAGACGGTTGAAGAAAGAACCGCCGCGCTTGATAAGATCGAACCGATGCAACAGGCTGACTTCGAGGGACTTATGGAAGCTCTTAAAGGAATGCCCGTTACAATTCGTTTCCTTGATCCGCCGCTTCACGAATTCGTTCCCACTGAAGAAGCCGATATCGAACTTCTTGCTAAGTCGACCGGTAAGACGGTTAAACAGATAAAGGAAATCTGCGATTCTCTTCACGAGTTCAACCCGATGATGGGTCACCGCGGTTGCCGTCTGGCTGTAACTTATCCCGAAATAGCAGTTATGCAGACTAAGGCTGTAATTAAGGCGGCTATTGCGGTTCAGAAACGTCATCCCGACTGGAAAGTTGTTCCCGAAATAATGATTCCGCTTGTAGGCGAAGTCAAAGAACTTGCTTACTGCAAAAAGACGGTTGTCGAAACTGCCGACGCGGTTATCAAGGAAGCGGGCGTAGATCTTCACTATGAAGTCGGAACGATGATAGAGATTCCGAGAGCGGCCTTGACTGCCGACGAAATCGCTAAAGAAGCCGAATTCTTCTGCTTCGGAACAAACGACTTAACGCAGATGACTTTCGGATTCTCGCGTGACGACGCAGGTAAGTTCTTACCGTCATATTATGCGGCTAAGATTTACGAAAGCGATCCGTTCGCTCGTCTTGACACCGTAGGCGTAGGTAAACTTATGGATATGGCTGTCAAACTCGGACATGCAACTCGTAAAGACATTCATTGCGGAATTTGCGGCGAACACGGCGGCGATCCCTCGTCTATCGAGTTCTGCCATGCTATAGGTCTTGACTATGTATCGTGTTCTCCGTTCAGAGTACCGATTGCGCGTCTTGCTGCCGCTCAGGCGAACATCCGCAATCCCAGGTCCTAAATCTTGGGTTAAAACTTAATTAAAACACTATATATTGTGTTTGTGAGCCTGTATCTTTTAGATGCAGGCTCTATTTTTGCTCTTTTTTAGGGTGAAAAATAGTTAAAAAAAGGTTAATTCCGCTAAAGTTGAACACTTTACAAGGGTAAAAAATTTTGCTATAATGAATAATAAGGAAAGTCACAGTAAAAAGGGTAAAAACGGGTAAAATGACCAATTACAGAGCTATTTTAGAGTATCATTATAAAGGAAACACCACAACGCAAGTCGCAAGGATTTGTGA
>CAKQME010000005.1 GCA_934254815.1 uncultured Clostridia bacterium | reverse complement strand
GTACAAGAGAATTTAACAAATGCCGTAAACGCTTTAAACGAAACAATTTCGTCCAACAAAGGCGATATCGAAAGTAAACTTACAGCGGTAGAAAACGCCTACAAAGCGGCAGACGAACTTATTAACGCCGAGCTTACGAAGTTGACAACTGCCGACGGAAAATTAGACGAAAAAATAACTGCATTAGAAAAGGCAAGTAAAGAAGCCGACGAAGATTTGCAAAAGGCTATTGATAAGGTACAAGAGAATTTAACAAATGCCGTAAACGCTTTAAACGAAACAATTTCGTCCAACAAAGGCGATATCGAAAGTAAGCTTACTGCGGTAGAAAACGCTTACAAAGCGGCAGACGAACTTATCAATGCAGACCTTGCGAAACTGAGAACTAAAGACGGAGAACTCGAAGAGAGTATTGCGGCATTGAAAAAGGCGTCAGAAGCGGCGGACGAAGCTCTTTTGGCGGGCATAAAGCAAGTGCAGGATAATCTTGACGAGTTAAGACGTCAACTTGAAAATAAGGATAGCGATCTCGAAGCTAAACTTAATTCTTTGCTTGCCGACAGCGATAAAAACGCGAAGACTTGTCTAATTATCAATATTATTCTCGGCGTAGCGATTATAGTTTTATTTGTTTTGCAGATTATTGCGACAATTAAGAAAAAATCTAGCAAGCAATAAAGTGCGGAGTGTTTACACAGTGGGATATTTCGCGAAGCTCAGAATGACATACTCGGTTTGTGTTTTTCTGTCATATTGAGCGTAAGCGAAATATCCCACCATATCAAGTAGTCCGTACTTGTTCAATGGGATTCTTCGCGAAGCTCAGAATGACATGCTCGGTTTGTTTTTCCTGTCTTATTGAGCGCAAGCGAAATATCCCACCATATCAAGTAGCCTGTACTTGTTCAATGGGATTCTTCGCGAAGCTCAGAATGACAATACTTGGTTTGTTTCTTTCTGTCATATTGAGCGTAAGCGAAATATCCCACCATAATGCGGTGGTATATAAGTAAATAACTCATTCTAAAAATAGCTCTTTGGCGTTTTTACGCCAAAGAGCTATTTTTCTATGTATAGTAATTTTAATTGACGGTAATCAGATATATCGCCGGAGTGTATTGCGTCGAGCGGTCAACCCTTATGCGAATTTTATCTTTGCCGCATTTTTCGTCGAATTTAAATTCAAGTTCGCATTTTTCTTCTGTCTGTTTCGAAATTTTATAAACATCATCGCCTATAGCCAGGATAAAATCGAGCTGTCCGTCATACCCCTTAGCCGTTACGCGTATAAGGTTTTGCGTGTTCGGCTTTATTTTTATTTCATAACTGAACCAACCGTGAGTGTTTACCGTGCTGAATTTTGCGCCGAGATATGTTCCCGGTATACGACAGCAACCGTCTGAGTTGATATAAGTGTCGCTGAAATTTACTTCTTTCTGTAATTTGTGGCTTTCCGTTCCGCCGCCGCATATTATAAAATCGTCGTGTTTTTCGGAGACTAATCGCTCGGTTGCGGCTTTTTCATATTCGAAATTGGCTTTGAAGTCGTTTACCACGTCAGGTATTCTGTCGGACGACGGAGTGGTAAATTCTCCTATTGCAATCGGGTAAAATTTATCGCCCGAAAGCCTTATTCCCTCGGCGTATAATCTGTTTAATTCGTTCAGACAGCTATTCAGCGAGTTTTCGTATTCTTTATCGCCGTTTTCGAAATATTTCGTATAGGCGATAAAACATTCGGTAAGCGTTTTCCATATTTCGGCAACGAGTTTAAGATTGATAAACTTCGTATCGAGTTCGTCGTAGGCGGCTTCGGGCAATTTGTCTTTAAGGGTTTTAAGCGCGGCGAGCTTTTCGGCGGCGAGCGAAACGGCTTCGGTTTTTTCTTTCAGAACGTCCGCTACGCTCCCGCGCGACCAGTTTTTGGGTATAAACCATTCGTTTGAAGCTATCGCGTAATTTTCTTTCATCATTTCGAAATAGAAATGGTTTTTCGAATGGTTGAGCCTCGGAAAACGACTTAGCTCGGTATAATAAAATCCGTTGACGTAAAAGATTTTCTTTTGAATATCCTCCGTGTTTTCCATAAGCGCGCGTACTTCTTTTGCCGCGTTGGGGTATTTTTCAAGAAAAAATTCGTCGATAGCCCTGTCGATATCTTCGTTTGCAAGACAAGCCTCCATAATTCTGAGATTGACTTCCTGTACTGTTCCGAAAGGAGTAAATCCCTCGCGGTCGATACGGGAAACGAACCCGTAAGGCGAAAATTTCATCGAGTAGGAGAACTTATCGGTTATATAGTTTTTAAGCATTATCGGCAGTATGCCTTTGCCGAAAAACTCACCGAAAATATCCGTTTCGACAAGTAAAGGGTTGCGTTTTATTTTTGCAAAAAACGCGTTCGCGGGGAGGGTTAGCGACCAGTCGAACTGATTCCATTTGTCCATAATTATAAGGTCGGAGGAGATTCGTTCGTAAGCCGCGGTCATACGTTCGTAATCCTCTTCTATGCTGGCGAAAGGTCTTACGATAAGTTCTTTTTTAAGTCTCGCGCATTCTTCGTAAAGTATGCGCGTAACGTATTCGACGCGTTCGGTTTTATGCAGTTTCTGACCTTTCAGCTTCAACAGCGGTATACGCGTTTCGTGTAAGGTTAAAATTATGCCGTCCATCAAGGGGTAAGCCGCGAAAAAATCGTCTATTTTGTTTACGAGAAAATCTTTTACAAGCGGGTGAGTGATCTCTACGTCGCCAAGCTCGTTTTTCATCTCTGCGCGATCGTCGGTAAAACCTGCGGGCAGTTCGAGTTCGTGATGCCATATATAACTTTTTATGCCATGCGCGTGGAGAAATTCAAGCGTTTCGTTGATTATTCTTCCGCATAACCCGACGTATTCTGCGTTTTTATAGCCGTTGTAAGCCGAATATTTTCTGTAGAGAGTTATTCCGTCGATATTTCCTTTTTCGGGGTTGTGGATAGACCCTATAAACTGATAGTGCGTAAAGCCGTGTTTTGCGGCGTATTCCGCAGTATAATGCAAATAGTTTTCTTCGAAATCGACGGGGTTTGATACCGAAATTCCTTTTACCATATAGTTTAGCCTTTTATAAATTTATTCTTAACCGAAATTTTACGCCTATTTTTCGGCGCGGTCAAAGAAAGAACCGTCTTTTACGTTTTATCGATACAATTTCTGTGTTTTTAATCCATAAATCATACTAAAACTTTTACAGAGTATCGACAATTAGCGATATAATTTAAACGAGGTAAAAAATGTTTAAAATTATTGCGTGTTTTGTTCTTATAGCCGTTATGCGCGCCGTTCAGCGTGTGTGCAGTAAGGTTTCCAGCAGGGAAATTTCCGACGGCACGACTTTTTTCGGCTACGGAACGCTTTATATGTCTGCGGCTTCCGCTTTCGCGCTCGTAACGCTGTTTATCACGGGTTTTTACGGTTTTAACGTCGCAACGATAGTGTGTTCGTTCTTGTCCGCATTACTTTTTGCCGCAGATCTGTTTTCTGGCATAGAGGCTATAAAAGGCTGTTCGTTGACAGTCGCTTCGATGGCAGCGTTCGGCGGACTTGTTATTTCGGTAGTAGTTTCGTATTTCTGGTTTGGCGAGGGCATAAGTATTTGGCAGATTGCGGGGCTTGTCGCATTTTTCGTCGCGGCGTATCTGCTGTCGCCGTCCAAAAAAGAAGAAAATAAAAAATTCACCGCGAAAACATTGATAATGCTTGCGGTGAGCTTTCTGTCGAACGGCTTTGTAATGGTTATACAAAAATATTTCAGTTTAAAGGTCGAAAACGGAAACGTTGCGCTGTTTTCGCTTCTTACTTTTGCGTTCTGCGCTTTGGTTATGGCGGTTTCTTACATAGTTTTTTCGCTGAAAAACCGCGCCGCGGTGACAGCCGACGAAAATGAAGAGAGCGGAAAAAGACGACTTTTCAAACCGCTTTCACGCCCGTTGATTATCTGCGGACTTTTGTTGGCGCTTGCGTTATTCGTGATAAATTTGCTTATTACCGAAATGGGCAAAACGGTGAGTTCGGTAGTTCTTTTCCCCGTTTCGAGCGCGATCGGGCTTATCGTTACCGCGCTTGTGGGGCGTATCGCTTTTAACGAAAAACTGTCGGTAAAGAATTTAATCGGTCTTGCGCTCGGCGTTGCGGCGATTGTGGTTATAAGCGTTTTAACGCCCGAAAATCTTTCGGCGTTTTAAAGCGCGTCGCCAGATTTTCTGAATTTAAGCGGAGATATGCCGTGCGCTTTTTTAAACGCCGCGCGGAAATAGTTTCCCGAAGAAAACCCGCACTTTTCCGCCACGGCTTCTATCGGTTCGTCGGTCGTAAGCAACATTCTTTCGGCGTTTTTAAGCCTTACTTTGGCGAGATATTCCATTATGGTGCAGTCCATAGCCGATTTAAAATTGCGGCAAAGCGTCGCTTTTGTAGTGTAAAACTTGCGGCAAAGCGCGTTGAGATCTATTTCTTCGTAATAGTTTTTGCCGATATATTCGGCTATTTTGAATACGTCTAAAGCGTCGGTACGCTTTATTACAGATTGTTTCGGCAAAACGGGAGTAAGACGAGATAAAGACAGTAAAGAAATTATCGTTATCGCCGCGCATCGCGGAATATCTTCGTCGGTCGCGCCGTATTTCGCCTGAAGCTCCACACCTGTTTCCAGCAGTTTTTTCAATTCTTTAAATGTTTCTTCGTCGGGTTTAACCACGGGCGTTTTCGCAAGTTTGTCGAGAACGCCTTTTTCCGTTTCCGTCAATGCGGAGACTGACAGATTTACGTTTATGCGCCTGAACGCTCCGCCCGTCGTTTTATGCAGCGTGAAAGGCGGTATAATCGCTATTGTTCCCGCTTCTATTTCTAAAAGAGTGTCGTCTATAATTATTTCGCGCGAACCCTCCAGAAGAAAGTGCAATTCGTAAACTTCGTGCGAATGAAGTTTCGGCATGCTTATATCGGAATCGTATATGCCGAGATTGAAAATCGCTTTATATGCCATAATATCTCCGTAAGTAATAACGACGATGTGTTTTTATTGTATTATATGTCAAAACGCATAAAAAGTCAAAGCATTTAAACGAATGACAAAATTATTGCAATCTGTTAAAATATTATCGGATTGAATTTCTGACAATAATTTTAAGTTACGTTTAAGGTTTAAAAGTTATAATTTATTCCGATATAAGGAGAAGCTATGAGATTGTTGCTTGCCGAGGACGAAAAGGCTCTTTCTAACGCGCTTGTCGCATTGCTTAAACACGCGGGTTATTCGGTAGATGCGGTGTATAACGGCGCCGACGCCGTAGACTACCTTGAAAGCGGAGTTTACGACGGGGCGATTTTAGATATTATGATGCCGAAAGTCGACGGGATAACCGCGCTGAAAACCATTCGGGCAAAGGGCAATGCCGTTCCCGTGTTGTTGTTGACGGCGCGAACCGAAACCGACGATAAAGTCGAGGGCTTGGACGCCGGCGCGGACGATTATCTTACGAAACCGTTCAACGCAAAAGAATTGCTCGCGCGCGTCCGCGCCGTCACGAGACGGCAAAGAGAGCCTATAGACGATTTAATTACTTGCGGTAACGTTTCGCTTGACAGAAAAACCTGCGAACTTATTTCGGATAAAGGTCGCGTTCAGCTTACCGCCAAAGAATTTCAGTTGACCGAGTTGTTTATGCGTAATCCGTCGCAGGTGTTTTCGGTTGACGCTATTATGGAAAAAGTCTGGGGGTATGATAGCGAAGCCGAAATAAACGCCGTATGGACTTACGTTTCTTTTATCAGAAAGAAGTTAAAAGCTCTTGGCGCCGACGTAAACATAAAAGCGATACGCAATCTCGGCTATAAGTTGGAGGTCGACAAATGATTAGAAAACTTAAAATAAAATTCATAACGATAGCTACGCTTGCCATATCGCTCGTGCTTATCGTTCTCGTCGGCGGAATAAACGTATACAACTATGTTTCCGTCGTCGGGGGAGCGGATAGAACGCTCGCGCTGATAGAGAACGCCGGGGGCGAATTTCCGCAGTTTAGACCGAACGGAGAAGTCGGCGGCAACAACGGAGAAATGCCGTTGCCGGAACAGAAACCCGACGAAAAACCGAGCTTAAAACCCGACGGAATATCGCCCGAAGCGCCTTTCGAAACGAGATATTTTTCGGTAAGAATAGACGATAACGGCGAAGTCGAAAGCGTCAACGTAGATAAAATAGCCGCAATCGACGAAAACACGGCTGAAGAATACGCCGTAGATTTGTATGCGAAAGCCGCAAAAAAAGGCTTTAAAGACGGATATAGATTTTCGCGTTATAAAGACGGCGAAACGACGGTGTATCTGTTTCTCGATTGCTCCAGAGAGATGAATACGTTTAAAGACTTTTTAACGGCGAGTTGCATATTGAGCGGTTGCGGACTTGTGGTCGTAATAATTCTCGTTACTTTGTTTTCGCAGATTGCGGTAAAACCCGTGGCGGAGGCTTACGCGAAACAGAAAAGATTTATTACCGACGCCAACCACGAGCTGAAAACCCCGCTTACGGTAATAAGCGCGAGTTGTGAAGTTATCGAAATCGAGAACGGCGAGAGCGAATGGACGAATACTATTAAAGACGAGGTTGCGAAACTTACCGATTTAACCAACGATCTTGTCACTCTTTGCCGCGCCGACGAGGGAAGCGCAAAACCGATAACGCTTGATTTTTCGCTGTCCGAAGCCGCCGCAGAAACGGCAAAACCGTTCGAGGCGATTGCCAGAACCGAAAAAAAGAGCTATAAGACGATTATCGGTTCGAATATCACTGCAAGGGAAGATATAAACGGCATAAAACGACTTATAAATATTCTGCTTGACAACGCTTTTAAATATTCCGACGAAAAGGGGAATATCGAACTCGAAGTATACGAAAAGGGCAGACAACGGGTGATAAAAGTGTCTAACGATACAAACGGCGTTCCGACGGGGAATCTTAATATGCTGTTCGAAAGATTTTATCGGTTAGACGCGTCGCGGAACAGTTCTACGGGCGGACACGGCATCGGGCTTTCCGTCGCGAAAGCGATAACCGAGCGGGACGGCGGAAAGATTTCGGCGTATTCGCCGGACGGTAAGAGAATAACTTTTACTGCGATTTTTACGGCATAGTAAAAGCCTGCGGGCGACTGCAAAAGCAGTCGCCCGCAGGCTTATTAAGTCGATCTGTAAGCCGCGTTCTGTCATTTAATGCGGTCATCTATCTAGCCTCGCCGTTGCCGACGAGATCGAGCGACGTTTGGCGAACGACTTCGCCTCGGCGGCTTGTGAAATCGTTCCTATCTTGCTCCGGATGGGGTTTACACGGCACGGCGCGTCTCCGCGCCGTCGGTGAGCTTTTACCTCGCCTTTTCATCCTTACCCGAATAATTTCGGGCGGTTATTTTCTGTTGCACTTTCCTTGAAGTTACCTTCACCGTCCGTTAGGCGGCATCCTTGCCGAGGGGAGCGCGGACTTTCCTCGTGAGAATAATCTCCCGCGACCGCACAATCGACTTAGCTCAAATATTTTAGCAGATTTACTGTCGATTGTCAAGGGTTTTATTCTCTTCGCCGTCGTCTAAGGGTATAATTTTCTTTTCTTTGTTTTCCGCTATGCGTTTAGAGATAAACAGCATAAGATACGTTACGGCGATGATTATTCCTACGACTATTACTACGGCGAGCAAACCTTGCCATAAAATGTTAAGACTTTTGGTTAAAGCTTCCTGATTTATTTCTAAAAGTAAAGATAACATATTTAAACCTCCTTACAGTACGAGACCTATTATAAGTCCGCCGACGATGGCAGAAGCTACCTGACCGGATACGTTCGTGCCGACGGCGTGCATTAAAAGGAAATTCGATGGGTCTTCTTTTAAGCCCATTTTGTGAACTACTCTTGCCGACATCGGGAAAGCCGAAATACCCGCCGCGCCGATCATCGGGTTGATTTTCTTCTTGCTGAAAAGGTTCATAACCTTTGCGCACATAACGCCGCCTACGGTATCGAAGATAAAGGCGAAAAGTCCGAGAGCCATTATCATCAGCGTTTCGAGTTTAAGGAAGTTTGCCGCCTGCATCTGAAAGGCTATCGTTATACCGAGAAGCAGAGTGATAAGGTTACATAACTGGTTTTTAGCCGTGTCGGCAAGACTGCCGAGAACGCCGCATTCGTTCAGGAGGTTGCCGAACATTAAAAATCCGATAAGCGCAAGACTCTTCGGCGCGATAAGCCCCGCCACCATGGTTATTACTATAGGGAAGAGTATCTTAACGGTTTTGCTTACTTTTCTGCCGGTGTATTCCATACGGATAAGACGTTCTTTTTTGGTGGTGATGCATTTTATAACCGCAGGCTGAATTATAGGCACCAACGCCATATACGAATACGCAACCACCATTATAGGCGCTAAATAGTTACTTTTAAGCACCTGCGCTACGAGAATGGAAGTCGGTCCGTCCGCCGCGCCGATTATACCTATGGAAGCCGCGTCGTTAATATCGAAACCGAGAAGTACGGCGAGAATGATCGTTAAGAATATTCCGAGTTGAGCGAACGCGCCCATAATCATAAGCTTGGGGTTTACGATCAATGGTTCGAAATCTATCATCGCGCCTATGCCTATAAACAGGAGAATGGGCAGAGCTTCCGAAGCCTGTATGCCTACTTCGAACAGCCATTGAATTATGCCGTTTTCGGTTTCCGATGATATCACGTTCGAAAACGGGATATTTACCAGTATCGCGCCGAAACCTATCGGCAGAAGCAAAGCGGGTTCCATTTCTTTCTTGATGGCAAGAAAGATGAGTATGCCGCCTATCAGCCACATTACGACGTGTTGCCACGTTACCGCGGCGAGAGTTTCATACAAAAATTGCATTTTTGCCTCCGTAAATAATTATCCGTAATTATATCCCTACAGAGAAAAAATAAAAGACCGTAGGAGCAAGAAATAATAACTTGCGCCTACGGTCTTGTCGTTTAATATTAAACCGAAACGCCCTGAAGCGTCTGTGATGCCGATTTAATCGCAGGCGTTATCCGTTGCGATACGCCCGCCGACTACTCCCCATAGAAACGAATACAGTTTAACATAGGGTAAACCCTTTGTCAAGCGTTTATCAATATTTTTTTAAACTCAAAGAGTTTTCGGCATTCTGAATATATTCCGTTGCGGACGGAATGTGAAGCACGAGATAAGAATATATCGCGTCGATAATGGCAAGTTGCGCTATACGCGACGACAGACCTAAAATACGGTAATTCGTTTCGTCCGACACTGTGGATAAAACGAGATCGCTTATTTTCTGAAGCGGGGATTTGCCTAAATTGGTGATAGCTATGGTAGTCGCGCCGTTTTCGCGGGCAAGCTTCATGGCTTCTACTATATCACGCGATTTGCCGGAGTGTGAAATGCCTATCGCCACCGTGTCTTTGTCCGCATGTGTTGCGGCGATCGACTGCATATGATTGTCGGTATACGCTACGGCGGAAAGCCCTATGCGGAAAAATTTATGCGCCGCGTCCTGCGCGACGGGCGACGAATTTCCTAAGCCGAAAATAAAAATCTTTTTCGCCGCCGCCAACTTTTCGCAACACTCGCTCAACGCGGCTTTGTCTATCTTGTTACGCGTTTTTTCCAGAGAACTGTAAACGTCATCGCAGACTTTCGAGAATACGTCGTAAGCGGAATCGTCCGCGGTTATGCCGTCTCCGACGGGACGCAGATGTTCTTCTTGCGCCAAAGCTATTTTTAGTTGAGGAAAACCGTCGAAACCGATGCGTTTTGAAAATCTCGTAACGGTCGCCTCGCTGCTGTCGCATAATTTCGCAAGGTCGGTTATGAAAAGCGACGGAATACTTTCGGGCTTTTCAAGTATGTAATCCGCAACTTTTTTCTCTGCTTTTCCCATATCGGGGTAGTACATTTTAATGTTCAATATAACTTTGTTCATATAAGCATATTATATAATTTATAGTAATAATTGTCAATACATTTTCGTATAATATGGCGATACAAGAAAATAATTTTCAGTAATAAAAAATTTTTAAAAAATTATTATCAAACACTTGAAAATTATTTTTATATGTGGTATCATTAAGACAATGCAGATAAAAATTATTTTCAAGAGGTAAAATATGAACGACTTTTTATTTACACAAATTCTGACCGAACTCGAAGACGCGGTAGGGCGCGAAAACTGTTCGGTGAAAGAAATCGACAAGGTTACGCACAGCGTCGATTATTTCTGGCTTTCGAGAATGTGGGCGGACAGGGGCAGAAGAATGCCCGAAGCCGACTTTATCGTGAGTCCGCTCGACGCTACCGAAACGTCTAAAGTGTTGAAAATAGCCAACTACTATAAAATTCCCGTAACGACCTGGGGCGGCGGAGGCGGAACGCAGGGCGGGGCTATTCCCGTATGCGGCGGAATACTTCTCGATACCAAACGTATGAATAAAATTTACCGCGTAGACGAAGAGGGAATGTACATAGAATGCGGTGCGGGCGCGATTTATAAGCACGTCGAATGGGCGGCTAACGAAAGGGGATACGCCACGATGCATTATCCGTCCTCGCTCACATGCTCGACTGTCGGCGGCTTTCTGGCGCACAGGGGCATAGGCGTGGTTTCTACCAAATACGGTAAAATCGACGATATGGTTTTGCAGATGGAAGTTGTTTTGCCTAACGGAGATATAATAAACACTTCGTCCGCGCCAAAGCATGCGGCGGGTCCCGATCTCAACCAGATATTTATCGGCAGCGAGGGTACGCTTGGCATTATAACCAAAGCTCAGATAAGAATATACGAACAACCCGAAGTAAGACGTTTCAGAGGGTTCCTTTTCAAGGATATGTCCTCGGCGTTCAAGGCAAGCCGAGAAATATTGCAGAAATTCAAGCCGTCGGTCATGCGCCTTTACGACGACGCGGAAACGGCTTCGCTTATAAAGAAGATAGTCGGCGTAGAAAAGCCCGGCGCGTTTATGAACGTCGCCTACGAGGGAGTAAAAGAACTCGTAGACGTAGAAGAGAAAATACTTCTCGATACGTTCAAAAAATACGGCGCGGAAGATTTAGGCAGCGAATACGGCGAAAAATGGTGGAAAGAAAAAATAACGTTCTTCTATCCGGGGCATATGATGGATTTGCCGCAGATGTTCGGAACTATGGATACCATTGCGCCTTACGATAAAATAGAAAAAATTTACCGCGCGATGAAAAACGCCATAGAAACGAATTTCCCGCACGTCAAGTTTATAGCTCATTTCTCGCACTGGTACGAATGGGGCTGTATGGTTTACGACAGGTTTATCGTCGATAAAGAATACGTTCCCGAAGACCCCGTCGAAGCGATGCGTCTGCATAACCGTATATGGTCGCTCGGCGTAAGAACGGCTATCGCGAACGGCGGCGTCGTAAACGATCACCACGGCGTGGGTATAAAACTCGGCAGACTTATGAAAGAACAGTACGGACCCGCCATGCAGGTATTCGAGGGTCTTAAAAAGTCGCTCGACCCGAACGGCATAATGAATCCGTTCAAACTCGGACTGTAAGGAGGATAACGCAATGAATATCAGTGAAAAAGCAAAAGGAATTATTGACAGTTGCAGATTTTGTTGGATGTGCCGCCATATTTGCCCTATAGGCAACGCGACGGGGCAGGAGAGAAATACGGCTCGCGCCAGAGCGTTGGCTGTATCGCTCGTCGTTCGCGGCGCGGAAGATATATCTTCGGTTATAGATAACGTTTACGAGTGTTCGCTCTGCGGGGCTTGTACGAATAACTGCGTAACGGGCTGGGATCCTAAAGTTTTCGTACAGGAAGTTAAAACCGACGCCGTTATGAACGGAGTTATTCCGCAGTATATATCGGCTATGCTCGATAAATACGAAACGACGGGTAACGCTTACGGCGAAAAACGCTGTTCTTGTCTAGACGGTTTATACGCGGAGAAAAAAGCCGATACTTTGTTTGTAGTCGGTCAGGACGCGCTTTATAAATCGACCGAAAGCGTAAAGACGGCGGCTGAACTTTTAAAGAGCGCGGGCGTAGATTTCGCTATGAACGAAACGGCGGACGATACCGGCGCGGCGTTATGGTTTTTAACGGGAAAAACAGGCGAAACGACAGGTGCGGCAAAGAGAGCCGCTCTGATAATGAACGGTTATAAGACGGTTATCGTATATGATCCCGTAGATCTTAAATTCATTAAGCACGAGTATAAAGAGTGGGGTATAGAAGTCACCGCAAAAGTAGTAGGCTTTAACGAAGAGCTTATAGCATTGACGGAAAGCGGAAAGCTCAAAGTTAAAAACAGCGGAAACGAGTATACTCTTCAGGATAATTACGCTTACGCCCGCGATCTGGAAGATACCGAGAGCGGAAGAAAACTCATTTCTTTTGCAGGTAAAAACAAGGAGATGTTGCTGATCGGTAAAGAGGCAAACCTTGCAGGCAGTCTTTTAATGAACGAATATATGCCAGACGTACAGAAACGCGTTGCCGAAGACAGATGGTTAAACGCCGTCAATATGGGGTGTAAAACCGTGGTTACGGAAAACCCCGCCGAATACGAGTTACTTAAATCTGTTTGTCCCGACGGTTGCAGGGTCGTTACCGTAGAACAGATGATTACCGAAAATCTTTTATAACAGGAGCGGGTATATGAATTTAAAAAAGAAATACGTTGAAAAATACGGCTATGAAAAAGTAGTTACGGACAGAAACAGCGTTCTCGCTTACGCCGAAATGGATATGCTCAAACTGCGCGACGGCGCGTCTTACGAAATAGACGAGGCAGGCAAAGAGTTCGCTCTCGTCGTTTTGTACGGAACAATAACCGTCAGAGGCGAAGAATTTTGTTTTGAAAACGTGGGAGTGAGAAAAACGGTGTTCGACGGAGTCGGAGAAACCGTATATGTCGGCAAAGATACTCCTTTCACGGTTACGGCAGTAGGCGGTGACGCCAAAATTTGCGTGGCGAAAGCCCCCGCGGTAAAAGACATAAAACCGCAGGTACTCAGAACTGCGGATATAAAGACGAAATCGCTCGGTAAAGGCACGTTTACGAGAGAAGCAGCGTTCAATCTTGCCGAAAACGCCGAGGCGAATTTGCTCTATATAGGTGAATTTTGGGTAAACGACGGTTTTTGGGCGAGCTATCCGCCTCATAAACACGACGTCGACGATATGCCGACAGAGGGCGCGCTCGACGAAATATATTATTTCGAATTCGATAAACCTCAGGGTTTCGGCGTTCAGATGGTGTACAGTAAAGAGGGAGACATAAACGAGGCTTATAAGGTAACGACGGGCGAGCTTGTCGAAGTGCCGAAAGGTTATCATCCGTTTACCGTTGCTCCGGGGTATAAAAACTATTGTCTCTGGATTATGGCGGGCAAACACAGAGGTATTTTCTGCACTACCGAAGAAGAACATAAATGGATAAACAAATAATAAATACCTAAAATAAGGAAGTTTATATGAAATACGCGCTGGGAATAGATTTCGGCGGCGGGTCGAGTAAGGCTACGCTTATAGACGAAAACGGAAACATCGTCGCTACGGCGAGCGAAGAATACGAAACCGTGTCGACGGTGGACGGCGGAAGAGAACAAGACCCCGACGCCTGGGTAAAAGCGGCGGTCGACAATATAAAAAAAGCGACGACCGGGGTCAAGGTCGACCCGCGCGACGTTGTTTCGCTCTGCTTTGACGCGGCGACTCATACGGCGGTATTGATGGACGAGAATTTCAGACTCGTCCGTCCGTCGGTTTACTGGACGGATACTCGCAGCGTAGCCGAGAAAGAATATCTTAAACGCGAATACGGCGAAGAAATTTTCAATAAATTCAAACACGAAGTCGACACTATCTGGACGCTTCCCGAATTGTTATGGATAAAAAATAAAAAACCCGAAATTTTCGCAAAAGTAAATAAAATCTGTTTTGCAAAAGATTACGTCCGCAGATTTTTCACCGACGATTTCGTTACTGACGATATAGAAGCGGAGGGGAGCATGCTCTTCGACTTTGATCGGAGGCAGTGGGATAAAAAGTTTTTGTCGATTCTCGGTCTGAGCGAGGAAAATCTGCCCGAAGTCGTAAGACCCGATAAAATTGCGGGGTACGTTACCGAAAAAGCTGCCGCAGCTACGGGGCTGAAAGTCGGAATACCCGTTATATGCGGAACGACCGACACCGCTATGGAAGTATTTGCGGCAGGCGCGGTAGAGAAAGGGCAAGCTACTTTAAAACTCGCCACGGCGGGCAGAATCTGCGTCGTTTCGGATAAACTTATTCCCGATAAAAACCTGATAAACTATTCGCACGTTATAAGCGGATTATATTATCCCGGTACGGCTACCAAGTCGTGCGCGGCGTCGCTCAGGTGGTTTCGCGATACTTTCGGCGGCGACTATGCCGGGTTCGGTACGGAAGCGGCAAAAATACCCGTCGGCTCCGAGGGACTTATCTTTCATCCGTATTTAAGCGGCGAACTTACGCCTTACGGAAACCCAAAGTTGAAAGGTAGTTTCGTCGGAATTTCTTCGACGCATACGAAAGCTCATTTCGCAAGGGCGGTAATGGAGGGCGTGGCGATGTCTCTTCTCGATTGTAAAAGTTATCTCGAAACGCGCGGGGTTAAACCGACCTCGGCGTTTGCGTTGGGCGGCGGAGCTAAAAGCGCCGTGTGGCGGCAGATCGTTGCAGACGCGCTCGATATCGAACTTATCACCACCGAAGATAACGATTCGTCTTTCGGCAGCGCGATGTTTGCCGGTATAAACGCGGGTTTTTTCAAAGACGAAAAAGACGCGCTTATAAAGTGCAGAAAAGTTACGGGCAAAACTGCGCCGATAGCGGAAAACACGGTAAAATACGCCGAAATGTTTAAAAAATATAAAAAAATACAGCAGGTTTTGCAAGAGATTTACAATGATTAAAATTGTAACGACCGTAAAGTTTTATAAAGGCGAAATAAGTCCGTTCGACGGGTCGGCTTTAGAGTGCGCGCTGTCGGTAAAAGACGCGGAAGTCACCGTAATAAGTATGTCGCCGCCGTCGGCAAAAGAGCAGCTCGAATATCTTACACGGCTCGGAGTAAAAGCCGAACTTATAACCGATAAACTTTACGCCGGCAGCGATACTTTGGTTACGGCTACAATATTATCGCGGGCTATAGAGCGGATAAAACCGGATATTGTATTGTGCGGCAGACAAAGCGTCGACGGAGATACCGCTCAGGTTCCGGCGGAAATCGCTCAGATGCTCGGTTACGAGTTTATACCTTACGCGATGAATTTCGGTCTTGACGAAATCGAAACGCGACTGGGAAAGAGAAAAGTAAAAACGCCTTGCGTCGTTTCCGTCGAAAAATTCGCGACGCTCAGAACTCCGTCTTTCAGGTCTCGAAAAAGAGAAGTCGGGATATTAACGAACGCGGTTTTGGGCTTTAACGAAAACGAAGTCGGGCAGAAAGGATCGCCTACAAAGGTGGTTGAAAGTTTTGTTTCGACCGAGGGCAGAAGAAAATGCGAATTTGTCTCCGCCGACGAACTTGGCGAAGTTATCGGAAAAGCGCTCGGAAAGCCCGACGTTATAACAAATGAAAAGCTTTACGCGCAAAAACTCGATAAAATCGCGGTCGTAGGCGACGGGCTGGATATACTGAGTCGTAATATAGCCGAAAAGACAATCAGAATTTATTCCGACGACGTAGAAGAAATCGTCGACAGAATAAAAAAAGAAAACGTAAAACGAGTGTTTTTTTCTTGTACTTTACAGTCAAGGGTTCTTGCGCCGAAAGTCGCGGCTGAACTTCGCGCGGGGCTGTGCGCCGATTGCGTTAAAATCGAGACCGACGGCGAAAACGTGTTTATGTATCGCCCTGCGGCGGGCGGAGATATAATCGCTAAGATAATTTCGTCAAGCGATGTCGTGATGGCGACCGTAAGAGAAAAAACCGACCGAAGACATGGCGTCGTTTTCGGCGTCGGCGCGGGAGCGAAAGATTATTTACCGAAAATTGCCGCGCTTGCCGAAAAGTTCGGCGCGGAAATCGTCGCCACGAGAAAAGCCGTCGACTGCGGCTACGCACCGTATAGCGCTCAGGTGGGGCTTACGGGCAGAATTATTAATCCGAAAGTGTATGTCGCGTTCGGAATAAGCGGCGCAGTGCAACATATAGTCGGTATTGAAAACAGTTCAACCGTTATCGCCGTAAATAGCGATAAACAAGCGAAAATTTTTGATTATGCCGATTACGGCATAACGGAGGATATAAAAAATGTTAGTTAAATTTCAGGAAATTTTGAAAAAAGCCGAAGAGGGCAATTATGCCGTTCCCGCATTTAACGTGTACAATATGGAAACGGTTATGGGCGTTATAGCCGCGGCGGAAGAAAAACGTTCGCCCGTTATAATGCAGTTTTACAGTCGGCTTGCGTCTACCGGTTTTGCCGATTATCTTTGCCCTATTATTTTAAAGGCGGCAGAGAAAGCGAAAGTTCCGGTGTGTATGCATCTCGACCACGGCGCGGGGTTTATTCCCGCGGCGGTCGCGCTTAAAAACGGAGCGACGGGTATTATGGTTGATTTTTCCAAACTCGATTTTGACGAAAACGTTGAAAATACCGCAAAAGCGGTAAATATATTAAAAGAACTTAACGTCGGAGTAGAGGGAGAGCTGGGCGCGATAGGTAAAGCCGCAGACGGTGTTCCCACCGATTACACAACCGTAGAGGAAGCCGTTAAATATGTTGAAAAGACGGGCGTTACGGCTCTGGCGATTGCCGTCGGTACGGCGCACGGCAGATATAAGCAAGCTCCCGTTCTCGCTATCGACCGTATAAAAGCTATTCACGAAGCGGTAAGCGCGTCGCTCGTTTTGCACGGCGGAAGCGGCGTCCCCGACGAGCAGATTAAATCGGCGGTAAAAGCGGGTATAAGAAAGGTTAATTTCGGTACGGATTTATGCTATTCGTTCCTTGACGAAGTATTTGAAACAGACAAAAATAAAGTTGCTATCGATCTCTTTATGTACGGACCTATCGAAGCCGTAAAGAAATTTGCGGTTTCCAAAATAGAACTTCTCGGAGCGTCTGACAGAGTATGAAAAAAGTTGTCGGATTAGGCGCGTGCGTTTACGATACGCTTATAACTTGCGATATATTTCCGTTTGAAGATACCAAGCGAAAAGCCGAAAGCGTTTTTGTGTCGGGCGGAGGTCCTGTCGGCAACGCGCTCGTCGTCATGAGTAAACTCGGCGCGGCTTGTTCCGTCATCGGCGGCTTTGCCGACGATACTGCGGGTAAATATATGCTTGCCGATTTCGAAAAATACGGCGTAAACACTCGGAACGTAACAATTTTCGGCGGCAAAAGTTCGTTTACTTCCTATATTATATTGTCCGAAGAAGCCAAAACCCGTACTTGCGTGTTTGACTGCGGAGACGTTCCCGACGAACCCGAAAAGATAAATTTCGAAGCGCTCGACGGTGCCGACGTGCTTCATCTTGACGGGAATTATCTGAATTGCGCGGTTCGCGCTGCCGAAATAGCTAAGGAAAAGGGAGTAAAGGTAAGTCTTGACGCAGGCGGACTGTATAACGATATAGAAAAACTGTTGCCGCTCGTCGATATACTTATTCCGTCGGCTGAATTTGCTATTGGGCTTACGGGTAAAACCGATATACCGCAAGCCATGGGTGAAATTGCGGAGAGGTATTCGCCCGAAATTCTTGTCGTTACGAACGGTTCCGACGGCGGGTATTATTACGAAAATGGGCGCGCGGTTCACTATGCAGGTATAAAAGTAGAAGCGGTTGATACAAACGGCGCGGGCGACACTTTTCACGGCGCGTTCATAACGGCGTATATTTCGGGTAAAACGATTAAAGAGTGTTGTGAATTTGCGAGTAAAGTTGCGGCGTATAAATGCGCGCATAAAGGAGTGAGAACGTGTCCCTTTGATATCGGGTCGGTTCTTTGATGTTGCGGGCATGTTTTAAATCGATAAAATTTTTAATTATATTTGATTTTTAACGCCTGAAAACGATTGACAAGCCGTAATTATTAGTGTATAATAGATTAGCATTTAATCTTAACTTGTGAGGTGATAATATGAAAGCGGAAATACATCCTTCGTATAAAATAGTCACCGTTCAGTGCGCCTGCGGGGAAACTTTCCAGACCGGCACGACTAAGAACGTTGACGTTGTAAAGGTAGATATTTGCAGCAAGTGCCACCCGTTCTTTACCGGAAAGCAGAAGCTTGTCGATACCGGCGGACGCGTTGACAAATTCAAGAAAAGATATAATATCTGATTTAAACGCCGCGATAGCGGTCGCGCTCCGAGCCGTGCGGCTCGGAGCGTTTTTTTGATTATATGAGCAATAAAGATAAAAAGACAAACAGAACATATATAGGCGGGCAAGCCGTAATCGAGGGCGTAATGATGCGCGGTAAACGCTCGATAGCTACCGCCGTCCGCGACGAGAACGGAAAAATCAGGCTCGAAGCCGAACGTCTGCGCCCGACAAAAACAATGCGTACTATTTCCAAAATTCCGTTTTTGCGCGGCGTGGTAAGCTTTTTTTCGTCGCTCGTTACTGGTACGAAAATTCTCATGCGTTCAGCCGAAGTGTTCGGCGAAACCGAAGAAGAGCCGACAAAGTTCGAAAAATGGCTTTCAAAAACCTTTAAGATCGACGCGACGAACGTCGCGCTGTTTTTCGGCGTGGCTTTAGGTCTTGCGTTTTCGATAGGCTTGTTTTTCGTTATACCGCACTTTTTGGGTAAGCTGTTCGCGGCGTATATAACGCCGATAGAAATATGGCGCAATCTTTTCGAGGGGCTTGTCAGAATAATCATATTCGTGTGCTATATCGCGCTTACGTCGCTTATGAAAGATATTCGCAGAACGTATATGTATCACGGCGCGGAACATAAAACCATTACATGTTACGAAAAGGGCTTGCCGCTCACGGTCGATAACGTCCGCGCATGTAAGCGCGTTCACGACAGATGCGGAACTACTTTCCTGTTTATAGTTATGGTTATAAGTATACTTGTGTTTTCGCTTTTCGGCGCGATTTTCCCTGCGGTAAATAACGGCGCGCTGAAATTACTCTGTAAACTCGCGTTGTTGCCCGTGGTTGCAGGTATATCTTACGAAGTGCTTAAACTTCTCGCGAAAACCGATAGTCCGCTTGTCTATCCGTTAAAAGCTCCGGGGCTTGCGCTGCAACGCCTGACTACGCGCGAACCCGACGACGACATGATAGCCGTCGCAATAACTTCATTTGAAAAAGTGCTGAAGATGGACGCGGACGAAAATGAACCCGAATGTAAATTTGCCTCGGCTGAAAAGGTCGAAACAGTCGTTAATCGCCTTAAATCCGAATTTTCCTCCGTCGGAATAGACGACGAAGCCGATGCGGAATGGCTTGTTTGCGCCGTAACGGGGCTTAAACGCAGCGAACTTTCGTCCGATAAGACGATACCCGTTAAACAGATAGATATAATCGACGATTACGCCGTGCGCAGAAAAGCGGGCGAACCGCTTTGGTATATACTCGGAAATTGCGATTTTTACGGCTATGAATTCAAAGTGGACGACCGCGCGTTGATACCTCGCCCCGAAACCGAAGAACTGGTAGAAAAAGCGCTTGCGGTAGTTACTGCCGACGACAGCGTTCTCGATCTTTGCACGGGCAGCGGAGCAATAGGCATAACAATTCAGCTTAAAAGCGGCGCGTCGGTTGTCGCAAGCGATATTTCCGCAAACGCGCTTTCGCTTGCCAAAGAAAACGCCGAAAAACTCGGCGCAAAAGTAAGGTTTATCGACAGCGACTTGTTTGCGGGTATAGACGAAAAATTCAGCGTTATAGTATCGAATCCGCCGTATATAAAAAGCGGCGATATAGACGGGCTTCAACGCGAAGTCAAAGATTACGAACCGAGACTTGCGCTTGACGGCGGAGCCGACGGTTATGATATTTACAGACGAATCGCTGCAGAAGCAGAAAAATATCTTTATAAAGGCGGCGTGGTGCTTCTCGAAGTCGGCGCGGGGCAGGCTGAAACTGTAGCCGCGATGTTCGGTGATAAATATATAACCGATATTTACAGGGATTTGGAAAACGTCGAAAGAATAGTAAAGGCGGTGCTTTTATGATAGCTAAACTTGAAAAACTTCTTGAAAGATATAACGAATTAGGCGAATTGCTTTCGTCGCCCGACGCGCTTTCGGATATGACTAAATGGAAAAGCTATACTAAAGAGCGGGCGGATATGGAGGATACCGTAAACGAATATCTCGAATATAAAAAAGTCGAGAAAGAGGGTAGCGACGCCGAAGAACTTTTAAAAAGCGAAACCGACCCTGAAATGAAAAAAATGCTTTCCGACGAGTTTTACGCGTGTAAAGATAAACTTGCCGAAATTACCGAAAAACTTAAAATATTGCTTTTGCCGAAAGACCCCGACGACGATAAAAGCGTTATCGTGGAAATCCGCGGCGGAGCCGGCGGCGAAGAAGCCGCGCTTTTCGGTTACGAGTTGTATAGAATGTATCTTAAATTTGCCGAAAAAAACCGTTGGAAGACCGAAGAAATCGACAGTAATATGACGGAACTTGGCGGAGTTAAAGAAGTTGTGTTTTCGATAAGCGGCAAGGGCGTTTTCGGTAAACTTAAGTACGAAAGCGGGGTTCATCGCGTTCAGCGCGTACCCGATACCGAATCGCAAGGAAGAATACACACCTCCACCGTTACGGTGGCGGTGCTTCCCGAAGTCGAAGATATAGAAATAAATATCGATGAAAAAGACCTTAAAATCGATACTTTCCGTTCGAGCGGGGCGGGCGGTCAGCACGTCAATAAAACAGAATCCTGTATCCGTATGACGCATATTCCGACAGGTATAGTCGTGACTTGTCAGGATGAGCGTTCGCAGCTTAAAAACCGCGAAAAAGCAATGAAAGTTATGAAAAGTCGATTATATGATTTTTATAACGGACAGTATCAGAGCGAGTACGCGGCTAACAGAAAAAGTCTTGTAGGTACGGGCGACAGATCCGAACGGATAAGAACATATAATTTCCCGCAGGGGCGTATAACCGATCATAGAATAGGTTATACGGTATACACTCTCGAAGAATTTCTCGAGGGGGATATAGGCGAGCTTATCGACGCTCTCGCCATTGCCGACAGAGAAGCGAAATTGACGAATCAGGAAGAAATTTAGCTCGTTTCAGGTTGTTTTGTATAGGCTTAAATTTTGGTTGAGAAAAATTTTTGGATTATTTTTTGAAAACTGTTGAAATTGCAAAAAAAATAGTGTACAATATAATCAGAAAAAAACGGAGGTAACGTTTTATGATAAAACTTATTTATGGACCAAAAGGCTTCGGCAAGACTAAAATTATGATAGACGACGTAAATGCGGCGGCTGAAAAAGCTAAGGGCAACGTTGTTTTTATTACGGATAAAAGAGAATGTTCTGTAGCAATCAATCTTAACGTTAAATGCGTTTATACCGACGAGTACGGAATAAATACCGTCGACGGTTTCGAGGGTTTTGTAAAAGGTCTGATAGCGGGCAATCACGATATCGAAAGCGTGTTCATAGACGGATTGCTTCGTATAACACACGGTAAACTCGACGAAATGGAAAAATCGTTTGAAGAGATTAAGAAAGTTTGCGAAGATAACGACGTAGCTATCGAATTGACGGTTTCCGCAACCAAAGAGCAGTTGCCCAAATATATGTTACCGTACATTGCGTAATATAAAATTGAGAACAAATAAAAGACTGTCGCAGGTTTTAATCAACTTGCAACAGTCTTTTTTATTGAGCAAATATTATTATTTCGGCATTAAAGTTACGTTTTCGCTGAAAATAGGTTCATAGCTTTCGTCTGATAAAATCTTCGAGATATTGATATTTGCAGATAAGTAAGCAACGTTTTTCGGTTTTTTCAGCCGCGCTGTTCCGCCGATACGATATCCGTTCCAATTAAAATCGAAAAACATTATTCTATGATCGCAACCGACCCCTTCGAGAGCAGCCTTTTCTCCGTTAATTATTAAACTCGGCGTAAGTTTCTTACGGTTTGAATAAATATAATTTACGTCGGCGTTTTCATTATATTCTGATAAAATAAATTCGAAATCTTCTATTATAAGTTCGCTTGTTTCGAGGTTTTGTATCGCCCATGTTCCCTCGGTAAATTTACGGTCGCTTTTTTTGCAACCTGTATACAGATTTGCGAAAATGTAAACGAATAAAATCGTACACGCCGTTAAAACCGAAATTAAAATAATGCGTTTTTTCATTTTTATTTTTCGCTCCTGTTTCTTAATCGTTTTCCGCTCATATTGTATCATATCAACGGTTAAAAATCAGTAAATATTGAAGAGTTTTTAAATTTTTTATTTTTCTTTTTAAATTTACTGTTTTTTAACCCGTAATTTGTTAAAATGAAAGCAGAGGTAAATTTATGAATATTTTATTAGCCGATGACGACAACGATATTCTTATCTATTTAACCGAATTGTTGAAAAAGCGGGGCTTTAACGTTATAGCGGTAAAAAACGGAGTAGAAGCGCTCGACGCTTATATTGATAAACATATAGATATGCTCATTTGCGATGAAATGATGCCGGAAATTTCGGGTAATATGGTTCTTAAAGAAATTCGTCGGCAAGACCCCGTTCTGCCTGTAATAATGGTAACGGCAAAGGGAACTACGGCAGATAAAAAACTCAGTTTCGGCTTAGGCGCGGACGATTATATCGTAAAACCCGTCGACGGAGAAGAGTTGATTATGCGTATCGAAGCCGTATGCCGACGGGCGAGAATAAACACCGAAAGAAAAATTACGGTTGGCGATATCGTGTTCGACTGCGAAACGAATTCGGTGATAAATTTAAAAAACGGAGAAAAAGTCATTCCGACAAAAACCGAATTTGCTATACTCTATAAACTGTTTTCTTACCCCGAAAAAGTTTTTACCAAATGGGAGATTTTCCACGAATTCTGGGGTGTAGACAGTGATGTCGACGATAATATAGTGAAAGTGTATATTTCCAAAATAAGGCGGCAGATAGAGCGATTTCCGCAAATTTCGATAAAAACCGTAATGCGTATAGGCTATCAGGGAGTGGAAAATGAGAAAGATACTTGACGTAATAAAAATCGTTTTTGCGGTTTTGCTTGGTTATGCGGCGGCTTTATCGGTATTACGTTTGTTGGTTGTGTTTTGGCTTTCCGAACTGATGTATATTACCGATAGTATACTGATATTGGCGCTGATGTTTTTTGTCGGAGCGTTCGGCAGCGGAGTTGTTGTATCCGCGTTGTTTATTTCGTTGACCCGCAGGCGAGAGCGTAAACTTATATGCGACGTAAAAACGGTTGTAAAAAAAGTGTCGGTCGGTGACTACTCGGCAGAAATACGCCCCGTGAAACATGACGAAGAGCTTAACGGGATAGTAGAGAAACTTAATTCTTTTACCGAAAAACTCGGTGAAGTCGCCGCAACAAAATACGATTTTATAAATAACTTCACGCACGAATTCAGAACCCCGATAACTTCTATAAAGGGTTTTTCCGAGATGATGTTGAAAGACGAAAACGTCACCGAAGAAGAAATTTGTAAATACGGCAAAATAATTTCAGCCGAATGCGAGCGGCTAAAGGGGCTTGCCGAAACCACTGCTTATCTGCATAGCGTCGACGTAAAAAATTCGGCTGTGGAAAAACAAGAGTTCGATATAAAAAACGAAATAGAAGAATGTGTATTGCAACTTCATAACGAAGCGCAGAAAAAAGGCGTTGAAATTACCGTTAAAGCCGATAGTTTTAAGGTTGTTGCCGCCAGGGCTTTGGCGCGGCAGCTGTGGCTGAACCTGCTGTCGAATTCCGTGAAGTATACGGGTAACGGCGGTAAGGTAAACGTTGCCGGCAAAGCTACTTCAAACGGTTATGTCTTAAGCGTTGCCGATAACGGCGACGGCATAAGCGACGAAGCGTTGAATAGAATTTTCGAAGCCTACTATCGCGAAGATTCCGCTCGTCCGACAAAGGGCGTTGGGTTAGGGCTTACCATTGCAAAAAAGATAGCCGATTTGCACGGGTGGAAACTCAGAGTTACGTCGGAAAAGGGCAAGGGAAGTACGTTCGAGGTGATTATAAATGAAAACGCTTGAGAGAAAAAATAAAAATTTTTGGAGACTTGCGCTTCGTTTGTTTGTATGCTATGTGATTGCGGGGGCTTTGAGTTTTATTGCTTTTGCTTTCGACGCTATTGTTCTCGACGGTTTTTTCGAGGATTATATCCTTGTGATGATAGTTATCGGCGTTGCGGCGTGCGCGCTCTCGTCTATAGTAGTAATAATGAATTATAAAAAGAGCGAAAATGCGTTTTTGAGGGAGGTGGATCGCGCGCTCGTTGCCGCCGAGTCGGGTGATTTTACCGTAAAGGTGACTACGGTAAAAAACGAGAGTTTCGACGAAATTGCCGACGGGCTTAATATGCTTCTGGCTCAACTCGATTCTGCCGAGGTGCTTAAAAGCGGGTTTATAGAGAGTTTTTCGCTTAAATTCGGCAAGCCTGTCGATAGATTGAAATGCCTTTCCGAAAGACTGATATCGGGCGATATAACGTTGAATGAACGAAAATCTGTTTGCGGCGAAATTTATTCCGAAAGTCGCGCGCTATCCGAACTTGTAGATAAGGCGATGCTTTTAAGTAAACTCGAATCGGAGCATATTTCTGATAAGCGGTCGTTTTATCTTAACGAGCAGATAGAACGTCAAGCCGTTAAATTTTATAAACAGGTAGAACGGAAAGAACTCGACGTAGATGTGGATTTGCCGCCGATAGTTATCGCCGCGCAGGAAGAATTTATCGACGAACTTTGGCAAATTCTGTTTTCCGCTATAATCGACGGCGCTGAAAACGGGGATAAAATCTCCGTAAAAAGTTGTAAAACCAAAAACGAAATAAAAGTAGTTTTTACTTTCGGCAAAGCGAATTTTGGCGAATTTGATTTAAAGATAATAAAGCGTATAACCGAACTCGATTCGATTGTCTGTAACTTTTCCGAAAACGACGGTAAAACGATTTTTGAGTTTCTCTGTGGCTAAAAACGCTTTACAAATTTTATCGGAAGTGATAAACTGTATTTATTATGAACGATATAATTTGTAATTTGAGAAAATATAAAAACGAACGCGGTTTTACGGCGGAAGAACTCTCCGTAAAAAGCGGCGTTCCGCTCGGAACTCTTAATCGCATTTTGTCCGGTAAAACCAAAAGCGTGAAGACCGAAGCCTTGCAGGGGCTGGCGCGGGCGTTATCTGTAACGGTCGAAGATATACTCGGTGAAAAATGCGAACATAAAGCGGCGGTAAACGATAAAAACTTCGGTTTCGTAAAAGTCGGCGCGGTTACTCCGAGAGTTAAACTTGCCGACGTGAAAACCAACGCCGAAACGGTTAAACGCGAAATTTTAAACGCGGAAACTAAATGCGTTAAAGTGCTTGTTTTCCCCGAATTGTTTTTAACGGGTTATACGGCTTCCGACCTTTTCTATCAGCCGCTTATGCTGTCTGAAGTCGAAAATGCGTTGCTCGAAATTAAAAATTACAGTAAAAATCATAAAATTTTCTTTGTTGTCGGCGCGCCGTTAAGGTTTAACGGCAGGCTTTATAACTGCGCCGTCGCGTTTTTCGACGGAAATATTATGGGCGTTACGCCTAAAACTTATATACCGAATTATAACGAGTTTTACGAACGCCGTCAGTTTGCGCCCGCGTCGGAGGATAATACGGAAATAATTATCGGCGGAGAAAAAGTACCGTTCGGAACAAAACTCATATTCGTAAACGCGGAGATGAAATCGGAGAAAATCGCCATAGAAATCTGCGAAGATTTGTGGGCTGTAAATTCTCCGTCATATAATCATTCCGTAAACGGAGCTACTTTGATTTTAAATCTTTCCGCAAGCGACGAGCTTATCGGTAAAGCCGAATATCGTCGTTCGCTCGTACTTGCGCAGTCGGCAAAAACTGTTTCGGCCTACGTCTATTGCGATGCCGGCGACGGAGAATCTTCTACCGATATGGTTTTTGCGGGGCATAATCTTATTGCCGAAAACGGTAAACTATTAGGCGAAAGCGAGTTGTTCGAAAACGGACTTACCGTAGCCGACGTCGACTTGTCGTTCATAGAATACGAACGCGAAAGACTGTTCAATTATATTCCCGCAAGCAATACGGAATATAAGGTTATAGAGTTTTCGGCAGAGCCGTCGGACGAGTTCGACAGGAAATATTCTCCTGCCCCGTTCGTTCCGTCGGATAACAGCGAAATAGAAGCCCGCGCCGAATTGATTTTGCGTATTCAGGCTCAGGGGCTTAAAACGCGCGTCGAAAAAATAAACTGTAAAAGCCTCGTCATAGGTCTTTCGGGAGGACTTGACAGTACGCTCGCAATTCTTGTCGCGTGCCGAGCGATTGATTTGCTTAAACGCCCACGTAAAGATATAATCGCTGTTACAATGCCGTGTTTCGGAACTACGAGCCGAACTAAGAATAACTCCGTAGAACTTGCCGAAGCGCTCGGCGTAACGCTTAAAGAAATAAATATAACCGACAGCGTGCTTAGCCATTTCAAAGATATCGGACAGGACGAACGCCTGACCGACGTTACTTATGAAAACTCGCAGGCGCGCGAACGCACGCAAGTGCTTATGGACGTCGCTAATAAAAACGGCGGAATAGTCGTAGGTACGGGCGATCTTTCCGAACTCGCGCTCGGTTGGGCGACCTATAACGGAGATCATATGTCTATGTACGGCGTAAACGCTTCCGTGCCTAAAACGCTCGTCAGATATATAGTTAATTACGTTGCGGAAAAGCAGGGCGGTAAAACGGGCGCGATTTTAAAAGATATACTCGCTACGCCCGTAAGCCCCGAACTTATCCCCGCTAAAGACGGAGAAATCAGCCAGAAGACCGAAGATATAGTCGGACCTTACGAACTGCACGATTTTTATCTGTATTATTTCGTCCGCGCAGGGTTTGCTCCGTCTAAAATATATGCGATAGCCAAAAAAACTTTTAACGGAAAGTATTCCGAAGAGACTATATATAAATGGCTTGAAACGTTTATAAAACGCTTTTTCGGTCAGCAATTCAAGCGTTCGTGCCTGCCCGACGGGGTTAAAGTCGGCAGCGTTTCTCTTTCGCCGCGCGGCGATTGGCGTATGCCGAGCGACGCGTACTATGCGGCTTATCTCAACGATTTAAAAAATTGTGAATAGAATTTTTATAATTAGTCAAAAATTATCTGCGGAACGAAAATTTCCGCAGATTTTTTTATTGTGAGGTAAAATATGAATCCTTTTAAAGAGAAACCGCAAAAAAAGACAGTGTTTGAAACGTGGGATAAACTCTATCCGCATTCGTATAATAAACACGAAGTAGACCCGTATACGAAAACTCGAATTATTTTAATGAACGGTACGGAATTTGAAGCTAACTGGTTTTGTCATCAGTTTGCAAGACATACCCGTGACAACGATTTGCGACGGGAACTTTCCGTAACCCGCGCGCAGGAAAAACGGCAACAGCTGAAAATATCTATGCTTAAACCTATCGACGAAACCGTTCTCGAACATACGATAGGTTATGAACAGCTGGCGGTCGACCTGACGGCGGAACTCGCTAAAAAAGAAAAGAATTTTAACGTTAAAAAAGCGTTGGATTTCGCGCTTTTAGAAGACTTCGATCATCTTTACCGCTATGCTAATCAGCTTGAAATGGAGCAGGGAGTGCTGGCTGAAAGGCTTGTCGGCGGGTATACCGAGATAATGCCGGGCAGACCTACCATCGCACACCACAGATATCCGTCGGATAACGTCAGAAAACCCGTAAATAATAAAACAGCAGACAAGCAGACCGTGCTAGCGACTATGATTATCACCGCCGCGGAACAGCAGACGATGAACTATTATATGAATCTGGCGAATTTCGGAAACAATGATTTATCTCGCAGATTGTATGAAGAGATTGCTCTTGTAGAAGAAGAACACGTTACGCAATACGAAAGCCTTATAGATACAAAGGGCAGTTGGCTCGATATGCTTTTGTGGCACGAATATTGCGAATGTTTCCTTTACTGGTCGTGTTATGAAACCGAAACGGACGATTATGTGAAAGGTATTTGGGAAGAAAATTTCCATACCGAAGTAACGCATTTGCATAACGCATGCGAACTTATGAAAAAATACGGCAAAAAAGACCCGTCTGAAGTTATCCCCGACGGCAAATTCCCCGAACCTCTGTCCCTCCATGAAAACGTCGAATACGTCAGGGATATTTTAGGCGCTACGGCGCAGTTTACTTCCGTAAAAGAAGATTACGAAAAGGTCGAGGACTTGCCTCAAAGCTCGATATTTTTCAAATACGGCAAGACTATCACGCCCGATAGCGAGATGATACCTTCGCATAACGTAATAGAAAAACGTATTTTCGAACACGGCAAAGATTATCGTTTCGAGTTAAAACCCGAACCCGTCGAAGCTCTTCGTTCGAGAAAAATCGACAACGTGTCGGTAGGTATAAAACCCGGCGAAGCCGAAAGTACGAATTTCAAGAAGAACTGATATAGCCTATCATACTCCATAAGCCCGAAAGCGTCGCTTTCGGGCTGTTTCGTCTTTTATTCCGATTATAAATTCTGAGCCGCGTCTTTTTTAAACGCGTCTAAAACAACATCGATAACCTGTTGACGGGTTTCGGTATTTATCGGGTGCGCTATGTCTTTATAATCTCCGTCGGGAGTTTTACGCGAGGGCATGGCGACGAAAAAGCCGTCTGAACCGTCGATTATTTTAATGTCGTGAATAACAAAGCAGTCGTCTATAGTTATAGAAGCCACAGCTCTGAGTTTGCCGCTGTCTTTCTGAACGTGTCTGATCCTTACGTCTGAAATTTTCATCTTGTTTTACCACCTGATCATGTATTTAATTCGGCTGTTTGCGTTAAACCGACTTAGCCGTATGCGAAGTATAACGGCTACTTTCGCTTATATGATACTACATTTTTTTCACCTTTTCAACAAAAAATCGAAAATTTTTTATTTTTTTTTGAAAAATCGCGTTAAACCGTTGCAAATATCATAAAATGATAGCGTAAGGACTTAATATAATGAATTTCTGCGTACATTTTATAGGAATCGGCGGGGTGAGTATGTCCGCGCTTGCAAAATATCTTTTAAGTTTCGGCTTTCAGGTCAGCGGAAGCGATTTGCGCGCTTCGGTTTACACCCGCGAACTTGAAGAACTTGGCGCGACCATAGTTATCGGGCATCACCCTGAAATGCTTGAAAACGTGCAGATGGCGGTGTATTCGGACGCCGTCAGAAAAGACGACCCCGAACTAAAACGCGCCGAAGAACTGGGCTTGTATATACTGAACAGAAGCGGATTGTTAAAGAGCGTGGCTGAGAACTTCCGCGAAGTCGTTGGCGTCGGCGGTTGTCACGGGAAAACTACGGTCACTTGTATGCTTGCGCATATATACGCTGCCGCAAACGAAGATTTTACCGCGCATATCGGCGGGGAAGATAAAACCTTTTCCAACTGCGTGATACGCGGCTCGAAACTCTTTTTAACCGAAGTTTGCGAATATAAGAAAAATTTGCTCGATATCAAATGTAACGCGGCAGTGTGTCTCAGCGCGGACGCCGACCATTTAGACTGTTATTCTTCACGCGAAGAACTTGCCGATTGTTATTATACATATTTAAAAACCGCCGATAAGGCTATTATAAATGCAGACGATAAAATTTTATCTGCGTTTGCTGATTTAAACGCCGTTACGTTCGGGTTGAATAAAGGGCTTTATACGGCGGATAATATGAAGTCCGAAAAAGGCGCGTATTCCTTTGATTTTGTCAAGGGCGGAGAAAAATTGTGCCGTATAAAATTAAAAGTGGCGGGCAGACATAACGCGGTAAACGCGCTTGCGGCGGCTGCGGTCGCAACGGAAACCGGTATAGATATAAAGTATATAAAACGCGGACTGAAAAATTTTAAAGGCGTAAGAAGAAGATTTGAAAAGGTCGGAAAATTAAACGGCGCGGACGTGATTATAGATTACGCGCATCATCCGAGAGAGATAGAAGCCGCCTTATCCACCGCCCGCGAAGTATACGGCGATAAATTCCGCGCGGTATTTCAGCCGCACACATATTCTCGCACGATATTTTTAAAAGACGAATTTATTCGTGTTTTATCCGAAATAGAAAATCCGATATTATATAAAACTTTCCCTGCGAGAGAAGAATTTCAACCCGGCGGTAGCGCACTTGATTTATATAAAGATACAGGCGAACGCGGAAAATATTTCGAGGATTTCGACGAATTGATTAAATATCTGAAAAACGGAGCCGAAAGTGTCGAAGCGTTGCTTATACTCGGCGCGGGCGATTTGGCGGAACTTATCCGCGAATATCTTAATTAAAAACGGCGTTATATTCTATTGAACGCAAGCGAGAAATACCCCTCCGATAAATTGCCCCGATAATGTCTTTATGAACGGTATTCGCTCATTTTCCGAAATGCCGGTTCATAGACCGATAAAACAAAATTATATATAAAAACTCCCGTCGAAGATAGCATAAAACGGTATCCGACGGGAGTTTTATAATTTTTAAATTTAATTAGTCGATAACAGCTTTTCCGAGAGTAAGAACTCCGCCGACAATAGCGGTTATTCCTCCTACAAGCGCGCCGTAGCCAAGCTTCCAGATTGTTGTGTTTTCGGAATTATAGCTTGCGAAAGTAGCCGTAGTGGTCTTCGAATGTCCTAATACTTCCGTAGTAGTTGCAATAGACGAGAAGTTAAGAACAAAGAAGAATAAAACGCCGCCGGCGATTAAAGCGATTGCGGCGATTAAAGTCGCAAGTTTGCCCTTGCACATACCTACAAGTTGTAATACGGTGATTACAAGGCCTACAAGAACGAGAATGTAAGCGAGCAAATTCATAAACGAAAACGTTATTTTAGCCGAACCGCCTACTATACCGCCTAAATCCGCAGACGTGAGCGTTGCGCCGAATGCGAGTTTAATTCCGTTGTAAGCGGTATCGCTGTTTTCGTTTGCCGAAACGATTTGCGGTAAGAAAATCATAATTACCGCCACCAACGCGAGAATCGCGCCTAAAAACGCTAATAATTTGCTTAATTGTTTCGCTTGTTTAGCTTTCATTAAAAAAATACCTCCTTGAAAATAAAACAAGTACTTTCATTATACTATATGACAAAATAAAAGACAAGCGGTTTAAGCAAAATATTTGTCGATGAAATTTTTGTAAAACGCTTGACATTACGACAGCTGCGTTATATAATACGCTTAGAAAGTCTTTGGGGCGGGGTGTAATTCCCCACCGGCAGTATAGTCTGCGAAGATCGTCAGCGATCCCGAACGGGTGAAATTCCCGTACCGACGGTATAGTCCGGATAGGAAGAGATTTTAATTTTATGTCTGTTTTTATACCCCGTTTGATTTTCAGACGGGGTTTTTATTTTTTTTCGGGAGGCAAATATGGAAGAAAAAAAACAATATTTTACGGCTAAAAGAATTGCTTTGACGGCGGTTATGTCGGCGCTTGCGTTCGGTGTGTCGCTGCTCGAATTTCCGATTTTTCCTGCAACGCCGTATTTTAAACTCGATTTTTCGTTTGCGGTCATACTGCTTTCGGCTTATATGATAGGACCTTTGGCGGGTGAAATCGTCGCCGCGATATCTATTGCGTTGCATTTGTTCGTATCGTCATCGGGCGGAGTCGGAGAGCTTTCGAATTTTATTCTCGCTCAGGTATTCGTGGTGTTTCCGTCCGTCGTTTATTATTTCAGAAGAAAGCTGTCTACCGTTCTGATAACTTTGTCGGTAGCGGTGGTTTTAACCGCGTCGCTCGCGCTCGCGACGAACAGATATCTGATATTTCCGCTTTATTTCGGAGAAGCCGCCGGCGAAGAATTTTTAAAAATTTGGGGCTTTGCGTTTGCTTTCAATTTAATAAAAGGCGTCGCTAATTCCGTAATTACGGTTCTTTTATATAAAAGACTTAAAAATTTACTTCACAAATTTTTGTAATTATAGTATAATCACGGTATGGAAATTATTACCGGAAGCGCGGAGGAGACTATCGCGCTTGCAAAAAAATTCGGCTCCGGACTGAAACGGGGCGACGTGGTGTTGTTAGACGGCGAAATGGGCGCGGGTAAAACGGTTTTTGCAAAAGGCGTTGCGCTCGCTCTCGGCGTAACGGACGAGATAACAAGCCCGACTTACGCTTATATGAACGATTACGGCGGCAAGCTTTATCATTACGACTGTTATCGGTTGTCGGGTGGCGAAGACGCCGAAAGTCTCGGTCTTACCGATTATTTTTACGGCAACGGAGTTTGCCTTATAGAATGGAGTGAAAATATCTCCGACGTTCTGCCCGAAAACTGTAAAAGGGTAAAAATAGAAAAAATCGACGACTCGACAAGGAGAATAACCCTATGAATTATCTTGCGACGGATACGAGCGGAAAATATCTTACCGTGATAGCGAACGGAAAGAAAAAAAGCATAAGATATCTTGCGGATTGCGCTCTTTCGCACTCCGTGGTTTTAATGGATGAAATCGAAAAGGCTTTGAAAGAAGCCGAAATCGAAATATCCGACGTCGACGTGTTTGCCTGCTCGGTGGGTGCGGGGTCGTTTACGGGCATAAGAATAGGCGTTTCCACGATAAAGGCGTTTGCTTATGCGTTTCATAAAAAAACGCTTGGTGTAACTTCGTTCGAAACGCTGGCATATAGTATAACAGACCGCGTTAAAAAACTCGCGATAATATCCGCCCGCCACGGCAATTATTACGCCTGCGGTTTTGACGAAAACGGCAAGGTCGCGATGTCTCCGCGTTTTATGTCCGCCGAAGAAATTAAATCTTTAAAAGGCGAATATACGGTTATTGCCGACGATGACGCAGACAATATCGGCGCGCTTATTGCCGACGTCAAAATCGGTTTCGAAAGAGCTGTCGAAGCGAAACTCGACGAAGCGGAGTTTGACGCCGAAACGCTCGTTCCTCTGTACGTTAAAAAAAGTCAGGCGGAGGAAGAGGCGTGATATTCAGAAAGTGGGAGCTTAAAGACGTAGGCGAAGTGGTCGCGCTCGAAAAACAGTGTTTTTCAGACCCGTGGAATGCCGATATGATATTGTCGTCGTTCAATTTGCCGCGTTTTATAGGTTTCGTAGCCGAAGTCGACGGCAAAGTCGCGGGCTATCTGGGAGCGACGAGACTGTTCGAAGATTGCGAAATTCTGCTTGTTGCGGTAGATAATGTATATCGCAGACAGAAAATCGCCACAAAGCTTTTCGAAACGTTGTTTTCCGCACTGCGAAAAGAAAACGTAAAGCATATTTTTCTCGAAGTCAGAAAACGCAACGAAGCGGCGTTAAAATGTTATTCGGCGTTGGGCTTTTCGAAAATAGGCGAAAGAGCGGGGTATTACGGCGACGACGACGCGGTTATTATGGAGAAAACGCTATAAAAACCGAAATTGCAAATTTAAGCGCGATAGATAAGGGCAGAGGAAAAGTTCTTTTAATGCTACACGGCTATGGCGCGAATAAAGAAAGTTTTTCAAGACAAATAGCATTTTTCTCGCGGTTTATGCGGGTTATAGCGGTTGACATGAGCGGGTTCGGACAGACGCCAGAACCCGACCGACCGTATTCGCTCGACGATTACGCCGCGGAGATAAAAAGGGTTATAGACGATACGGGGGAAGAAAAAATCGACGTTCTCGCTCATTCGTTCGGCGCGAGGGTGGCTGTAAGGCTGCTGAAAAACGACAACAGAATAGATAAATTGATTTTTACGGGCGCAGCGGGCTTGAAGCCGAAGAGGAATTTCCGATATCGGGTTAGGCGGGCGTCTTTTTTGTTGCTGAAAAATTTTTTTCCGCGCGAAAAATTAAAAAGGTTTTATTCGTCGGATTACGTCGGCTTGTCTCCGATTATGAAAGAGAGTTTCAAAAAGATAATAGCCGATACGCTCGATAAAGAGTATGCGAAAATAACGAATAATACGCTTTTGATTTTCGGTAAAAAGGATAAAACCACCCCGCCGTATATGGCGCGTAAAATGAAAAGACTTATGAAAAATTCGCGGCTTGTAATGATAGGCGGCGCAGGACATTTTTGCTTTGTCGATAAGCCGCGCGAATTTAACGGCTTGGCGTTTTCGTTTTTGACAAGCGGTGATAAAAATGGATAAAATAATTGTTTATGTCTCTTCTTTTTTTACGCTTATAGCTTTATATAGAGCGTTTATCGCTAAGTTTGCCGCCGTTCATCAACAGTGCGGCTACCGCGCGGGGGAATACCTGCCGTGCTTAAAAAAATCGCTTGCGGCGGATGTCGAAACTATTCTCGTGTGCGTCGTCTTCGGCACCGCTTTCTCCGTTTCGTCTTTGGCTGCCCGTAAGTCGTCGCTTATCGCGTTGCTCGGCTTTTTTATGTCCGTCGCGCTTGCCGTGTTGTGCGACCGCTCTACCGAAATAAAAATGAAAGCAAAACCCACTTTCAGATTTGTAAGAATACATATAGTCGGGTTTATTCTGTGGGCGGCTTTTCCTTATACGGCGGCGTTTTTGCTTGAAAGGTTCGCGGTGATAAATTTTGCGTATACGTTTTTCCCGTCGGCGTTCGCGTGGGCTGTTTTGTTGCCGTTAGCGCCCGTGGCGGCTACCTTTATTCTGTCGCCTTACGACGCGGCAAAATATCGGAGATATATTAAAGCCGCCGGGAAAAAACTTGACAACCGACCCGATCTTATAAAAATAGCGGTTACGGGCAGTTGCGGAAAAACTACGGTTAAAAATTACTTGCGCGAATTGCTTTCGCTTAAATACGAAGTTTTAACCACGCCCGAATCGTATAATACGCCGCTTGGTATTTGTATTTCGCTGAAAGGGCTGAAAGATAATACTCAGATATTCGTAGCTGAAATGGGAGCGAGAAAAACAGGCGACATATCGGAGCTTTGCGGTATGGTAAAACCCGATATAGCCGTTATAACGGGGATTACCGCTCAGCATCTCGAAACTTTCGAGAGCGTAGATAATATAATTAAAGAGAAAGGCGAAGTCGTTCGCGCCGTCGGCAAAAACGGATTTGCGGTGATTTCTGCCGATACAAAAGGCAGTTTGGAAATTTACGTCGGCGCGGAATGTGAAAAAGTGCTTGCGGGCATAAACGCGCGGGCGGCGATAAGAGCGGAAAATATAAAATTCTCCGCAGTCGGAACAAAATTTATACTTATAAATAAAGATAAAAAATATACCGTTTCGGCTCCGTTTTTCGGCAGACATAACGTAACCGATTTTTTGATAGCGTTCGCGGTAGGGGAAAAACTCGGAGTTCCCGTCGGGCGAATGATTGCGGCGGCGCGAAGACTTACTCCGCCGAAGCATAGATTTTCGGTTACTAAAACCGCGGCGGGCGTAACCGTAATCGACGACGGTTATAACGCGAATATAGAGGGCGTAAAAAGCGGAATCGAATGTTTAAGCTGTTTCGACGGCAGAAAAATAGTAGTAACGGCAGGCATTGCGGAGTGCGGCGACGAAAGCGAGAAACTTAACCGCGAAGCGGGTAAAATAATTTCCGCGACCGCGGATATGCTGATTGCGGTAGGCAGGTTTGCCGATTTCGTTTTGAGCGGCGTAAGTTGCGAAAAATGCGAAACGCAAAAAGTCGCGACGCTTGCCGCCGCGCAGGAAATATTGAAAAATTCGGTAAAAGCGGGAGATAACGTTATGTTTATAAACGATTTACCCGATAGATATTAAAGGAGGAATAAATGAAAAATATTCTCGTGTTTTTCGGCGGAATAACGTGCGAACACGACGTTTCGGTCATAACAGGCGTTATGACGGCAAATTGTCTCGACGGTAGGGGGTATAATTCCGTACCCGTTTACGTCGGAAGAGACGGAAAATGGTACGGCGGCGACGAACTTAAAAATCTCGCCGTATACGACGGAAAACGGCAGTTTAAACAAGTTACGTTGTTGCCGTCCGACGAGTATTTGTACGAAGTGAAAAAGGGGAAGCTCAAAAAACGCGTAAGGGTGGATTGCGCCGTAAACTGTATGCACGGGCTGAACGGCGAAGACGGTTCGCTTGCGGGTTGGCTTAAACTTTCGCGTATACCGTTCGCTTCGCCGTCGATGTTTTCGTCTGCTGTCAGTATGGATAAGTATTATACCAAAATCGCGCTTGCGGGGCTTAAAGTTCCGTATCTGCCGTATGTAAGATTGCAACGCGATAATTATTATAAAAGTAAAGGCTTTGCGAAAAAACTGGTTGCGGGGTTGGGTCTGCCTATAATAATAAAACCTGCGAATCTTGGCAGCAGTATAGGCATAGCGGTAGTGAAAGAAGATAAAGATTTTTACGACGCAGTCGAAAACGCGTTCCGTTACGACGATAAAGTCATAGTGGAAAAGGCTTTGACGAATTTCCGCGAAATCAATTGCGCCTGTTATAAATCGGGCGGAAAATATATCGTTTCCGAGTGCGAGGAGCCTGTTACGGGCAAGGATATTTTAACTTTCGACAAAAAGTACAAAACGCCCGCCGAAAAAAAGTTTCCTGCCGATTTGCCTGAAAAAATTTCAAATAAAATACGGGAATTAACCGCATATGTTTACAGAAAATTAGAGTTTACGGGTATAATCAGAATAGATTATCTGCTTGACGGCGAAGACGTTTATATAAACGAAATAAATTCCGTTCCGGGTTCGCTCGCATATTATCTTTTTGTCAGAGATACCGAGCAGTTCGGCATATTGCTCGACGGAATTATAGACGAGGCTATGGCGGCGTACAGAGTATACGAAAGTAACGAATTTACTTACGACAGCGGGCTGCTTAGCGGAGAATACATAAACGGCGGCAAGAAATAGCGCGGTATAAAAGTATGAATATTATAATTATATAAAATTGTTAAAAACGCTTGTAAAATAAAGTCAATTATAGTACAATATATTCGTCATTTTATATAAATGCAACGGGAGTATTTATGAACGATAAACTCAAAGCCGCATTGAGCGGTAATTTAGACGAATATAAAAGCGTGCCGTTCTGGTCGTGGAATAATCATCTCGACGAAGCCGAGCTTGTTAAACAAATCGAAGAAATGAAATCTGCCGGTATCGGCGGTTTTATAATGCACGCAAGAACGGGGCTTAAAGACGAGTATCTTGGCGAAAAATGGTTTTCTTGTATAAAAGCCTGTCTCGATAAAGCTCGCGAACTTAAAATGGAAGCCTGGATATATGACGAAAACGGCTGGCCAAGCGGGTTCGTCGGCGGAAAACTTCTCGAAAACGAAGCTTTCAGAGCGAGATTTCTGGAGCATTTCGTCGGGGATTTCGACAAAACCGCATTCGCGAGCTACATAGAGACGAAAGACGGTTATAAAAGAGTTACCGAAAAGGTTGCCGGCGAGGATAAATATCATAACGTTTATCTTCGCGTCAGCCCCGCAAATACGGATATTCTCAACCCCGCCGTTACCGAAGCTTTTATAAACGAAACGCACGAAAAGTATTACGAACGTTTTAAAGATAGTTTCGGGCGCGAACTCGTGGGCTTTTTCACCGACGAGCCGCAATATTACCGTTGGGGAACGGCTTATACTCCGTGCGTTGAAAAATCTTTTGCAGATCGCGGCGAAGACGTGCGCGACGGGCTTATATGGCTTTTCGTTCACGACGAAAGGGGTTATGCTTTCCGTCAGAAATATTTCAAAGAAATGAACAGACTTTACGTCGAAAATTTCTATAAGAAGATATACGAGTGGTGCGGCGCGCATAATTGTAAACTTACCGGTCATTCGGTAGAAGAAAATAAACTCGGCACACAGATGTGGGGCGGCGCGGACGTTATGCCTACTTACGAAGAAGAGCATATCCCCGCGATAGATTTTCTCGGCAGATGTTGCGCTACCGAACTTGCTTCCAAACAGCTCGGCAGCGTTGCAAGTCAGCTCGGCAAGAAACTCGCTTTGACCGAAACGTTCGCATGTTCGGGTAACGACGTTACGCCGAAAGAACTTAAAAGCGTAGGAGATCTTCAGTATTTCAACGGCGTAAGTAAAATGTGTCAGCATCTTTATCCCTATTCTATGGCGCGCGGCGGTAAAACCGATCATCCGCCGGTGTTCTCTCCGCACGGCAACTGGTTTAAGGGCTTTAAAGAGTTTAACGATTATTTCACGCGCTTAGGTTATATAATTTCCAATACCGAAGAAAATTGCGATATAGCGGTTATTTCTCCGCTTCGCGACGTCTGGTCGGAATTTGTCAAGGCAGACGACGTAAACGGCGTTAAGGATATAGACGACAGATTTACTTCTCTTCTTGTCGAACTCAGAAAACACGGCGTTACTTTCCAGCTGATAGACGAAACGATTCTGAAAAAACACGGCAAGAACGAAAACGGCGCGCTTGTCGTCGGAAAGAGAAAATACAAAACCGTACTTGTACCCGAAATGAAAAATATCGGCGCGGAAACGTTGAGTTTATTAAAACAATTTAACGGTAAACTGTGCGTTTTAGGTAAGCCGCAATATATCGACGGTATAAAGAGCGAAACGGAACTCGACGGAAACGAGACTTTCGAAAACATAACCAAGAACGCGGAAATCGGCTTCACCTGCGATGACGCGAATACTTTCGTTACTTCGCGTTCGGGCGAAACAGGCGATTTTCTCTTCGTCAAAAATCTTGCTTACGCGGCGGAAAGTACGGTTAAGATAAAAGGAATTTCCGAGAAATACCGTAAACTCGATTTGGTTACTCTCACCGAAAGCGATATAACCGACGAGATAAAGCTCGGCTGCGGCGAGGGGATAATTCTTATAAAGAGCGAAAACGCGAAAACCGCCGCCGAAAAAACCGTCGAGCTTTGCGTCACGGATAAATTCGCCGTTACGGATATTACGAAAAACTATTTGGTGGCAGACTACGGAAGAATTTCGAAAGACGGCGAGAAGTATGGCGATTATCGTCCTATATACGGGCTTTTCGAAGATTTGCTCCGCGAAGATTATAAAGGAAAGCTGTTCGTTAAACAAACGTTTACAGTAAAGGAAAAAACGTCGGTAACGCTCGTAATGGAAAAGGCGGAATTTTTAAGTCTCGAGATAAACGGACAACCCGTAAAACTTAGCCGCGGAGATTTCGACGTGTACTTCTGTGAGGCTGATATAAGCGATAAAATAAAAATCGGAGAAAACGAACTGATTTATTCTATAGATTTTTACGAACACGACGGGGTTAATTTCGCATTGTTCGATCCGCTTGCTACCGAGAGTTTAAGAAATTGCCTGTATTACGATACGTCGATAGAACCCGTTTATCTTAAAGGCGAGTTTGTCGTTGGTAAAGATATGGCTTTGTATGCGAAAAAAGAACTTCCGGCGGTGACTGATAAACTTTACGAAAACGGCTATCCTTTCTTTAAGGGTACGATAAAATATAAAGGCGTTATAGAAAAACCGAAAACGGGAAGAGCAATACTCGATTTGAAAGGCAGATTTATGACCGCCGAGGTAAAGACGGAAAAGGGCGAAAAGCTTTTCGTACTCGATACCGAGGGCGATATAACCGACCTTTTGAAAGACGGTGAAAACGAAGTCGAAATAACGCTGAATTCGAGCTTGCGCAACTTGTTCGGACCGCATCATTTTAAACCCGAAGCCGAACCTTTGGGGGTCAGCCCGTATAATTTCGAATTCAGGGGTTTCTGGAAAGACGGTAAAAATCCTAAAGATTATACCGACGAATACAATTTCGTACCGTTCGGCTTAAAGGATATAATAATTAAAAATATAATTTGAGGGTAAGCTTTCGTCGGTACTCTGATATTGATAATGGTTGCTTTTTATGCTTCCGGTTATAAAAGACATTATAGGGTGGAAATATGAATCTCAATAAAAGCATTATTTACGAAGTTTATCCAACGAGTTTTTACGATAAAAACGGCGACGGAATAGGCGATCTTGCAGGTATAACAGAAAAACTTGACTATATAAAAGATCTTGGCGCTGATATTATATGGCTTAATCCGATCTTTAAAAGTCCGTTTAAAGACGGCGGTTACGACATAACCGATTATTATTCCATAGATAAAAAATTCGGAAATTCCGACGATTTTTCCGCGTTGATAAAAAAGGCGCACTCGCTCGGAATAAAGATTCTTCTTGATCTTGTCGTCGGACATACTTCAGATAAACACCCTTGGTTCTTAAAATCTAAACGGGAAAAGAAAAACGAATTTTTCGATTACTATATTTGGACGAACAACATATTTGTCGGCGGAAGCGACACAATTAAAGGTATGGCGAAAAGGAACGGTAATTATATGGTCAATTATTATTCTTTTCAGCCGGCGCTTAACTATGGCTTCAATATTGAAAATAAGGAAAATAACGACGATCCGTGGCTTTCCGACAAGTGGAAAATTTCTTATACCGACAAGCGTTTAGAGCCTTTGAGAAAAGAAATAATGGCTATAATTTTATTTTGGCTCGATAATGGCGCAGACGGTTTCAGAGTAGATATGGCAAACAGTCTGATAAAAGGAAATTATGATTTAAACGCTTTTAAATGGTTGTGGTCGCAACTTATCGGCGGTGCAAAGGAAAAATATCCCGATGCGATTTTTATGTCTGAATGGGGCAAACCCGAAGATTCCGCAGCTTGCGGTTTCGATATAGATTATTTTTCACATTGTTCTGTAGGCTATAACGAACTTTTTCGCGGCGAAAAAGGCTCGAATATTCTTCCTGCTTTTGAGTGCGGACACAGTTATTTTGCGCGCGAAGGAAAGGGTAATATACGCGACTTGGTAAAAAGTACGCTTAGGCTATGCGATAATACGGGTAATGACAAATATTATTCGATTCCGTCGGGGTATCATGATATAACGCGAGTAGCTACGAATAAAAGCGACGAAGAGATGAAATGTGTATTTGCGTTTCTCCTTACTTATAAAAATCTGCCTATGATATATTACGGCGACGAAATAGGCATAAAACATAATTTTAAGGTAAATAAAGACGGCGGATATGTTCGGACTGGAGCCAGAACGCCTATGCAGTGGACGGAGGGGAAAAACAAAGGTTTTTCTGATTCTGACGGGCGTTTGTATCTTCCTGTCGAAAAGAGAAAGGGTGTAAGCGTGGAATATCAAAAATCGGACGAGCGTTCGATTTATAACTTCGTAAAAAAGATGATTGCCGTTAAAAAAGAAAACGCGGCGTTTGATTACGATGCTGCGCTTGAAATATCCGAAAACGTCGGATATCCCTTGAAATATATACGGGAAAAAGACGGTAAAAAAGTTATCGTCTACATAAATCCGAGCGACAGAGAATACGCGATAAATGAAAAAATAAGAAAAGTATTGATTGCCGAAAATGTTGATGAAAGCAACGGAATGACTCTGAAAAAGCAGGGTATACTAATTGCCGAAATTTAATCGGGATCGCTTTATCTTGTTTGATATTTAGATAAATATTTTTTACTGTAGTAAAATTGGAATGCGCAGAGTGGATAAAATAAGAAAAGTCGGAGAAGCAAAAATGAATAATATAAGCGATTGGGATAAAATGGTCGGCGGAAGACTTTATAATTCCGCAAGTAAAGATATAGCCGAGCGGCATTTGCAGGGTATGAGCCGCTGTCAGAAGTTTAATAAAATTTCGATAAAACGCGCCAAAGCTAAACAGCGGGCGTTAGAAAAACTCGTACCGTCGGCAAATGGTAAAAACTTCGCCGTGTTTGCTCCGTTTTATTGCGAATACGGAGTAAACATATATGTCGGTAACGAGTGCTTCGTTAATTATAATTCCACGTTTCTCGATATTTCCCCGATAACGTTGGGAGACGGAGTGTGAGTAGGCGCAAACGTAACGTTGGCAACGCCGATGCACCCGTTTATTGCGGAAGAACGGCTTAACGCAGATTATCCCGACGGCAGACACGATCTCGAATATTCCGCGCCTATAACTATAGAAGACGGTTGCTGGATATGTTCGGGCGCGATAATTTGCGGCGGAGTAACGATAGGAAAGAATTCTATTGTGGCGGCAGGCGCGGTAGTTACGCGCGATATGCCGTCAAACGTAATCATAGCGGGCGTACCGGCGCGGGTAATACGCGAGATTGACGAATCCGACAGGCTTAACGTATGGGAAACATACGTTGCCGATAAACCCATAATCAAGAAACAATAAGACAACCCCCACATGTAAATCATGTGGGGTTGTTTAATATTCGGGTAAAAATATTATTAGTTATTTAATTCGCTATAATACTTGATTATAGCGTAACAGTAAGATGAACCGATTATCTTACCGTTTATGCCGGCAACGCATTTCGGGTTGTAATTTATAGCGTTACTTAACATATTTTTTGTTATTTTTCTTTTTTTAGAAAAATTTGGTTAAAATAACTGAATTCAAACCACGCAAAAAGGACAATGTAAAACATTGTCCTTTTTGTGTGGTCTGAGTGAGAAGATTTGAACTTCCGGCCTCTTGAACCCCATTCAAGCGCGCTACCAAACTGCGCTACACCCAGATAATAGTTAAAGCCGACTGACTTTTACTATTATACTATAACTTATTTCAAATGTAAAGTTTTTTTATGCCTTATTTTAAAAATATTTTTATTTTTTAAGCAAAAGTTTTATAGTCTTTATAACTTCTTCCGCTAATTTCTCGTATCCCGCGGCTTCATAGTGTACTCCGTCAAAATATCTGTCGCTTTTTTCCATTTTCGCGCATACGGCATTCAGGTCGTCTACAACATAGCCTTGATTTTTCGCAAGCTCGAAAACCACGCGGTTTCTTTCCGCAACTACGTCTTTCCAGTTTTCGCGCTCGGCAGTAAGCGTTTCGTCAAGTACGTTGGTGACGGTCGATATAGCCGTAGGGGCTTTGGAGGCAAGATATTCGGCTGTTTCTCCGTAACGCTTTTCGTATACGTCGTTCGCGATTGCGCAATCGTGTAAGCCGTAATTGAAATGTATTGCGGCGTAGTCCGTGTCTTCTACGAAACTCTTGATTATTATTCTGTAAAGTTCCGAATTTATCGAGTAAGACGTTGCAAGATAATCAACGCGCGCTACGCCGTCTAAGCCGGATTTTACCGCGTTGTAATATCCCTCGGTAATAGAGTCGCCTATAAGCGCGACGTGCGGTAAGTTTGCGTCGTTTACGTTGTCGCACCATATTCTGAGCCACTCGTAATCTTCTTTAACGGTTCGCTTGCAAGCTTCGTTGAAAGTTACTTCAAACATTTTTATTGCTCCTTTCTGAATTTAAGCGGCGTTACGCCGTAATTCTTTTTAAATATCCTTATAAAATAATTGTAATCGTCGTAACCGGCTTCGCCCGCAACCTGAGCTATGGACATATCGGTGTCGAGCAGAAGTTCTTCGGCTTTTTTAAGCCTTAGTTTCGTGACGTACTCGTTAAGCGTCGAACGCGTGCGTTCGCGGACGATACGATATAAGGTCTTTTCCGATATTTCGAATTTGTCGCAAAGTTCGCCGGCGGAAAAGTTTTCGGCGTAATTGCGTTCGAGGTAGTCTATAATTTTATTGTCGCGCGGAGTTCCGCTCAACTTTACAAACCGAGAATTGAGAATATTTTCTATCTGCAATTCGAGAACGCGCGAATACGCGTCGAGTTGTTTTCGGTTTACCGAAAGTAAGTTTTGATAATAACCGAGATATTCTTCGCTTTTCAGCGAGTATTTTTCGCAGGCTTTTTTGACCGTTGTTTCGGAAGAATATTTATTTTCCGCGTCTTTAAGTCCGCCGAAAATTATATATCCCAACAGCATATCCCCGCGAATAATCGGTAGTATGGTTTCAACGATTCCCGCATGACAAGCATAGGTTATGCTTTTTCTTTCGGCTGCGCAACGCTTGGCAAATCTCCTGTCCGATTGCAGACATTTTTTTTCAAGCGCGGGGTCGAGCCTCAGCTTTTCGCAGTATTCGGGAAAACCTCCGTAAGCGCATATTGCTTCGAAATCGGAGTTAAAAACCGTAACGTTGGCTCTTGACAGAACGTGAAACGTTTCAAGAGCTTTATATAATTCGTTTTTATCGAATACCGCGCGCATATCTAAATTATATAATTTTTCCGTCGCGATGTCAACGGAAAATCAAAATTTATCCGCGTTGAAATAAAATTACAGGCTTGTGCTATTTTTTGCTCCGTCGTGCTATACCGCTTTGGCTGTTTGTGGTACAATCGAAAAAAAGGAGGCAAATATGCTGAGTAAAGAATTATTGAAAGAAAGCGAGGGCGTTTTAAGACTTAAACCGACGTGGGTTTCCAGAAGTTTTTGTCGCCCCGGCAAGAGAATCAAACTACACCCCGACGATTATTATATTCTGGGGCTTGAAAGAGGCGGAATCGACGAAAGATGGTTCGCTTCAACCACTTGGGCGGAGAACGGTCCGAATACGCCTGCCGACGAGGGGCTTTCTTACGTCGTTTCCGACGACGGAGAAAGAAAAATGCTTCTTAGGGATATGGTAGACGAGTTGAAAGGCGAAATGATAGGCGAAAATCTGTGGAATAAATATCATAAGTGGCCTATGTTTTCGAAATTTTTCGATAATCAGGGTCCGTTGCCGCATCATATTCACCACCGCGACGAGCATGCAAACAGAGTAGGGGCGGCAGGTAAACCCGAGATGTATTTCTTCCCCGCGCAGATGAATAATCACGGCGGAGAATTTCCGTTTACTTTCTTCGGTCTTAACCCCGAATGTACAAAAGAAGAGATTAAAACCTGCCTTGAAAACTTCACGAAAGGAGATAATAAACTTCTCGACTATTCTCAGGCGTATAAAATAGAACTGGATACGGGTTGGGACGTTCCTCCGGGGGTTCTTCATGCGCCCGCAAGCCTTTGCACCTACGAGCCGCAGTTCGCTTCCGACGTATACGCGATGTATCAGTCCGTATTGTATGGCGGACACTGCGTTCCCGAAGATTTGCTCTGGAAGAACTGCCCCGAAGAAGAAAAGGGCAATTTCGATTATCTCATGGACGTTATCGACTGGGAGAAAAACGTCGACCCCGAATTTAAAAAGCATCGCTTTATGAAACCGATAGTGGCAAGAGAATCCGAAGCTTACAGGGAAGAGTGGATATGCTATAAATCAAAACTCGTCTGCGCTAAGAGATTGACGGTAAAACCGAATAGTACGGTTACGTTGGCGGATAACGCGGCTTACGGGTTTATACTTATCGAGGGCAGGGGTAAATTCGGAAAGCACGATATAGAAACGCCCACGCTTATACGTTACGGCGAACTTACGTCCGACGAATTTTTCGTTACCGAACCTGCGGCGAAGAAAGGTATAACCATTACTAATACTAGCAAAACGGAAAATTTGGTTATGCTTAAACATTTTGCCGAAAATCCCGATCTTGACATATGAAAAAACTCGGAAATATAAAACAGATAGTCTCTGCTTACGACATAGTTTTTTCGAGCGGCGGCGAGTACGGTAAAAACTGTATACTCGCGCATATCGGAGAAATCGAGGTTTTGTTTAATAAAGATAACGCGCTCGATATTTCGTGGGTAAAATATAAAGGCATAAACGTTTCGTTTTTATCGAAAAACGGAATAAACGGCAATCAGGGTAATTTTGCCGAGAAATTCGAGGGCGGCTTTTTATATACCTGCGGAACGGATAACGTGAGTACATGCGTTGAAAACCGACCGGTACACGGCAGTCTGCATTACCGTAAAGCCGAAGAGACTTATCATAGAACAGAAAACGACGGTATAGTTGTCGGCGGAAAAGTCAGACAAACCGCGCTTTTCGGCTCGAATCTTGTTCTTGAACGCCGATATTTTTTAAGCGCAAACGGAATAGAAATCAATGATACGCTCGTAAACGAGAGTTTTACCGACGATAAATACGTTTTGCTTTATCATATCAATTTCGGCTATCCGTTTTTAGACGAAGAGTTGAGAATAGATATGCCTGTATTGTCAAGCGACGGGCTTACCGAATACGCGCGTTCGCGGGCGGCGGAACAATTAAAAATAACCCCGCCGAAAGACGGCGGGGAAGAAGAGGTGTTCTATAACGTTTTATCGCGCGGAAATGTCCGCCTGACCAATGAAAAAATCGGGCTATACTGCGATTTGCGCTATAAAACCGAAGATTTTCCTGTTACGCTTCAGTGGAAGAGTATGATAAGCGGCGATTACGCGCTCGGCATTGAACCGTCGACTACGAGATTCGACGATTTCAGTCCGCGACTTCTCCGCGCGGGCGGAAGAGCGGAGTATAAAATCAGTATAAAATTCGGCTGATATTTTTTGTGTTAAATTATATAGTCGACCGAATGGCGTTCGACGCGAATCGATTTACAGAGCGACGAAACGGCTAAATGCCGCGGGTCGCTTTTGTATTTTTCGAGATCGTCGAAATTATCGAAAGTCGTTATAAGTACTGCGTCGTAATCGTTATTTTCGTTTGCGCTTATACCTGTTTCGAGAGAACGTAAAACTTCGATTTGACCTTTCAGGCTTTCGAGTTTTGAGAGAAATTCTTTCATTTCTTCTTTTTTATCGGCTTTGAATTTCCACATTACGATATGTTTAACCATTATTATTCTCCTCCAGAATTTTAAATAATTCGTTTAATCTGCGTATTTTGTAATCGTAAATTTCGTTTTCGGGCAGAGGCTCGTCGAAATAATTCATAAAACATGTTTTAACCCCGTTGTTTTTCCCAAGCGGAATGTCCGAAACAAGCGAATCGCCTATAATAAGGGCGGCGTCTTTGTCGAAATCGGGTATAGCCGAAGCGACGGCGTTAAAATATTCGTCCGACGGTTTTGCAACGCCTAATTCGTCCGAAATAAAAATTCCGTCGAAATACGGTCTAAGCCCCGACAGATCGAGACGTGTATTCTGAACGTATTTTACCCCGTTCGTTATGAGATAGATTTTGTAACCGTCGGCTTTCAGCCTTTTCAGGCAACTTTCGGTTTCGGGGAAAACTATGCTCGTATGCGCAAGTTTTTCCTCGTAAGAGAGTTGAAATTCCACCGGGTCGGCGTAAACGCCCATTGTCTCATTGTATTCCGAATATCTGTCTACGAGAACCGAGGCTTTGTCGCGTTCTCCGCGCGAATATTCGTCCCACAGCCGCTGATTTATCACTTTGTAAACCGAATAATCAGATTTTTCTTTTTCGAAGCCGAATTCTTTGCAGGTTTCGAGAAAACATTTTTCTGCGGAAGATTGAAAATCGAAAAGAGTATCGTCCGCGTCGAACAATAAAAATTTATAAACCATACTCGAATTATATCAAAAATCTTAATAAAAATCAAACGTTCTTAATGCAGTAGCTCTATAAAAGTTGACAAACGCGGATAAAAGCTATATACTAATAACAATAGTAATAAAATACAGTAGGCGAGTATGCGGTTTTTTAAAAATCCAAACGAAAAACTCGTCGACAGAGGCAGAATGAAGTATTATTTGGGTATAGATCTCGGCGGAACGTTCGTCAAAGGCGGAGTCGTAGACGAAAACGGCAAGATAATAGTTTCGGATAAAACTCCGACCGAAGCGAAAAAAGGACTTGAACGCGTAATGGATAACGTAGCAAGACTTTCCGAAACGCTTATCTCGGCGGCAAAACTTACGAAAGCCGATATAGGCGGCGCGGGTATGGGCGTTCCGGGAATGATCGACAGCAAAAAAGGCGAAGTGGTCGTGAGCAATAACCTCGACTGGTTGCATGCGCCCGTAGCCGAAATGCTGAAAGAGAGAACCGGTCTTGAATTTAAAATTTCCAACGACGCTAACGTCGCGGCGCTTGGAGAAGCGACTTACGGCGCAGGCAGCGATTTCGAAGACAGCGTGCTTATAACGCTCGGTACGGGTATAGGCGGCGGCGTTATAGTCGGCAATAAAATGGTAGAGGGCAATAAGTCCGCCGGCGCGGAATTAGGTCATATGGTAATAGTCGACGGCGGCGAGCAATGCACTTGCGGAAGAAAAGGCTGTTTCGAAGCGTACTGTTCGGCAACCGCGCTTATAAGAGATACCAAACGCGCCATGCTTGCGCATAAAGACAGCGAAATGTGGGAAATCGGAGATATAGAAAAAGTTACGGGCAAAACGGCTTTCGACTATAAGAATACCGATAAATACGCTAAAGAAGTAGTCGATAATTACATAGAGAAACTTGCTTGCGGGCTTGCAAACATAGCTAATATTTTCCGACCGCACGCGATAATGCTCGGCGGCGGGGTATGCGCGCAGGGCGATAATCTCGTTAAACCCGTTCAGGAGATAATCGATCGCGAAGTTTTCGGTAATATATACGGACCCAAATGTCCCGTTATGATAGCGAAACTCGGCAATACGGCGGGGATACTCGGAGCGGCTGCTCTCGCGATGAAAAATTGAAATTCGGGTTTACGGTGAAATGTATGATTAAATTCAGAATTTCGCTTGCGGGCGATCTCGGAAGCGGAAAAAGTACGGTCGGGGCGATTCTTCGCGAACGTTTCTCGGCGGAAATCGTGTCGATAGGAAAAATTCAACGTAAAATGGCGGCGGAAATGGGTATGGATACCTGCGAATTTAACCGCTATCAGGAAACGCACCCCGAATTCGATAAAATTCTCGACGGTAAGTTGGCGGAATACGAAAAGACCGACGGCAGCTTTATTTTCGATTCGCGTATGGCGTGGCATTTCGTGCCGAGCGCATTCAGCGTGTATTTGAGTTGCGATATAAAAGAAGCGGCTAAGCGCGTGGTGGCGGCAAGGCGCAGCGACGAAGAATATGCCACCGAAAAAGAAGCCGAAGAGAAACTCAGACTTCGCAGAGAACGCGAAAAGAAGAGATATTTAGATTTTTACGGCGTTGATATAACGGATATGAACAATTACGACTTAGTGGTCGATACAACGGACAAGTCTCCCGAAGAAGTGTCCGAGGCGGTTGCGGCGGAATACGAACGTCGTTTCGGCAAATAAATTAAAGAGAGGAAGAAAATATGCATTGGGCAGAGAGATTGGCGGACGAGCTTATAAGCGAAAATCCCGGTAAAGAAGAGTTTTTGTGCGCGGCGGGTACAAGCCCGTCGGGTTCGGTACACATAGGTAATTTCAGAGACGTAGCTACGCCTTATTTTGTAGTCAAAGCGCTCCGCGCAAGGGGTAAAAAGGCGAGACTCATGCTCTCGTGGGACGATTTCGACAGACTGCGTAAAGTTCCCAAGAATATTGCCGCCATCGACCCCGAATTTGAGAAATATCTCGGCATGCCGTATTGTATGATTCCCGACCCGAACGGTAAAATGGAATCTTTTGCGGCTTATTACGAAAAAGAATACGAAAAGTCCCTTGCGGAAATGGGTATAGATATCGAATTCCGTTATCAGGGCAAGGAGTATACTTCCGGCAGATACGTCGAGGGTATACTTACCGCTATGCATAAGCGTAAAGAGATTTACGATATTTTGATGAAGTATAAAACGCAGGACAGCGACGAGGGCGAAAGGGAAAACTATTATCCTTTGAGCGTTTATTGTTCCGATTGTAAAAAAGATTTTACCGAAATACTTTCTTACGATGAACAAAAAGAAGAAATTACTTATCGTTGCAAGAAGTGCGGAAAGACCGAAACCGTCAATTTAATAGATTATCACCTCGTCAAATTGATGTGGAAAATCGACTGGCCTATGCGTTGGGGCGTTGAGGGCGTAGACTTTGAACCGGGCGGAATAGATCACGCGGCTGCTTCTGGGTCGTTCGTGGTCGCTAAGGAAATAGCGGCGGAAATTTTCGGAGTTAAAGCTCCTAAATTCCAACCCTACGGCTGGCTTTCTATCGCGGGTTTAGGCGATATGCACTCGTCTACGGGTAACAATATTACTCCCGCTACAGTACTTGAAGTTTACGAACCCGATATGGTCAGATGGCTTTTCGCGAAGTACGCGCCGACCGACGGTTTCGCATTCAATTTCGACGATACTATCATAAGACATTACAGCGAATTCGATAAAGGTCTCGAAGCCGCTAAAAAAGGCGAAGCCGACGAATATACCACCGCAGTATATAAACTCAGTATGCTTAACGGACTTGACACAAAGGCGAAAGTTCCTTTCGGAGTGCTTGCGTCGGTCGCTACTATAGTCGATTTCAACCCTCAGTCCGTTAAAGAGATACTCGCCAAAATCGGCGTGGCTTTCGAATCTCAGGACGAGGAGAGATTGCTCCGCGTCAAGAACTGGATAACAAAGCATCAACCGTCCAAACTCTATAAATTACTTGCGGCAAAGAATGAGGAGTATTACGCATCGCTTTCCGACGAAGAAAAAGAGGCGGTCAAGGCTCTTGCCGATTATATAGAAAACGCAAAAGAACTCAACGAACAGGAAATTCAGCAGTTCCTTTATTCGGTGATCAATAAACCCGAACTTACCAAAAAAGAAAATACCGTTCGCCAGCAGAGATTTTTCGCTGTGTTCTATAACTTGTTGTTCGGTACGGATAAAGGACCCAGATTATATCTTTTCCTGTCCGCAATAGATAAATCGCAATATATAAATCTTTTGAAGTTTTAAAAAAACCGTAACAATAAAAAGGTTGATAAAAATGAACGAAAATTTTAAATTCGGGGAACTCGAATATAAACGCCCCGATTTCGAAAACGTTAAAAAAAGTTTGTCGGAACTTGCCGACGAAATGAAAAACGCCGTTTCTTATGAAGCGGCGCGAAACATATACTTTAAGTATCAGGAACTTTCCGTCGGACTTCGCGATGCCTGTACGATAGTAATGATAAGACATACCGTCGATACGAGAGATAAATTTTACGACGAAGAAAACGAGTTTATTTCCGAAACGTCGCCTACCTTGTCGCCGTATTTTCTTGAATTTTCAAACGCTCTTTACGACGGAAAATTCAGAGCCGATTTCGAAAAAGAATTCGGTAAACAGTTGCTTGTCGGTATAGAACTCGACAGAAAAGCTTTTTGCGAAGAGAATATACCGTTAAGACAAAGAGAAGCTAAACTCTGTAACGAATATGAAAAGATTATAGCTTCCGCGGCGATAGAATGGAACGGCGAAACTCTTAATCTTTACGGTATAATGAAACATTTCGAAGATACCGACAGAGATACGAGAAAGACCGCATATAAAAAGTATGCCGACTTTTTCGAAAGTAACGAAGAGCGATTCGAAAAAATCTGGGACGAGCTTATAAAGGTCAGAACCCAAATGGGCAGAAATCTCGGTTTCGATAATTATATACCTCTCGGCTATCTCGAACAGGGCAGAACCGATTATACGTCGGCAGACGTCGCGGCGTTCCGCGAACAGGTAAAAGACGTTCTCGTTCCCGCGTGCGAAAAACTTTATAAAGCTCAGGCGAAACGTTTAAATCTTGAAAAAGTCCTTGCATACGACGAAAGTCTCGTATATAAAGAGGGTAACGCAGTTCCGCGCGGAGACGATGAAGAGCTTGTCGCAAAGGCGCGCGAAATGTATAAAGATATGAGCGAAGAAACGGGTGAATTTATCGACTTTATGATAAACCACGATCTTCTCGACCTTAAAAATAAACCGGGTAAAGCCGCGACGGGTTATATGTGCGGTATAGATAAGTTGAAAGCTCCTTTCGTGTTCTCATGCTTTAACGGTACGATAGGCGACGTTCAGGTTCTTACTCACGAACTCGGTCACGCATTCGCAGGGTATGAAGCTATGCGTTACCAACCGATAGCGGCGTATTATTCCGAATCGACCGATATTGCGGAAATACACTCCATGAGTATGGAGCAATTCGCATATCCTTACGCAGATAAATTTTTCGGTGATAAAGCCGATAAATTCCGTTTTCAGCATTTGCAGGAAGCCATAACTTTCGTTCCGTTCGGCGTGGCTGTCGACGAATATCAGCATATTGTTTATTCGCGCCCCGAACTTACTCCGAAACAGAGAACGGCGGAATGGAAAAAACTCGAAGAAAAATATATGCCGTGGCGCGATTACGGAGACGTCGATTTCTTTGCCCGCGGCGGTTGGTGGTATCATAAAATTCATATTTTCCTGTATCCGTTCTATTATATCAACTACACGCTCACAACGATGGGCGCAATGGAATTTAAAAAGAAATACGCCGTAAATCGGGCGGCTGCATGGGAAGATTATCTGAAACTCTGCAGAGTCGGAGGCAGCAGAAGTTATCTTGAAACTCTCGCATACGCAAATCTTCATAGTCCGTTTGAAAAAGGCAGCGTGAAAAACGCTACGTCTTACGCTTTGGAAATTCTCGAAAAGAGTTGCGAAGAAAATGGCTGATAAATTTTCGAGAACCGAACTGATGCTCGGTAAAGAAGCAATGATAAAGTTGTCGTCCTCGCGTGTGGTTGTGTTCGGCGCGGGCGGAGTCGGCGGTTACGTTTTGGAAGCTCTCGCGCGATCGGGGGTTGGTAGTATCGACGTCATCGATAACGACAAAGTAACCGAATCCAACATTAACAGACAGATACTCGCAACTACGGATAATATAGGCAATTATAAGGTCGACGAAGCCGAAAAGCGTATACTTTCTATAAATCCGGATTGCAAAGTCAAAACATATAAGACGTTTTTCCTGCCCGAAACGGCAGACGAGTTTGATTTTACTTGTTATGATTATGTCGTAGACGCCATCGATACCGTGGCTGGTAAACTCGCTTTGATAGAAAAGGCGAAAAAAGCGGGCGTTCCCATAATTTCGTCTATGGGTGCGGGCAATAAAATGAACGCCTGCGCGTTCAAGGTTGCCGACATTTATAAAACTTCCGTTTGTCCGCTTGCGAAAGTAATGCGCAGAGAGTGCAAAAAAAGAGGAATAAAAAGCCTTAAAGTAGTATATTCCGAGGAAGAAGCTATTCCGCACGCCGAAAATGCAGAAGCCGAAAATTCGGGTAAGAGATATACTCCCGCATCTGTGGCGTTTGTTCCGTCCGTAGTCGGGCTTATCGCTGCGGGTGAAGTAATTAAAGATCTTATAGGCTATAAAAACTGATTATGGAAATTACCGTAGAAGAATTTAACGGGCTTAAAAGCGACGAATATAAATTGTACGACCTAAGAAGCGATCTCGAAAGGTCGTATGGTTTTATACCCGAATCCGAACAGATTACCGCCGAGAATGCCGCAGAATTGACTGCCGGAGACAAAAAAATTATTTTGTATTGCGCTCGCGGTATAAAAAGCGCGGAAGTAGTCGACGAACTTGAAACCAAAGGTGTTACGGCGTATAGTTTAAAGGGCGGTTATATAGCATGGCTTATGAACGTCACCGAAAAAAACTCCGATGATGAGTTCTGTGAGAACGTCGAAAGGGATTTAAGAAAGAAATTCAAAACAAAATTACTTGCCAATTTTTTAAAGGCGATTAAGGAATACGATTTAATTCAGGCGGGCGATAAGATAGCCGTTTGTATTTCGGGCGGAAAAGATTCTATGCTTATGGCTAAACTGTTTCAGGAGGTCAAACGGCACGGAAAATTCGATTTCGAACTTAAATTCGTTGTTATGGACCCCGGTTATAATACCGAAAACAGACAGATAATCGAACGTAATGCAAAGCGACTAAAAATACCGATAACCGTCTTTGAAAGCGATATTTTCGAGGCGGTATATAACGTCGATAAATCGCCGTGTTACCTTTGCGCGAGAATGAGAAGAGGGCATCTGTACACATATGCAAAGAGTCTCGGTTGTAATAAAATCGCGCTCGGTCATCACTACGACGATGTTATAGAAACGATTCTTATGGGTATGTTATACGCAGGGCAGATTCAGACGATGATGCCTAAACTCAAGGCGGAAAACTTCGAGGGAATGGAACTTATACGCCCTATGTATTTTATTCGTGAAGACGATATCAAGTCTTGGCGCGATTATAACGATCTCCGTTTTATTCAATGCGCCTGCCGCTTTACGGATACATGTACGACTTGTAATAACGGTCAGAATCACTCCAAAAGGCAAGAGATAAAAGAACTTATCCGCGAGTTGAAAAAGACTAACCCTACGATTGAGAAAAATCTTTTTAAAAGTGTCGAAAACGTTAATCTTAACGCCGTTATAGGCTATAAACAAAATGACGTTTACCATAATTTTCTGGAAGATTATTAACAATGAACGGTACAACCGAAAATTTAGGGAGCGGCAAAATTCTGCCGCTCGTTTTTAAACTGACGTTGCCCGCCGTGGTGGCGCAACTCGTAACGTTTTTATATAATATTGTCGATCGGATATACGTCGCTAAAATCGATGGCGACGGGATGAACGCGCTCGCCGCGCTCGGTGTCGTTCTTCCCGTAACGCTGATAATGCAGGCGTTCGCCAATCTTGTCGGTATGGGCGGCGCACCGCGCGCAAGTATAAAAATCGGTGAGGGCGACGAACGCGAAGCGGGTAAAATATTTAATACTTCGGCGTTGCTTTTGCTGTGTTTCGGCGTGGCGCTCAGCGTGGCGGCTTTCGTCTTTGCCGAATCTGTTGTCACGGCTTTCGGTTGCCCCGACGGAGCAATCGACTTTGCCGTTTCGTATCTTAAAATTTACGCTTGCGGCACAGTTTTCGTAATGATGGCTCAAGGGTTAAATCCGTTTATAACGGCTCAGGGCAGGTCTGTTACCGCTATGTGTTCGGTCGTGCTTGGCGCGCTTGTAAACGTCGTTCTCGATCCTGTTTTTATATTTGTTTTTAAAATGGGCGTGAAGGGCGCAAGTCTTGCTACGGTGATTTCTCAGGGCTTGTCGTTTCTGTGGATAATAATTTTTCTGTCGTCGGATAAAAGCATTTTCCGGTTTACCGCTTCGGATATGAAATTGAATGTGAAACGTGTGTTTTCCGTCTTATCGCTCGGGTTTTCCCCATTTATAATGACTGTGACGGAGTGCGCGATTCAGATTGTATTCAACATAAATCTGAATCTGTCTACCAACGGCAATAAAGATTATACCGCCGCACTTACAATAATGCTCAGCGCGTTACAACTTATATCTCTTCCGCTTAACGGTCTGGGGTATGGTATGCAACCGTTCGTCGGTTATAATTACGGTAAAGGCGATGCCGACAGACTGAAAAAAGGTATTTTGTGCGTTACTTGTATTGCCTTTGTATTTGCCGTTGCGGTGTGGTCTGTATCTATGGCGTTTCCCGTGGTGTACGCCTACTTGTTTTCCGCCAGTGAAGAAGTAAAAGCGATCGTTGTCGCGTATACCCCGTATTTTCTCATGGGGTCTATTATGTTTTTCGTGCAAATGACTTTGCAGAATATAAATGTTGCGCTCGGTCAGTCGCTTTCGGCTTTATGTCTTGCGGTTATGCGAAAAGTTGTTATTCTTATACCGCTCTGCTTCATTTTAACCGATCGTTTAGGTTTTAAGGGAGTGTATATGTCGGAGGGAATAGCGGATTTGGTTGCAGGTATAATAACGGCGATTGTTATATCGGTGACGTTTTCTCGTATCTTTAAAACAATGAAACAAAAAAATGAAAAAAATAATTAAAAACGCTTACGAAAAAATTTTAATTGTGGTATAATGATATCGTTAATCGAGCGGCGTAAAAGCGCGTAAGTCCGGATTTTCGGACTTAAACGTTTTTGCGCCGCTCTTTTATTATGTAAAGGAGAGTGTATATGGAAGAAAATTTAACAAAAATCTCCGCGCCGAAAAGCGGAGAAAATAAAATGGGTGTAGAACCGATTGGTAAATTAACGCTTAAAATGGGCTTGCCTTTGATAATATCGATGATTATTCAGGCGTTTTATAATATCGTCGACAGTATTTTCGTGAGTCGTATTGCGGGTAGCGGAGATATGGCTATGAATGCGCTTACGCTTGCCTTTCCCGTGCAAATGCTGATGATTGCCGTCGGCGTAGGTACCGGGGTAGGGATAAACGCGATTTTGTCGCGGAGTTTAGGCGCGGGCGACAAAGAAAAAGCGGGTAATATAGCGGGCAATTCTGTTTTGTTAGGCGTGATATCGTATATTGTATTTTTAATATTCGGCATAGTAGGCGTCGAGCCCTATTTACGCTCGCAGACCTCCGACGAAACCGTAATCGCTATGGCGTCAGAATATCTCAGAATATGCTGCGTATTCTCATTCGGCGCGATATTTTATATGATTTACGAAAAATTGTTGCAGGGTACGGGTAAAACGGTCTGCGCTACGGTTTCGATGATTACCGGCGCTGTTTTAAATATAATTCTCGACCCTTTAATGATATACGGTATGTGCGGATTCCCTGTTATGGGCGTTGCGGGCGCGGCTTACGCTACGGTAATCGGACAAATAACGTCAATGATTATGGACGTTTTGTTTCATTATTTTAAAAATAAGGAAATACCGTCCGCACTTAAATTTATGAAACCGAGCGGAAAGATTATAGGCGAAATATATAAAGTCGGCGTTCCCGCAATCGTAATGCAGGCTTTGATGTCGTTTATGTCTTACGGAGTAAACATAATTCTGTATAATGTAGGCGAAGAGGCTGTAACGGCTTACGGAATATATTATAAGATACAGCAGTTTGCGCTGTTTGCGGCTTTCGGACTGAATAATGCGCAGATACCTATAGTAGCGTATAACTATGGTAAAGGCGATAAAAAAAGAATTTTGCAAGGCATACGTTACGGGTTTGTTTATACGGTGGCGATAATGACAGTATGCGCCGTGATATTTTTTGCGTTTGCCGAAAATATCGTCGGAATATTCAACCTCGGTGAAAAGACAAAAAAACTGTGCGTTACCGCTATGAGAATAATTATAGTAGGCTATCCGTTTATCGGCGCAAACGTGTCTTATCAAGGAATTTTTCAGGCGCTGGGGCGAGGAGTGGCTTCGCTTATACTGTCTGCGCTCAGGTTAGTTGTGATAGCATTGCCTGTACTGTATGTTTTTACATTAAGCGAATTTGCCGATAGTCTTGTATGGTGGGCGTTCCCGATAGCGGAAGTTACCGGGAGTATATACGGAGTTATAGAAATGCGGATAATAGATAAGCGGGTAATAAAGATAAAAAAATAAAAAATATAAATAAAAATAGGTAAAAAGCGTTGACCTAAGCGAAAAAATATGTTAATATATAAAGGCTGAAATAAATTCAAGGTAAATTTCAGCTTTGGAGAAATACCCAAGAGGCCGAAGGGGCTCCCCTGCTAAGGGAGTAGTATGGTGATAAACCGTAGCGAGGGTTCAAATCCCTCTTTCTCCGCCATATCAGGCGAACAAAAAAGATGCCTGACAGAAAAAGTCCGATTTATATCGGACTTTTTTCATATAAAAACGGTGGAAAACTACTATTGTGTTTTGTACTTGGCAAAGTTGAACGACGTATGATCTGCAGGTTATAAAAGAAGCACATGCGTGTTGTTCAGTCGATTTTGTAATTTACGGCTCGGAAAGAAATACCGAATACAGAACGACAAGACCTGCGCTTAATAAAATACCGCCGATTATATCTGTAAACCAATGAACTCCCGAAATCAGCCTGCCGATGACCATAAATGCGGTGAAAACGGCGAGAGGGATATTTATAATAAGACGTTTATTTTTGTTGCTCATTCTTTTATTAAACTGCATTATAGCCGTAGGTATAACGCATAGAACGAGCAGGGTTGTGGACGACGGGTACGACGGTTCGAGATAACCGTCAATCAACACCGGGCGATAATTTATTATAAATTTTTCAAATAAAAAATAGGCCGCTAAAACTATTATATAAAACACGCCGAGAGCAAGAATATCTTTATCGACTTTTAAAATGTTTCTGCATTTTATCCATTGTATAAGCCCTGACACGGCGAAACCGACAATAAAGCATAGCGGCACTAAACCGAGCCAATCGGTAATTGTGTATATGCTCATATTAACGCCGGTCAGCGAATGTATAAAACCGTTTATCGCGGCGAACCCAACGCTTGAATTGTTAGGACCTATCGCTTGAACGTCTACGGTTTTTATAAGTACCGTCCAGATTGCAAACAGGATAAGCAGTGCGGCGGAAATTATAAGTTTTGCTTGTTTGTTTAGTTTCATTATAACACCTCATAATATTGAAATATCCGAGGAAAGCCGAATTTATTTCGGAACTTGCCTCGGATTTTATAATATCATAGGTTAAAGCAAAATATAAGAATCTGTCCGTCACATTCGCGATACGTTTCGTGTCGCGCCGATTATCGACGATTGTTTGAGTAACATAAGAATTAAAGCGACAACAGCCGCGTAAGGTTGCAGAGATATTGTAAACAGAAGCAGGGCAAATATGCCCGAACATAACGAAATTTTGTATTTAACGCTTAACCATAAAGATATTTTGCAACTTTGTAACGATAAAATACTTATTCCGCTTAACGTTAGGGCTGCGATTGAAGCAAAAAATACGGCTATTATATATGGCGAAACGCTTGTCAGAAACAGCAGACTCACGGCGGTTACGGATCCGTTTTCTCTTTGCGCGAATAGCGGAAGAAATAAAAACGTTACAGCAGAACAATCGATAAAACCTATAGCTAAGTCTTCAGAGTAAAAGTGTCGTTTTTCTTGCGACTTTTTTCGGTAAGGTTAGTTTTGTCGGCAATCAATTCGTCCAACGAAACCGAAAAAAACTGCGCAATTTGTTTTAACGAGTCAATGTTCGGATATCCTCTGCCGGATTCCCATTTGGAAATTGCCGTGCGCGAAATATAAAGTTTTTCCGCCAATTCTTCCTGCGTAAGCCTGCTTGCATTTCTTAAATTCCGTAATTTTTCGTTGAATTCCATAAATTTATTTTCGTTCGGATCCATTTGTCTAAAAATTTCATTTGTTCATCCGTATGAAACCAATGCTCTCCGCCTTTCATTACGGTTAAATCGGCGTTTATATTTTCAGAAAACTTTGATATCGTTTCAAAGTCTGTCAGATTATCGTTTTCTCCGTATAAAATCGCCGTCGGTACAGTCCATTTTACGGGGTGATTGCGAACATATTGCAGATATTCCCACGAAAGCGTTTCTCCGAAATCGGTCGTTATAGACTTCTTTTCCCGTAATTCTTTTTCGGTAACGTTCGCCCACAACATCATATTTCCGATAAGTTTTTCCATATCCGTAACAGGGGAAATAAAAAACGCCATGTCGATGTTTTTATCCGAAAGGGCGTTCATCGCAAAAAACGCGCCGATACTGTTGGCTATCAATATAATCGACTTATAACGGGCTTTTTGAATTTCGAAATAATCCGAAAATTCTGTTTTGGCGTCCCACGGAGTGGCGGCTTTGTAATCAAACCCGATAACGTCGCAATCGACGAAAAGCGGCTTGTAATGTTCGGCTTCTTCGGCGTTTCCGCCTTTGCCGTGTATGTAAATTACTGCTTTTTTCATTTGGTTTTTCTCCTGCCTAAATAGCGGAATACTTGTTTTTTGTATTCAATGTATGCGTTGCCGAAAGTCGCGGTAAGAAATTTTTCTTCCTGCAAAATCTGTAAATGCAACATAACCATAGCGAACAAGGAGAAAATCGCGGTAACGGGATTGAAATAAATCAAAAGTATTCCGACATACATAAAATCGAAGCCGAGAAACGCGGGGTTGCGGCTGAATTTGTAAATGCCGGACGTTACAAGCTCGGTTTTGTCTTTATCGGGTATACCTGCGCGCCAACTGTCTTTCATTGCGATAGTCGAAATGAGGAAAATCACGTCTCCTGTAATTCCGATACAAAACCCCGTAAAACGTGCGCCCGACGGCATATAATTCCAACCGAAGACGACGGATATAAGCTGAGCTGCGGGCGCGGCGAGGGTTGCGATACCCATAAGAGTTTCAATCGTATGCAGCGTTTTTTCTTTTCTGCGACCGATCTGGTGCGTTCTGATACCGTGTTTTTTCTGAATTAGCATTTTCGTAAAATAAACGCCGTAAAATAACGCCATCACTGCGAGAGCTAAAGCCGAATGCGGTAAATTTTCTTCGAATGAGATTTTCATAATGTTATCTCCGTTTCCGGAACGGAAAATGTGTTTAGGCTGAGTTCCTATTCAGTAAACTGTAGGTTTCGTTTTACTCGCTGAATAATTGTCCCTCAAGACTGAGTTTTTTCTTTTCGGGAAAAGTTGCTTCGTATTTTTCAAATTCTTCGGGATTATTCATACAGACGAAATAACCGACGGGGTCTTTATACGAACCCGTTATACCGTCGAGAAAACCCTTTTTCAGTTCTTTTACCAAAAAATATTCTGCAGAGGGGTCGTCGGCGTAACGTATGCCTTTAGTAAGTGCCGGTACGAACCCCGATTTTCCGTAAAAGTCGATGTTGCCTGTGATAAAAAGCGCTCCCGCGCCGAGTCGGGCAGCTTTTTCCATAGAATAATCGAGCAGTTTTTTACCGTAACCCTTGCGTTTGTATTCGGGCGCGACGGAAATCGGTCCGAAGGTCATTACGGGGATTTTTCTTCCGTCGTCGCTGTCTATTACCGAACGGACGTAAATGACCTGAGCTATCATGGTACCGTTGAGTTCCATTACCAAATCGAGTTCTGGTACGAAAGCGGGGTCGTTGCGATAGCAGTGTAAAACGTAGTGTTCCATGCAACCGGGGCGATATACGTTCCAGAACGCTTCTCGCGCTAAATTTTCGGTTGTTCTGTAGTCTTTTTCTTCTTCTTTGCGTATAATTATATCATTTTTATTGTCATTTGTCATCTTTTTGTTCTCCTTTTACATTGATAAATAAGTGTATGCCCAAAGCGGCGTTAAAACCCGTGGCGGCGAACACGCTGAAACGTTCCACAACGCCGAAATACGCTGCGGGAACGATTTTCATGCCGAGCGCGCCGATAAGCATCATGGCAAGCGCGACCGCGGCGCAGATTCCGTAAGATAAATCTCTCTTGTCTTTCATTCCCGCGATTATGATAATAGTCAGAGAGACGATAGATAATAGTACTACCGCAGCGGTTACGACCATATGCATTATATCCTGAAAAGCCCCTGCGTAGCCGCTGTCCGTAAGCGGAAAAGCGCGGTATCCGACTGCTGAAATCCATTCCATTACGGCGAATAAGTAAACGCCGATTCTGAGTAATCTGTTATGATTGCGCTGTATTCCTATACATACGACTGTCGCGCAGACGACTTCGCATACGTTATACAGAGCCGTCAGCTGATTCCATAAACCGAGCGATGGGGAATTTGCCGCGCTTAAATCGCTTACGGCTTGCGACAGACTGTCGTAACCGGGGTAGGCAAGCGGCGAAAATATAACAGCCGCGGCATATGAAATAAAGCTGACTACGCCGAGTAAACCTAAAAGTTGAATTAAAGATTTTTTCATTTATTTTTACCTTCGATAATGTTATAAGTATTAAAGAATAACTCGACGTGTTCTTCAAGCATTTTTACGCACTCGTTTTCTCTTTCGGGCTGACGGTCGCATACGCCTAAAAGCGTAATTACGGGCGAAACGTACATAAGCGCGAGCGCGTCGGGGTTCTCGTTTTTTATTACGCCTGCGGAAATCAACTTTCTGAAAATTTCCGAATGATAATCTATCATTCTCGTAACGTAACGTTCGGTATAAAGCTTAGCGAGCTTTGGCGAACGGAATTGTTCTATCGTCATCATTTTTCTGAATAAACGAATTGTTTTGTCGCGCAGCGAATAGTAAAATATCTGTTTTACTTTTTCCGATAAAGCTTTTTCGGATATTTTTTCGAACAGAGAAATATCCTGTTTGACGTTCTGAACGTGAATATCTATTTTATCGGTATCTCTTTCGTAGCATTGCGCGACGTAATCTACAATCGCGTCGAAAATTTCCTGCTTGCTCTTATAATGATTGTAAAGCGACGGAGCTTTTATGCCGACCGCGTCGGCTATTTCGCCAACGCTTACCGAATCGTAACCGCGCTCGGCAAACAGTTCCAACGCTTTTTCCGCAATCACCTGCTTTGTATCTTCCTGTTTCATCAATCAGCCCTCACTAACTAACGGTCGTTAGTTTATATTTTAACGTTTAACATTTGTGTTGTCAAGCGTTTGAAAGCGTTTTTGAAAAAAATAGCCGACGGAGTAAATCCGTCGGCTACGCGTCAATCAACCATATTTACTATTATCGGCATAACCGATTTAGTTTGTTTGTATTCTTCCGCCATTTTTTCGAAATTACTTTCGAGGTCGGACATTTCTGTTACGGGAATGTGGTAATTCGAAAGATCGACGGCTTTGTTGGCAAGCATATTTATCGCGCTTTCGCAGTTACCGAAACCCGTTGATACCGCAAACATTTTTAATCTTTTATCCAGCGCGCCGCGAAGCGACATTCTCAGGTCGGGATAAGAAAAACCGACGAAAGCCACGTTTGCAGTCGGGGCGGCGAGTTTTATGGTTAAGTCGAACGGCATGCCCGACCTTGAAACGTGTACCACTTTCGAAGCCATTCGTCCGCCGGTAAGCGAAGAAACCTCTTTTTCCGCGTTGGAATCGGCGTTTACGGTGTAATAAACGCCGCTGTTTTTTGCGAGTTCCAACTTTTCCGCCGAAGAATCGATAAGTATCGGCACGCCCTGATAATATATTATAAGTTGAGAGAGTATAACGCCGAGCATTGTCGCGCCGATTATGGCGACGTGTTGTCCTTTTTCTATGCCTAAACTGTCGATAGCAGAAAGCGCGAGTTTGATAAGTTCGATATAAATTGCATCCTCGTCGCGGATATTCTGGGGCAGGGCGTATACGTCCGAAGCGTCTGCAACTGTGAAGTCCTTTAAAAACCCGTCTACGGTTTTTCCGGCTACTACGAAATTGTAACAATCTTCGGGTTTGCCGTTTACGCAATGCGGGCATTTACCGCAATTCTTTACCGAAGAGACGTAAACTCTCGTTCCTTTTTCGAAATACGGATTTTCTATGGGCAATTCGTTTATTTGTCCTATAGCCGCCATACACGGAATAATCGGATATTTTACTTTTTTGTCTTCACCGAGATACGTCACGATATCTTCGCTTGTTATAAGCGATTTCGTTATACGCAATTTAACGCTGTCTATGTCCGTCAACGCTTCTACGCGGTTTATCTTTTCGAGCGTACCCGCTTTTGCGATTTGCCAACCTTGCATATTTACCTCTTAATTTTTTTGCGGAAAAATTCCACGCTACTTATTATACACTAATTTTGCTTCTTTGGCAAGTAAATCAATAGTCGTAGCGTTTTCTTTCGACAATGAAGAATACGCATGATACGATAAACGCGCTTACTTCTGTCGTGAAAGACGCCCACCAGATACCCTCCACGCCAAATATGACGGGGAGAAACAGAACAAAACTTACGTTGAATACGAGCGATCTCGCAAACGACAGTATTGCCGAAATAAGCCCGTTGTTAAGCGCGGTGAAAAACCCGGAAGAATAAATCGTTATCCCCGTGAAGATAAAGGCGAACGAGAAACGGCGAAACGCAAATACGGTGAGTTCATATAATTGAGCGTCGTAACCGACGAATATTTTTGCAAGCGGAGCGGCGAGCAGTTGCGCCAGCGCGGAGAGTAAAATGCCCGATATGCTCATCGAAATCATACTCTTTTTGAATAGGTTTTTAAGTTCGGCTGTATTTTTTGCTCCGTAATTATAGCTTATTATCGGCGCGCTTCCGATAGAATAGCCTATTTCAATCGCCAAGAATACCAACTGAACATACATAAGCACTCCGTAAGCGGCAACGCCGTTTTCGCCTATGTAGGACATAAGTTGCAGGTTGTAAAGAATACCTACGATAGACGAGGCGATATTTGTGAGCAACTCGGAAGAGCCGTTTCCGCAGACTTTCAATAACGGTTTAAGTTCGAGTTTTGTCTTTTTAAACCTTAACAGACTGCCGTTCGGCATCATAAAATATACGAAAGGTATTACTCCGCCGACAACCTGACCGATTCCCGTCGCAAGCCCTGCGCCTATAAGCTCCCATTTGAATACAACGATAAACAAATAGTCAAGCCCCGCGTTTGTCAATCCTGCGAGGACGGTTACGACAAGCCCTAATCTGGGTTTTCCCGCGGCGGCGAGAAAGCTCTGAAATACGTTCTGCAGCATAAAGAATATGACGAAACTTACAACCGATCTTCCGTATATAACGCAGTGGTCAAGCATACTTTCATCCGCGCCGAGAAGTTTTGATATAGGGCGGATAAACGCGTCTCCGAGAATTGTCAAAACCGCGCCTAAAAGTATCGTGAATATTATGATCATAGTAAAGTATTCGTTAGCTTTGTCACGGTCGTTTTCGCCTACGGTTTTGGCGACTAACGCCGCGCCGCCGGTACCGAGCATAAATCCCGTTCCGCCGAGTATCATAATAAACGGCCATATAACGTTGATAGCCGCGAAAGGCGTTTTGCCTATAAAGTTAGAGATAAAATAACCGTCGACGACGCCGTAAATCGAAGTGCAGATCATCATTATAACCGATGGCAGTACAAATCTGAAAAGCCGTCTATATGTAAAATGATCCGAAAGTTTTATTTCCATCGAAAATCTCCTTTGCAGCCCGAAACGCAATGTAAGGCTGAAACCCGATATCTGAAAGTACTATACTATTATATAGGTTATAAATTTAAAGTCAAGCAAAAATCGACGGTCGGGGATATATTGTCTATTGTAAAAGTTGATTTATTTTTGCATTTATGTTAAAATGAACATATATGAAAATTATAGATTATATACTCGGTATAGACGTCGGGTCTACTACGGCAAAACTCGTGTTGTCCGACGGCGAAAATATATTATACGAAAAATACGAAAGACATAATTCGGCGGTGCGGGAAAAGACTCTCGAACTGCTCGAAGAACTGAAAACCGTTAAGGGCGATATAACGGTCAAAGCGGCTGTTTCTGGTTCTGCGGGGCTGGGGCTTGCCTCCGACGCGGGGCTTCAGTTTGTACAGGAAGTGTACGCCGAGGGCGAAGTCGTAAAACGTAAAGAAAACGGAGTTTCCTGCGTTATAGAGCTTGGCGGAGAAGACGCTAAGATTATTTTTATCGAACGCGGCGGTTTAGACGAACGTATGAACGGCACCTGCGCGGGCGGCACAGGCGCGTTTATCGATCAGATGGCAAATCTGCTCGACGTTTCGGTATCCGAGTTAGACGAACTGTCTTTAAAAGCCGAAAGGGTATATCCTATCGCTTCGCGGTGCGGAGTTTTTGCCAAATCGGATATTCAACCGTTGTTGAATCAGGGCGCGAGAAAAGAGGACGTTGCGGCGAGCATTTATAAATCAGTCGTAACCCAGACTATCGCGGGGCTTGCAAGGGGTAAAAAAATCGACGGTAAAGTGCTTTTTCTCGGCGGGCCGCTCTATTATCTCAAAGGTTTGCAAAAGGCTTTTAAAGAAACGCTTAAACTTGACGACGAACACGCCGTATTTCCCGAATACGCAAGGTTTGCCGTGGCACTCGGCGCGGCGTTGTATGCAGGCAAGACCGTCAAAGCGGTTAAACTTTCCGAAATTATAGAAAAAGTAAAAAACGCCCGCCCGACTCAGAACGGGAAAAAGGGCGATCCGCTTTTCAAAGACGAACGTGAGTATGACGATTTTATCGCCCGACAATCGAAAAACTCGGTTAAAAAAGAAAATTTAAGCGATTATACGGGTAAAGTTTACATAGGTATTGACTGCGGAAGTACCACGACGAAATTATGCGCCGTGGGCGAGAATTGTCAATTGCTTTATACTTATTACGGCTCGAATAAAGGCGCGCCGTTGGAAATCGTAAGGGAAAAACTTATCGAAATATACTCGATGTTGCAACCTGCCGCCGAAATTTGCGGCGCGGCAGTGACGGGTTACGGCGAAGAACTTATAAAAAACGCTTTTTCCGTAGACGAGGGCGTGGTCGAAACAATCGCGCATTATACGGCGGCGAAACATTTTTGTCCCGACGTCGAATTTATTCTCGATATAGGCGGGCAGGATATAAAATGCTTTAAAATAAAAAACGGAGCAATCGACGCCGTAATGCTGAATGAAGCGTGTTCGTCGGGTTGCGGGTCGTTTCTCGAAACTTTTGCAAAAGCTCTCGGCTATTCCGCCGAAGAATTTGCAAAACTCGGTCTGTTCGCGCCTGCGCCTACCGATTTGGGCAGCCGTTGCACGGTGTTTATGAACAGCTCAGTAAAACAGGCGCAAAAGGACGGGGCAACCGTCGGGGATATTTCTGCGGGACTTGCCGAAAGCGTAGTGAAAAACGCGCTTTATAAAGTTATCAGGGTTAATTCCGCAGACGAACTCGGTAAAAAAATAGTCGTTCAGGGCGGTACGTTTTATAACGACGCCGTATTGCGGGCGTTCGAACGCGAAATCGGCGGCGAAGTTATCCGCCCGGATATAGCGGGGCTTATGGGAGCTTACGGCGCCGCGCTGAAAGTTATCGGCAGGGGCAAAAGCTCTGTATTAAGCCGCGAAAATCTTGAAAATTTTTCCGTTACCGCTACGACGGTCAATTGTAACGGTTGCACCAATCGGTGTAAACTGACTGTAAATAAATTTGCCAACGGCAAAAGTTTTATTTCGGGCAACAGTTGCGATAAACCCGTAAGCGGAAATGCCGGATATTCGTCCTATCCCGACGTTTACGAAGAAAAGAGAAAATATCTTGCGGATATTGCCGCAAGCGGAAGAAAAGACGGTAAATATACAATCGGCTTGCCGCTTTGTCTCGGAATGTACGAGCTTGCCCCTTTATGGCAGGGCGTGTTCGACGAACTCGGTTTTAACGTTATATTCTCGCCCGCGTCGAATAAACGCATTTACGAGGCGGGGCAGTTTACCATACCGTCCGATACGGCTTGTTATCCCGCCAAGATAATGCACGGACATATAATTACGTTGTTAGACGACGGCGTAGACGGTATATTTTATCCGTGCCTGCCGTATAATCTCGACGAAAAGGCAGATAATCACTATAATTGTCCTGTGGTCGCGTATTATCCCGAACTGCTTAAAGGCAACGTCGACAGACTTGGCGAAGCCGATTTCTGGTATCCGTATCTTAACGTAAACGATAAAACTCAACTTAAAAAAGAACTATACGGCGTTTTCGGAAAGAGGTTCTCTTTAACAAAGAAAGTCGTAGATAAGGCGGTCGAAAGAGGTTTTAGGCAACTCGAAGACTATAAAAAATTTGTGTCCGACAGCGGTGAAAAGGCAATTGAATTTGCGGACGAAAACAATTTAAGAGTATTGATTCTTGCGGGCAGACCCTATCACGTCGACAGGGAGATTTGTCACGATATAGATAAGCTTGCGCGTTCGCTCGGTTTCGTCGTAGTCAGCGAAGACAGCGTTTGCCATCTGGCAAAGGAGAAAAACCTTAACGTCAGAGTGCTTAATCAGTGGACGTACCATTCAAGATTGTATAAAGCGGCGTATTTTGCATGCGAACATAAAAACGTCGAGCTTTGTCAGCTTGTATCTTTCGGTTGCGGCGTAGACGCGATTACGACCGACGAGGTACGCAGAATACTCGAAGATCACGGAAAGATCTATACGCAGCTCAAAATCGACGAGATTACTAACTTAGGCAGCGTAAAAATCAGATTGAGAAGTCTGTTGGGCGCGTTGGAAGAAAGGGAGAACAATCAATGAAAAAGCAAGTAAATTACATTCCCTTTACCAAGGAAATGAAAAATTCATATAAAATTCTCGTTCCCGAAATGTTGCCTATGCATTTTAAACTTATAGGCGAATATCTTAAAAGTATCGGCTATGATGTCGAATTATTGTCGTCGCATGGGCAAAAGATAGCCGAGACGGGGCTTAAATACGTTCATAACGACACCTGCTATCCCGCCATTCTTGTTATCGGGCAGTTTATAGACGCTCTCCAAAGCGGCAGGTACGACGTGCATAAAGTCGCCCTTATCTATTTTCAGACAGGCGGCGGGTGCAGGGCGTCAAACTATATTTCGCTGCTCAGAAAAGCGCTTGAAAAAGCGGGATTCGGCTTTGTCCCCGTAATTTCGATAAGCATAAACGGACTTGAAAAACATCCCGGTTTCAGATTGACCCCGAAACTCGCGATAAAATTGTTTTATTGCATTTTTTACGGCGATTTGTTGTTGTCGCTTAAAAATCAGGTCGCGCCATACGAAACAGAGAAAGGCGCGGCGGAGAAACTGGCGAACGAAATAACCGAAGAAATAGGTTCGTCTATCGGCAAGATGAAATTGTCGTTTAAAAGCGTTGAGAAAAAATGCGCCGAGATAGTGGAGCGTTTTAAACTGATACCCGTCGAAAAAACGCTTAAAGTCAAAGTCGGCGTAGTCGGAGAGATATACGTTAAATTTTCTGCGCTCGGCAATAACGGGCTTGAAAATCTGTTGTTGTCCGAAAATGCCGAACCCGTAGTTCCGGGGCTTATGGATTTCTTTATTTATACCGTGTACGCGAAAATTACGGATTGTAAATTGTTCGGGCTCGGCAGAAAACTCTATCCCGTATTCGTACTTATGTATAAATTTTTGCTGGATAAACAGCGTAGGTTTATCGACGTGGTAAAAAAAGACGGAACGTTCGATTATCCGTCAACGTTTAACGAAACCGTAAAGCTGGTCGACGGCTATATAGATACGGGTGTTAAAATGGGCGAGGGGTGGCTTTTGACGGCAGAAATGCTCGAACTTAAAGAACGCGGAGTAAAAAATATAGTCTGCGCTCAGCCTTTCGGTTGTCTGCCCAATCATATATGCGGTAAAGGAATGATGAAGCCGCTTAAAGACAGAAATCCCGACATGAATATAGTTGCGGTCGATTACGACGCGGGCGCTTCGAAAGTAAATCAGGATAACAGAATAAAATTGATGTTGTCTATAGCCCGCGACGCTTTATACGACGAAGTCGCCGCCACCGAATAAGAAATAATCAACGGAGAAATTTATTGAAAAAATCTGTTTTAAGAATAATATTTGCGTTTTTAACGGTGTTGTGGCTGTGTTTTATATGGTATAATTCAGCTAAAACGGGCAACCTTTCGGCAAATAGCTCCGAGGGCGTTACCGCAACGATCGCCAATGTGATTGTCAAGGATTTTGCCGATATGGAGGAATCGCAAAAAACGCAGATAATAGAAAAAATACACCCCGTTATAAGAGAACTTGCGCACGCGTTCGAATTTTTCGTTCTTGCCGTGTTGGTCGGGCTTTTCGTTATAACTTATAAAATCGGGAAGATTTATGTATACGCCGCGATAGTTCTGGGCTTTTGTCTGCTCTCGGCGTGCGCCGACGAATTTCACCAGTACTTTGTCGAGGGCAGAACAGCCGATATTCTCGACGTTCTTGTAGACGGCGCGGGCACTTTGGTCGCTACCGTGATTATGACCGTAATATATTATTTTACTATATACAAAAGGGAGAACTGAAATGGCAAACGTTATACGCTGGTCGCTGATATTTATAATCGGCGGAACTATGGGTTATCTCATAGAACTCGTATTCAGAAGAACTGTTCATAAAAAATGGATAAATCCGGGGTTTCTGACAGGACCCTGCCTGCCTTTATACGGTGTCGGCACATTGTGCCTTTATCTTATAAGCTCGATTGATTATTCGTTCATTCAATCCGAAGTATGGCGCGCCGTGTTTGTAATTTTCGTCATTACGTTCGCGATGACTTTCGTCGAATATATAACGGGGCTTATTTTCATAAAAGGTATGAACGTAAAATTGTGGGATTACACCTCTCGTCCGGGAAATATTCAGGGTATAATATGTCCGTTGTTCACTTTGTTCTGGGGTATTATAGGCGCGGTGTATTATCTTTTTATTCACAAGTTTGTTGTTGTTGCGGCGGGGTGGATAGACGCTAATCCTCTTTATTCTTATCTGATCGGAATATATTTCGGGGTGTTTATCGTCGATATAGGTTATTCTTTCCATGTTGTGGCAAAAATAAGAACGTGGGCTAAAGAAAACGATATAGTCGTAAAATACGAGGCGTTTAAACTTTCCGTGCAAAATAAAGCGCAGCAAATCAAAGAAAAAACGAGTTTTTTCTTCGGTATTCACGGTAAAAAAGATCTTGACGGCGACCTTGAAAATTATGCAGGAGAAGAGAAGAAGAAAAAATTCAAATCGTGGAAGTTTTTTAAACGCAACAACAATACCAACGGTTGACATTTTTTTGCCGTTGTCGTATAATAGTGCATATTTTATTGTCCTGGGAGGCGAAAAATGTTAAATGCGATACTTACCGTACTCTGTACGGTTGCGGGATATTTGCTCGGTTCGATAAGCGCGTCGGTACTCTTGTCGAAACTCATATATAAAGGCGACGTGAGAAATTACGGAAGCCATAATGCCGGCGCAACCAATATGGCGAGAGTATACGGGCTTTTCGGCGGTCTGCTTGTCTTGCTCGGTGACTTTTTAAAGGCTGTAATCGCTATGCTTATACCTGTTTTGCTCGGAGTGTTGATTCCGGACTTTACAGCAGGCGAGCTTGCCTATGTGTTAGCGGGCGCGGGGTGCTTTTTAGGTCATGCGTATCCGATATTTTTCGGCTTTAAAGGCGGTAAGGGCGTTACGGTCGGGGCGGCTGTCGCGCTGATGACCGACTGGAAAGCATTTCTGATAATTATTTCGGTCTTCGTAATAGTGTTTATAATAACGCATATCGTGTCGATATCGTCTATCTCGGCGGCTGCGGCGTTTATAGTAACTGGCGTGTTGTTTTACGTGTTTAACGTACACAGCTATTCGATATTTTTCGGAAGTCAGCCGTTCACGTTGTATAAAATGTGCCTTGCGATATTTGCGGGCGCGCTTGTTATATTTTTGCATAGAAGCAATATCGGCAGACTTATCCGTAAAGAAGAAAAGAAATTTACGTTTAAAAAACGCGCCGAAGTAAAAGAAGAACTTAAAGAGCGTAAAGAGAGTAAAGAAAATCAATAAAAAGTTTAAAATCATAGCGCCGCCACTTTCTGTGGCGGCGCATTTTTTATATATTCTAACAGGCAAATGTCTGCAGAATTAAAAGTTGTTTCTATGATTAAATTTTAGCGGATTTTCGATATTCCATCGGGGTTAAACCCGTTATTTTTTTGAAAATACGGTTGAAGTTTGCGCTGTTATTAAATCCGCTTTTTACCGCTACGCTTAAAACGTTTTCGTTGCCGGTTGCAAGTAAAAACAGCGCTTTATCAATCCGTTTTATGTTAATATAATCCCATACCGTCATATTATAAGTGGATTTAAACAAATGCATAAAATGAAACTTAGATAAGAAAGCTGCCTTAGCAATAGCGTCGAGAGAGATATCGTAACAATAATTTTCGTTAATATAAGCAATTGCTTTTTGTAAGCTTTCGATGTTGTACGAAGCCGATGACGATATTGTGGTTTCGGCATAATTGTAATTTCTGAAAATATTTATAAGTATAGAAATTACTTTGTTTCTTGTTTCCGTGCGATAGCACAAATTTTTCTCTTCACATTCCCGTTTTACGTTATAGAAAAGTTGGCGGGTTTGTTCGGTATACGGGTTATCTCTCGTAAGCATATTACGGAACTCGGCGGTGCGGCGCAGAAAGATATTCATAAACAGCGTGTCTTTCGGGTTGCCTGATTCGTAAATAAAAGCGGGCGCGAATTGAATGTTAAGAATCTGAAAATAGTTATCGTCGCCGTATTCGATATCTGTTATGTAGTGATATTCGTTCGTCGAAAAAAGAAACATATCGCCTTTTTCAAAACGATATTCGCCCGAAGTGGTACTGTAAACTCCTTTACCGGATAATATAAGCGAAATTTCAAACTCGGTATGCCTGTGTAGTCTTTTTTGTCTTTTCATTGCCGGAGGCATAGATACATATATTCTGAAAATCTGGTTACCGTAATTATCTGTAAAAGTATCTATTGTTTGTTTCATTGCGCTCCTTTCATTATAGCAACATTGTTTGCAAAAACAGCAACATTGTTATTGAGTTAAAAAAGATAAAATGATATACTATAGTCGAAAATATTTGCGTACTATTTCGTTTTTTCGATAAAAAAATAATAAAACAATTTTGTAGAGACAATCGATATTGTTGATTACGCAAATATTATATCATAAAAATTTTTATTGTCAAGCCGATTACGGCGGGATTTGCCGTAAAACAGACTTAAGAACGATAAAAACAGCAAGGAGAGTTATATGACTGCAAGCGAATTGAAAATTACCGATTTAAGGGTTGCCGATATCGACGGACTCCCAAAACATATGATTTTATTGAAAATCTATACAAACGCGGGGATCGTCGGCTACGGAGAAGTGCGCGACGCGTCGAGCGCGACTTACGCAAAAATGCTTAAGTCGAGGATATTAGGCGAAAACCCGCTTAACGTAGAGAAGATTTTTAACCGCATAAAGCAGTTTGGCGGACATTCCCGTCAGGGCGGCGGCGTTTCGGGTATCGAAATCGCGCTTTGGGATATTATAGGTAAGTTTTACGGCGTGCCCGTGTATCAACTGCTTGGCGGCAAATGGCGCGACGAAGTACGCATTTACTGCGATACCGACGTTGACGGCAAGCATACGGGAACGGATATGGGCAAAGCCTTGAAAAAGCGTATGGAACAAGGATTTACCTTCCTTAAAATGGACTTGGGAATAGAACTTTTATACGACGAACCCGGAACGCTTAACGCTCCGCTCGGAATGATAGAAGATTTCAAAAAGTACAATATGAAGGCTATTTGTCACCAGTCGGGTTCGATAGACAAGTCGCTTATGTTCGGTAAAAATTATCAGATTTTTACTATTCCGCATTATGCAACGGGTATTCACGTTACCGAAAAGGGGCTTGACTATCTCGAAGATTACGTCAAGCAGGTCAGAGACGTTATCGGTTACGAAGTTCCGCTTGCGATAGACCATTTCGGACACGTCGCGATAGAGGACGCCATAAGGTTCGCAAAACGCCTCGAAAAATACAATATCGCATGGATGGAAGATTTAACGCCGTGGCAAAACGTAAAGGATATAAAAAAGTTTGCGGAAAATTCCTGCGTGCCGATTTGTACGGGCGAAGATATTTACCTTTCCGAGAACTTTGAAAAGATTATGCAGGCTGGCGTAAACGTCGTTCATCCCGATTTACTTACGGTCGGCGGTATTTCCGAAATGAAAAAAGTCGGCGATTTGTGCGACAAATACGGAGTCGCGCTTGCCATACATATGGCGGAAAGCCCAATAGCATTTATGGCTGCGGTACATGCGGCGGCTGCGCTTAAAAATATTTTGGCGATAGAGTTTCATTCCGTCGACCACCCCGAATGGTTCGATTTGGTAAAACCCGCTGTTAAACTCGAAAACGGATTTATAAAAGTTCCCGACGCGCCGGGTCTCGGAATAGAAAGTTTAAACGAAGAACTTATTAAAAAGTTCAAAAAAGCCGACTGTGACAAGCCTTGGAGTGACACTTCCGCTTGGGATAAAGAATGGTCTAACGATCGCGAATGGTCGTAAAAAACGGAGAAATAAATAATTTACGGGAGATAGTTGTGGCTTACGATATAAACGAACTTATCGTTACAAACGACGAGATAAATAAAAGGATAGCAGACGGCATAGAAAAAAATCGAAAGGGCGATTTTGCAATAAAGACGAAAGCGGGAAACAACGTTTCGGTAAAACTTAAAAATCATAAATTTCGTTTTGGTTGCAATATGTTTATGCTCGACGAAATTCCCGACGATAAGCAGAAAAACGAACTGTACAAAGAAAAACTCGCCGCGCTTTTCAATATGGCTACCGTTCCGTTTTATTGGCAGGATTTGGAACCGACGGAGGGGCATACGAGATACGATAAAAATTCCGAAAAGATTTATCGCAGACCGCCGACCGATTTATGCGTTGAGTTTTGCGAGCAAAACGGCATAGAGCCGAGAGAACACGCGCTTTGTTATAATAGTTTTTTCCCCGATTGGTTAAAAGAAAAAACTTTGGACGAAGAAAAACGTCTGATAGAAAAACGCATGCAGGAAATATCCGAAAGGTATGCGGATAAAATTCCGACTATTGAAGTTACTAACGAAATGGTCTGGGTTAAAGGTAAAACCGATTTCTATACCAATCCCGATTATATCGATTTTTGTTTTAAACTTGCCGAAAAATATTTCCCGAACAATATACTCGGCATAAACGAGTGGTCGGGCGTGTGGGAAGCCCCCGAAACGCCATGGGATAACTATGCGTCTTATATTGAGGCGGAACTTCTGAAAGGCGGAAGAATCGACGCTATCGGAATGCAGTTTCACGTCTTTATAAAAAATGAGGAATATTTCGAGAAAACAAGAAAATTCTACGATTTAAATCAGTTGTTTAAAACTCTTGACAATTACGCACGCTTCGGTAAGCAGATACAAATAACGGAAGTAACCATTCCCGCATTTACAGCGGAAGAAACCGACGAAGAATCGCAAGCGGATGTGATTGAGAAATTGTATTCTTTGTGGTTTTCTTACCCGAACGTCTCGCAGATAATTTATTGGAATCTTGTCGACGGATACGCGGCGTTTACGACGCCCGGCGATATGCAGGGAGGAGAAAATTATTACCGCGGCGGTTTGCTCCGTTTCGATATGAGCGAGAAACCGGCCTATAAACGTCTACGCCATCTTATAAAAGAAGTATGGACGACTGACGAAGAACTTACGGCAGACGAAAACGGCGAAGTGAAATTCAGAGGGTTTTACGGCGAATACGAGGTTACGGCAGGCGGCAAAACGTATAAAGTAAACTTTGATAAAAACGGAAAGGAAGTTAAATTATGAAAACGGCTTTGGTCACGGGGTCTACGCAAGGGATAGGCAAAGCGATAGCCGAAAGGCTTGTAAAAAACGGGTTTAAAGTTATCGTTCATTGTTCGTCGGATTTAGCGAAAGCCGAACGCATCAAAAACGAAATAGGAGCCTATAAGGCGATTATCGGCGATTTATCCGATATGAAACAGGTTGCCGAGATGAGAGAAAAGACGGGCGCGGTAGACGTACTCGTGCTTAACGCAAGCGTTCAGTATAAACAAAAATGGCTCGATATAAGCGATAGCGAAATCGAAAAGCAGTTGAGCGTAAACGTGGTTTCCACGCTTAAACTCATGCAGGCGTACTATCCCGAAATGAAGAAAAACGGTTTCGGCAGAATAATTACTATAGGCAGCGTAAATCAGCATCGTCAGCACCCGGAACTCTCGTTTTACGCGGCGACGAAATGCGCGGTTATGAGCCTTGTCAAAAACATAGCGAAAGAAGTCGCGCCGTTCGGCGTAACGGTGAACAACGTTTCCCCCGGCGCGATTGCGACGCCGAGAAACGCAAACGTGTATAACGACGAAGCAGCCCGTAAGAAAGTGGAAGCGGTAATTCCCGTGGGCAGATTCGGCACTTCCGAAGAGTGCGCCGGAATCGTTGCGTTTCTCGCAAGCGACGACAGCGCGTATATAACGGGCGCGGATTTAAAAGTAGACGGCGGTATGAGTTTATGATTTTGGAAGAAAATCGAGATTTCGGCATAAAGTACGTTGTGTGGAAACCTGCGGATTTCGACGAAAACAAAAAATATCCCGTTATATTTTTTACTCACGGCGCGGGAAGTCGCGGTGACGATTTGGACGTTATAAAGAATCATGTTTCCGTTAAGAAAATAGTCGAGCAGGTTCAAAACGCGATAATCGTCGCGCCGCAATGTCGTTATAACTCGTGGTTCGACGTTTTCGGGGAGTTGTTATCGCTCGCTCGAAAAATTTACGATATGCCGTTTACCGATAAAACGCGGTTTTACGGTTCGGGCGTAAGTATGGGCGGTTACGCTATGTTTCAACTTATGGAAAGCGAGCCGCGATTATTTGCGGCAGGCATTATTTGTTGCGGCGGCGGAATGTATTGGAACGCCGAAAGACTGAAAAATATACCGCTGAGGCTTTTTCACGGGGCGAAGGACGAAATCGTCTATCCGGAAGAAAGCAAAAGAATGTACGAAAAAATCACGGCGTTCGGCGGTAACGCGCAACTTGTGGTTTTCCCCGAATGCGATCATAACTGTTGGGATAAAACCTTCGGCAATTCGGAAAACGTGGATTGGCTTTTAAAGCAGGAGAAAAAGATAAAATGATTAGGTTTAATTCGAGAGAAGATATAATTGCCTTAACGCCGCAGTGGAAGGGCGAGCGCTTTCCCGACGGCAGACCCAAGGTTGCGGATAAATACCTTGAAAAAATGCGTAAGATGACGTTGGAAGAACTCTGGAAACCTATTTTCGTAAAGGGTTACGAGAGTCAGTTCGAGGGCGATTTGAAAACTCTTCACGACGACGGAAGAATTTTAATCGGCAGGGCGGTAACTGCGACTTTCGTTCCTACTCGTCCCGATTTACACGAAACGATGTTTGCGGTCGGAGCGGGAGAAGGCAGAAAAGGCAACTACAATCAATGGGTTATCGACAGTCTCGTAGAAGGCGACGTGGTAGTCGTCGATATGTACGATAAAATTTATAAAGGCACGTTTTTGGGCGGCAACCTTACCACGGCTATAAAGACGAAAACGAAAACGGGCGGCGGCGTTATATGGGGCGGTATCCGAGATACTCAGCAGATGAAAGCCGTCGAGGGCGTTCAGGTTTATTACCGCGGTATCGACCCCACGCCTATCCGCGAATTTATAATGAAAGATTTCAACGGCATAACGCGAATCGGCAAAGCGACCGTTTTGCCGGGCGATATAGTATACGGAGCGGGCGGCGGAGTATTGTTTATTCCCGCTCATTTGGTTGCGGAAGTGGTGGACGGCGCGGCGAAAACCCACGTTAAAGACGATTTCGGGTTCGAAATGATAGCGCAGAACAGATTCACGACGGCGAAGATAGACAGAGCGACATGGACGGAAGAAATGCTCGATATGCTGACTGAATGGATAAAAACCGATCCGCGCGGCGAAAAATACAGGGATTTGGACTGGTCGCCCGAATACGAAGCTGCGAGAAACGGCGACCCGAACGACACGCAGACAATGCTTTGATATGAAAGAAATTTACTTATTGTCCTGCGCCGAAGTCGCAGATGGCGGCGGTGTGTATAAATACGAACTGACGGAAAACGGAAAGTTAAAACAAATAGCGTATTTGCCTTGTCCTAAGCCGATGTACGCAGTCAAAAGCGGCGAAAGATTGCATATTATTTTGCGTTCGCCTTACGAAATGAACGATAACAGCGGATATTTTTCGTGTAAAACGGATTTTACCGATTGTTCGGATATGCAAAATACGCTCGGCAGGTGCGCTTGCCATATAGCGGTAGATAAGGACGCGTATATCGTCAATTATTTAAGCGGAAACATCGTTAAAAATTGCGAAAAAGTCGTTTTGCACAGCGGAAATGGCGTCAATTTGCCGAGACAGGATATGCCGCATACGCATTTCGTAGCGTTTTCACCCGATAAGAAATACGTTTTGTGTTGCGATTTGGGATTGGATACGATATTTATTTATGACCGTGATTTAAAAGAAATATCGCGGGCAAAACTCCCCGACGGTTACGGGGTAAGACATTTTGTCTTTTCAAAATGCGGTAAATATATTTACGCGGTAAACGAACTCGTGCCGTCGATAAGCGTTTTCGCTTATTCGGACGGAAAAGCGGAATATATAAGCACGACAAAACTTGATTGCAAAAACAAGAATTCGACCGCGGCGGCGATAAGGCTCGACGAAAAAGAAAACAGAATTTACGTTTCCGTTCGCGGAGAAAACGAAGTGTTAGCGTATAATGCGGAGAACGCCGATTTGCTGTTTTACGGAAGGTTCTCTTGCGGCGGATCGGGACCGAGAGATTTCGATTTGACAGGCGATTATGTCGTATGTACCAACGAAAACTCGGATAACGTAACGGTAATAGAAAAAAACGGCTATCGCATAGTAAACGAATTGCCTATGAAAAATCCGCTTAACATTGTCAGATAGACTGATTTAAATTAAAATTCTATTATTGAATCGCGTTTGATATATGAATAGTATGACGAGCCGTCGCTTTTGTTTGCGACGGCTCGTCTGAAGTTAAAAAAACCGAAATCAGGTAAACGAATATTCGATTTTCATAATCGCGTGGCATTTCGGCTCGGCTGCTTTTAAGCGGGTTGTGACAAAGTTTCTTATCTCTTTAATCGAGTAAGACGATTCGTGAGTTATAACAAGATCGAATATCAGATTTGCGTGAGTTTCGCCCTCGTTCATTCTGAAATCGTGTATATCGAAATCGGGGTCGAGATCTTTTACTATGGCGCGGGTAAGTTCGCGGAGTTGTTTAACTCTTTCGCTTTCGTTGTCTACAGGATCCATATGAATTACCGCTAAACACCCGAATTTATGTTGAAGCGCGCGCTCTAAGTTGTCTATCGCGTCGTGTAACTTCATAACGTCGCCGTGGCATGGAACTTCCGCATGAAGAATTATCAGTTTTCTGCCCGGTCCGTAGTCGTTAATCATAAGGTCGTGTACGCCGATAATTTTCTTTTTGTCGAAGTTGAGCGCAAAGTCCGTCACTTCTTTTACGAGTTCGGGGTCCGGCGCGGAGCCTATCAGCAAATCTGCTATATCTTTTAAAGAAGATAAACCTTGCCATGCAATAAAAACCGAAACTAAAATTCCCGCTATTCCGTCTAAAGGAATGTCGTTAACGTATTTTGATAAGATTGCACAAATCAATACTACCGTTGTTGCTATACAATCGGATATACTGTCTGCGGCGGTCGCTTTGTTTGCTACGGAGTTTATTTTTTTTGCGACGTAACGATTAAAAAAAGCCAGCCATAATTTTGTTAGTATAGATAGCGATAAAACGGCTATGGTGATAATCAGTAATTTTTCCGACGGAAACTCCAGCAGTTCTCCGCTTATTACTTTTTTAAGCGAGTTTATAAACAGCTGAACCGCTACGATAATTATGATAACCGACACGGCAAGCCCTGCGAAATATTCCATTCTGCCGTGACCGAACGGATGTTCTTTATCAGGTTTTTTAGACGAAAGTTTAAATCCGAGCATGGTGACAATCGACGAACCCGCGTCCGACAGGTTGTTTATGCCGTCGGAGACAATAGAAATCGCGCCCGTCAAAAAGCCCGTAATGATTTTAGTGGCGCAGAGCATAACGTTTAAAATTATGCCGACAAACCCCGAAAAACTGCCGTATTTTTCCCTGACTTTCGGGTTGTCTGTTTTGTCGGCGTCTTTAATAAAGATTTTTATAAATTTATTAAACATTTCGTTATTAGGCAGGGGAGATGATAACTCCCGTAAAAAATTCTTCTTAAAAAATTTTAATCACTTGTACAACGGGATATTTCGCGATCTCATAGTACAAGTGATTGTTTTTTATTGCTGCGATATTCTGATTTCAGACGATTTTATTCGTCGTCTTTTTCTTTATCCTTTTCCTTTTCTTTATCTTCTTCGGATTTGTCCGGCAGAATCGTCACTTTAACTTCGAGTATTCTCTTCATGGTTTTTTTCAGAATTTCGAGTTTAAGATTTTCGAATTCGAATTCGTAGCCGATTGCGGGGATATCGCCTAAGTGTTCTATTATCCAGCCGCTGACGGTGTTCGAATCGCTTTCTTCGTCGATATCGAGGGAAAATAATTCCGCAAAGTCCGAAATATCCGCGTTGCCGTCTACGAGATAAACGTCATCGGCAACCTTGTTGAAATAATTGACAACTTCGTCGTGTTCGTCCCAGATTTCGCCTACCAACTCTTCGAGAATGTCTTCGAGCGTTACGAGACCTAACGTTCCGCCGTATTCGTCGATAACTACAGCCATATGCACTTTTTGTTTTTGCATACTTCTTAAAAGTACTGAAATCTGCATATGTTCCGTGGCGATTGCAACGGTGGTAAGAATGTTTTTTATGCTTGTCGCGCCCGATATATACGCGCTGAAAAAGTCTTTTTCGTGAATCATACCCACGATACTGTCTATAGTGTTTCTATATACGGGTATGCGCGAATAGCGGTTTTCGCAAAACACGTTTTTAATTTCGTCCATTGAAGCGTGTTCGTCTACTGCAACGATGTTTACTCTCGGAACAAGTATGTCTCCCACTTCGCAATCGTTAAATTCTATCGCGCTCGAAATAAGCTGAGTTTCTTCCTTGTTTAAAGTACCGTCCTCGTTGGCTTCTTCGACGTAGGTGAGTAATTCTTCTTCGGTAATAACGTCTTCGCTTTTGAATCTGAAAATTTTGCCGAGCAATATTTTCCAGCCTTTAAAAAGCAGTGTGAGCGGGTAAAAAATTATTTCGAACGTCCAGATAACGTAACATACGCCGCAGGCAAATTTTTCGGGGAATTCTTTTGCTAAAGTTTTCGGCGTTATTTCTCCGAATATGAGAATTAAAACAGTCGAAACAGCAGTCGAAACCGTAGCCGCCACGCCCTCGTTTGAAATCAACATTCCGAACAAAAGAGTGAAGAGCGTAGTCGCCAGTATGTTTACGATATTGTTGCCGATTAAAATCGTAGAGATAAATCTGTCGTAATTATCTAAGATTTTTAAAGTTTTTTGCGCGGTTTTCTTTCCGTCTTCGGCGGAGATTTTCAATCTTGCGCGGTTTGCCGACGTAAACGACGTTTCCGTTGCGGAGAAAAATCCCGACATTAAAACGAGAAAAATAAGTATAACGATATACCCCGCGTAAGTATCGGGGTTGGGGGGAGGTTGACTTCCGTCTGCTTCCATATTAGCTCCTTTTTGAATAAAAAATAGTAATTGACTATTATTTTAGCATATTCGAAAGCAAAAGTAAAATGTTTTTAAGCAAAATTCGCGATAATGTACAAAATCTTACAAAAACGTAAAAATCGTCGATAAAAATAATTGACATTTTTATTGAAATAAAGTATAATTTCCATATAATAACCGTCGGGCGTATTGCCGCCGAGTTGCGACTTGTTCGACCTCCGTCGCGGGCGAAACCGAAACGACGGATATATAAGGTGGAGTCTGTCGCAATCGTCGGCGTGTAAGCGTCGGTGTTTGTGATTTTTTTATATAATAGGAAAGTCGTAAGTATAAATTCGGGTAAACACTGCAAGCAAACTTTTTCACTTATAATAAAACGGTAACCGAATAGAGGTTAATCAATTATGATCGAAGAGATAATCGAAAAAATCCGCGCCGCCGAAGAAGAAGCGGCTAATCGTAAAACCGCCGCCGAAGAAGAAGCGGGGCGCATACGCGCCGAGGCGAACGCGGAATATACCCGCGTTGTTGAAGAGGCTAAGAAAAATGCCCGCGCCGCTCGCGAAAACGCCGTCGCGCTTGCCGAGCGAACCGCAGCGGAGAATTATGCCGCCGATGTTGCCGAAGCGGAGGCAAACGGTAAAAAGCTTGTCGTTTCATATGAAAAGCAAGCCGTTTCGGAGGCTGAAAATTTATTCGGGAGGATAGAAAATGGCGATCTGTGAAATGTCGTCTATGTCGCTTATCGGCTTAAAGTCGGACAGAAGCGATATTTTCGACGCGCTTGTGATAAGCGGCGCGGCGCAGATACGAAAATGCGGCGAATACGGTCTGGAAATTCCCGCAGACGGAGAGAATTATTCCGCGTTATCCGATTCCGCCCGCAAAGCGTTAAGTTTTGCGGAAGCCGCTTACGACGAACTAGGGGATAAAACTCTTCCGCCTGTCGTAAAGGACGGTTTCGGGGTAGGCGTAGACGAATTTCTGGCTTTCGGGGAAAAGCTTGGCGAAGTCAAGACCGAAATATCCGAAATTCTGTCGTTGTCGGATCGTTGCGTTCGATTAAAAACCGAACTTTATAAAATTGAAGAGAGCAGAAAAGGTTACGCCGACTATGAAAACCTGAAAGAGAAATTTTCGTTTTATACTTCGACTCGTTTCGTAAACGTTTATTTCGGGGTTGTTCCGTCGGATAAAACGGCGGCGTTAATCGCGGATATAAACGCCGAGGATAACGCCGAAGCCGAAATTTCGGGCGGGGCGGGTTCTAAAAACGTCGTAACGGTCGTTTGCCTGAAAGAGTGTTCCGCTGAGGTCGAAAACTTGTTGACTAAGGCTTCTTTCTCGAAATGTCCGTATACCGAAGATATTACGGCTAAGGATAAACTGGCTTATTTAGACGGAGAAATCAAGCGGATAGAAAACGAAATAAAACAAACGCTGAGAGAGACTGTCGAAAAAAATCCTCAGACCAAAGATATAAAAACATATATAGATTATTTCGGCTTTTTAACGGAAAAAGACGGTGCGAAGAAAAACGGCGGCGAGACAACCGAAACGTTTCTTGCCGAAGCGTATGTTCCTACCGAAGCCGTTGCAAGGGTCGATAAAGAGTTAAAGGAAAAATTTCCTTGCATATATACCGAATATAAAGAAATTCCGCGCGACGAATTTGCGCCTACGCTCATGAAGAATAATAAAGTCGTAGAGAATTTCGAAGCGGTCACGAATATGTATTCCGCTCCCGCATATGGCGCGTTGGATCCTAACGGGGTAATGTCGTTTTTCTTTTCTCTGTTTATGGGCGTTATCATGGCGGACGCAGGTTACGGATTGTTGATGATTTTAGGCGGTTTCCTGCTGGCTACTAAAAGCAGAGAGGGTACAAGCATAAAACGCATGGCAAAAGTTTTCGCATACGGCGGATTTTTCGCGGTTGCGTTCGGCGTGCTTATGGACAGTTTTTTAGGTTTTTCGATATTGCGTAACATTCCCGCCTATGCCGAATTTTATAACGCTTACGTCGATCCCATAGCAGCGAAAGCGACGATAGCCGGTATAACCGTGCCGTCGGCGTTGTTGTGGTGTCTGGGGCTTGGTACGTTTCAGATTTCGGTTTCGCTTATAATGAAAGCAGTGCAGTGTTTTAAACGCGGACAAGTCGTCGAGGGAATATTTTCGGGGCTTGTGTGGTCGTTTGCGCTCGTGTGCTTTATTCTTACCGTGTTTTTCACGGCAAGCGGCAATACGGAAATGTTCGGCTATTTCGTGTATCCGACAATAGGTCTGTTTGCTCTCGGAATATTGACTTCGGGCATAACCGAAAAAGGTTTCGGAAAGGTGACTAAAGTGTTCGGCGCGGCATACGGGCTTATAAATTACGCTTCGGATATTCTTAGTTACGCGAGACTGTACGGTCTTATGCTCGCAGGCGCGCAGATAGCTTCGATATTTACTAATTCAATCGCCGTCGAAATGCTGTTCCCGTTGGGAATCGGCGGAATTATCGGCGGAATACTCGTAATAGTTCTCGGAAACGTTTTCAATCTCGCAATGAGCTTGCTCGGCGCGTATATACACGATTCGAGACTTCAATACGTTGAATTCTTCGGAAGATTTTACGAGGGTGAGGGAGAATTATTCACACCGCTCGGATCTGAAAGAGAGTTTATATATTTTAAAAATTAAAAACCATTTGGAGGACAAAAAAATGGACGGAACGGCAATTGGCATTCTCGGTTTAGCGATCTGTATGATCATGTGCGGCACAGGCTCTGCGATAGGTCTTTATAAGACCGGCTCTGCGTGCGCGGGCGTTTTGGCGGAGGACGGAAAGAAATTTTCTAAGATAATCGTTCTCGCGTTGCTTCCCGCAACTCAGGGTATTTACGGCTTCGTACTCGCGGTTATGAACATTCCCGCAGCGGGTTTGGCTGCGGCCGAGGGTTGGGCAATCTTCTGGAAAGCTTTCGCTATGGGTATAACGGGCTTCACCTCCGCGTTTTTACAAGGAGCTACGGCAGCCGCTTGTATTTATGCAATCGGTAAAAACGGAGCGGGTTCCGGTAAATACGTTTTATTCCCCGCGATGATAGAGTTCTACGCGATTCTGGCATTGGTTCTCGGAATAATGATGTAAGTTTTGAACGATTATTCATCCCGACATACTGCGTTACATGACAATTTTTGAAATTCCTGCGACCGAAGAGGTCGCTCCCTTTCAAAAAAGGTCATGTGCCTTGTCTGACGGGCGACTAATCGCTCAAAAACAGTTCAAATATAAATTTTGAGGATTGTATATCCCGACATACTGAGTTACATACCTATTTTTGAAATTCCTGCGACCGAAGAGGTCGCTCCCTTTCAAAAAACGTCATGTGCCTTGTCTGACGGACGGCTAATCGCTCAAAAACAGTTTAAATATAAATTTTGAGGATTGTATATCCCGACATACTGAGTTACATAACTATTTTTAAAATTCCTGCGACCGAAGAGGTCGCCCCATTTTAAAAAACGTTATGCGTTTTGTCTGACGGGCGACTAATCGCTCAAAACTAATGACAAAATTTGAAGTTCAAACTATAACTGTACGGAGATTTTAGAGTGATGTCTGAAAACGTTAAACCCGACCTTATAGAAGCTATAAAGGAAAAATCGGAAGCGACTTGCGCTGAGTTGTTGGCTGAAGCCGAAGCTTATGCGGCGGAACGCTCTGCGGCGGCAAAAGAGTTTTCCTTGAAACTTCAGGAAGAAACGGAAATTACAACTAAATGGCTTGCCGAAGATATTGCGGGTAAGTCGCGCGTCGCTTCGCGTATGGAAAGTAATAAAATCGCGCTCGGAGCGAGAAGAAACGCTATAAACAGGGTTTACGATCTGTTAAATGCTCGTCTTGAAAAAGCAACGACGGAAGAATTTTTGCAGATTCTTTCCGCGCTTATCGAAAAATACGGCGAAGACGGACAGAAGTTACTTTTGTCGCCGTCCGCGCCGATTGACGAGAAGAAAGCGCGGGAATTAAAAATCGTTGTCGAAAAGCATATTTTAGTCGGAACGAGTGAAAGCGTTAAAAACGGATTCGCGCTTTGCGGCGTAAATTACGATCGTGATTTTACTTACGCTGCGATAGTCGAAGCTATGCGCGAACAAACCGAAAAAGAACTTGCCGAAAGGTTGTTCGGCGGAGAAAGATAATGAAATTACCTGTTTCCTATATAAATGCGATTGCGGTATCGGCGCAAAAAACGCTTATACCGAGCAGTAAATTCAATTCGATGATCGATGCTCCCGATGCCGACGAGGCTTTAAAAATACTTGTCGGCGGCGGGTTCGGCGGCGGAGTTGAAATAAACGGCGCGGAAGATTACGAAAAACTTGTAAATTTCGAAAGAGCCAAGCTTAAACAATTTGTTATAGAAAACGCGTTGAGTAAAGACCTTATTTATTATGCTTATATGCCTGCGGATTGCTTTAATTGCGACGTGGCGGTAAGAAAACTGTTACTCGGTATCGAGGGAACGAGATATTCGCCGGACGGTATAACCGACGTTGCGGAGATTGAAAATTACGTCGGCGGAAACGAAAAAGCCGAAGTCCCCGATTATGTAAAAAGGACGGTTGCCGGATTAAGGGCGGCGCGTGACGAGGGCGAGATTTCCGGCGCGAAGTTTACGTCCGTATGTTTAAGGTCGTTGTACGCCGAATTGTCGAAGATTGTAAGAGGTTCTATCATAAAAGAACTTATCCGCGCCGAAATAGACGCCAAAAACATATCCGTTTATTTTCGGTCGGGCAATCTGAAAGAGGCGATGTCTCAATATATCGAGGGCGGTAAAATTTCAAAAGAAAAGTTGAGATTGCTTAATCTTGACGACGAAACAAAAATCCGTCGCGAGTTTTTATTTACCCCCTGCTACGATTTTATCAATTTGTGTCTTATCGCAAGGGCTGAAAAGCGTCCTTTTTCGGAATACGAAAAAGCTATCGACGAAATACCGCTTAAACGTATCTATAACAGAAGATTTATTCCAGAGGGAATAGTGCCGATGCTGACGTATTACTTATATAAAGTAGCGGAGATAAGAAACGTCCGCACGGTCATGTCGGGTAAACTTGCGTCTGCAAAACCGGCGCAGATTGCCGAGAGATTGAGGTTTGGATATGGCGGGTGAATTAGCTGTAATAGCGCGCGGCGAAAGCGCGTTGGCTTTTAAAGCCGCAGGCGTCGACGCGTACTACGCGCAGGGCGAAGATAAAATCAGAGAGCTTTTTAAACGTTTGGCAAAGAGCTATAAAGTGATATTCGTTACAGACGATATAGCCGAGTTGTTGGACGATCTTATCAAGCGTATGCTCGAACGACCTTATCCCGTTATAGTTCCCGTGCCGAACGAAAACGGTAAGAGCGAGTATGCCGAGAAGCAGATAGCCGAAGAGACCGAAAGGGCTTTGGGCGTAGATATTTTCAATAAATAAAGACCGTTTATTATCGGGAGAAACCATAAATGGAAGGAAGAATAGTCAAAGTTTCAGGACCGCTTATCGTGGCGGAAAACATGGCGGACGTAAAAGTCTACGACGTTGTCAAAGTCGGAGAAAACGCTCTGATAGGCGAAGTTATCGAACTCAGGGGAGACCGCGCGTCTATACAGGTGTACGAAGAGACTTCGGGTTTAGGCGTCGGTGATAAAGTAGTTTCGACCGACGAGCCGCTTTCCGTAGAACTTGCGCCGGGGCTTATCGGCGGAATATACGACGGAATACAGCGTCCGCTTGAAAAAATAGTCGAAAAATACGGCGACCGTATAACGCGCGGTTTACAGGTAAATAATCTTGACCGCGAAAAAGTATGGGCGTTCAATCCGACGAAAAAAGCGGGAGATTACGTCACGGCGGGCGACGTTATAGGTATAGTGGACGAAACGCCGATAGTAAAACATAAAATTCTCGTGCCTTTCGGCGTCAGCGGTAAAATAGAGAGTATAGAAAGCGGCGACTTTAATATTACTCAGACTATCGCCGTGGTAAAAACCGAAAAAGGCGAAAAGAAAGAACTTTGCATGTTGACCCGCTGGCCGGTCAGAAGAGCGAGACCGTATAAGGAAAAACAGACGCCCGAAATGCCAATGGTTACGGGGCAGAGAGTTATAGATACGCTTTTCCCGATAGCTAAAGGCGGCGTCGCGGCAGTTCCGGGTCCTTTCGGAAGCGGAAAGACCGTAGTTCAGCATCAGCTTGCCAAATGGGCGGATGCGGAAATTATAGTATACGTCGGTTGCGGCGAGCGCGGCAACGAAATGACGGACGTTTTAAACGAATTTCCCGAATTGAAAGATCCGAAAACGGGCGAACCGCTTATGAAGAGAACGGTGCTTATAGCCAACACTTCGGATATGCCCGTCGCGGCGCGCGAGGCGTCGATTTATACGGGTATAACGATAGCCGAATATTTCAGAGATATGGGCTATAACGTAGCGATTATGGCGGATTCCACTTCGCGTTGGGCTGAAGCTCTTCGCGAAATGAGCGGTCGACTTGAAGAAATGCCGGGCGACGAGGGGTATCCCGCTTACCTTGCTTCGAGACTTGCCGAGTTCTATGAAAGGGCGGGTATAGTCAAAGTGCTTGGCAGCGAAAACGTTACGGGGTCGGTTTCCGCAATAGGCGCGGTATCGCCTCCGGGCGGCGATTTGTCCGAACCCGTATCGCAGGCAACGCTTAGAATAGTCAAAGTATTCTGGGGTTTGTCCTCCGCGCTTGCGTATAAAAGGCATTTCCCCGCTATCGACTGGCTTATAAGTTATTCGTTGTACGCCGACAGAATGGGCGAGTGGTACGATAAACACGTCGGAGAAGACTTTATGTCGCTTCGCGCGTTCATAATGAATATTCTGCAGGAAGAAGCAAGCCTTGACGAGATAGTCAGACTTGTCGGCGTAGACGCGCTTTCGTATAAAGACAGAATGACACTCGAAACCGCAAAAATGGTCAGAGAAGATTATCTTCACCAGAATGCGTTCCACGAGGTCGATACCTACACTTCGCTCGATAAGCAATACAGAATGTTAAAACTTATAAAGAGTTTTTACGAACTCGGCTTGGAAGCGGTAGATAATTATGCGGAGCTTGACGACATACTTGCCGTGCCGGCGAAAGAAAAGATAGGCAGAGCGAAATACATCGAAGAAAACGCGATAGGTTCTTTCGACGATATTTCGGCTGAACTCGAACAGGAACTTAAGGCGTTGAGCCGCGGAGGTCGCGACGATGTATAAGGAATATAAAACCATAAAAGAGGTTGTAGGACCGCTTATGCTTGTCGAGGGCGTCGAGGGCGTCACATACGACGAGCTTGTCGAAGTCGTTCAGGAGGACGGAAACGTCCGTAGGGGTAAAGTACTCGAAGTGAGAGACGATAAAGCCGTAGTGCAGCTTTTCGAAAACACTCAGGGGCTTAAAATTTCCACTTCCAAAGCTAAATTTTTAGGCAGAAGCCTTTCGCTCGATCTCTCCGAAGATATGCTCGGCAGGGTATTCGACGGAATGGGTAATCCGAGAGACGGCGGCGCGCCGGTTATTCCCGAAAAGAGAATGAACATAAACGGCGAGCCTATAAATCCCGCCGCGAGAGATTATCCCGACGAGTTTATTCAGACGGGTATTTCCGCAATCGACGGGCTTAATACACTTGTCAGAGGTCAGAAATTACCTATATTTTCTATGAGCGGACTTCCCCATGCAGAACTTGCCGCGCAGATAGCGAGACAGGCAAAAGTCAGGGGAAAAGACGAAAAATTCGCCGTTGTATTCGCCGCTATAGGTATAACTTACGAAGAAGCGCAATATTTCGTAAACGACTTTAAAAAGACGGGCGCGATAGAAAGAACCGTGCTTTTCACGAACCTTGCCAACGACCCCGCGATAGAGCGTATCGCTACGCCGCGTATGGCGTTGACGTGCGCCGAATATCTCGCGTTCGATAAGGGTATGCACGTTCTCGTTATAATGACCGATATAACCAACTATGCGGAAGCTCTCCGCGAAGTATCCGCCGCGAGAAAAGAAGTTCCGGGCAGAAGAGGTTATCCGGGATATCTGTATACCGACCTTGCCACTATGTACGAAAGAGCAGGCAGAATAAGGGGTAAAAAGGGTTCTATAACTCAGATACCAATACTTACTATGCCCGAAGACGATAAAACGCACCCGATTCCCGACCTTACGGGGTATATAACCGAGGGGCAGATAATTTTATCGAGAGAGTTGTATAAAAAGGGCGTAAATCCGCCTATCGACGTATTGCCCTCGCTTTCGAGACTTAAAGATAAAGGTATCGGAGACGGCAAGACGAGAGAAGATCACGCCGACACGATGAATCAGCTGTTTTCGGCTTATGCTCGCGGTAAAGAATGTAAAGAATTGTCTGCGATTTTAGGCGATTCGGCGCTGTCTGCGACGGATAAACTCTACGCTAAATTTGCCGAGGAGTTTGAAAAAACTTACGTTTCGCAGGGCTTTACGACGGACAGAACCATAGAAGAAACTCTCGATATAGGTTGGGAACTTCTGAAAATACTTCCGCGCTCCGAGCTTAAACGTATAAAAGAGAAATTTATAGATAAATATCTTAAATAAGAGGTCGATATGGCGAGACTTAACGTCAATCCGACGCGAATGGAACTGAAAAAGCTTAAAGGCAGACTTTCCACCGCGACGAGAGGACATAAGCTTTTAAAAGATAAATCGGACGAGATGATACGTCGCTTTTCCGTGATAATAAGGGAGAACAAAAAGCTCCGCGACAGGTTGGAAGCGGAACTTAAAGACTGTCTTGGTCAGTTCGCCTTTGCGAGGGGTACGGCGTCGCTCGAAGAATTCGACAAAGCGTTTTCTTTGCCCGTAACGACTGTTTCGGCGGAGTTTTCTACTACCGACGTAATGGGCGTTGTGGTACCCGAAATCAAAATTTCCGAAAGTAAAAGCGAAAATGTATTTCCTTACGCGTTTTCGGAATTGAGTTCCGAAGCCGATTATTCGGTTAAGAGAATAAGTTCGCTTATTGGCGACCTTTTAAGACTTGCCGAAATCGAGAAAACTGCGGCTATGTTGTCTGTGGAAATCGAACGTAACAAAAGGCGGGTAAACGCTCTCGAATATATAATGATACCGCAGATTGAAGAAACGATAAAGTATATCAAGAGTAAACTCGACGAAAACGAGCGCGCGGCTACGACAAGGTTGATGAAAGTTAAATCCATGCTTGCCGACCGCGAAGCATAATGTTGTTATAAATATAACTTTGCGGTTGTCGGTTATATCTTTCTCGGCGCAAAAAATATAGTTATAAGCGCGTAGGTTATAAACAGACACCCGGAAATTATATATATTGTCGGGTAGAATACGAATCTGCTCATCAAAAGCATTATCAGACCGTAAAGACCGAATTTTTTTGCGGACTTCGGATTAAACGAGTTTTTGAAAAAATCGACGAATTTCAGTTTTTTCTTTTTAGGGATAACCCCGTGAGAAAGCAGATTTTCGTCGTTTTTTATATACTTGAAAATATCGGCAAGGTCAAACGTTTTGATTTTTTCGGGATAGCCGTCTGCCAACGAATGAGCGTTTTCGTCAAACGCAATACCGATTACCGCTATCGGTTCGTTTGCCGCGCGAAGTATTTTTAAAATATCGTCGGCTCCCGAAAACGGGTAATTAAAGGAAAATTCGAGCTTTCTTCCGTTTACGAATATTTCATTGCCGTTTTTAATATAGTCAATATGGTTATTTTTTAATATTTCAGCGGCATATTCGTCGTAAAATCGTTCCGGCGTAAGCATAAGCGCATATCGACATTTTTCAAATAATTCGTTATCGATTCTTTTAATGCTGTCGGCGGCGTTTTTTTTCTTCGTGACGATTATATATAAGCAGACGACGGCTAACGCGAAAGATAGCGAAATTATAGCCGCCGGTAACGGTTTGCGAATATAATAAATCGATACGGCATACCCTGCGGTAAATGAAAATAAGACCGTAAATAATAAGTTAGAGATATAAGAAACAGACATATTATAATTATTAACGGAAAATTTTACTAATAAACTTGTAATTTCAGAAGAAATATGATAAAATTTTATTATGAGTAAGACCTTGATTTTTTTCGGCGGAACGTTCGACCCTCCGCATTCGGAACATATAAATATGCTGAAGAGCGCGGCGGAAGAATTAAAACCCGATAAAATCATCGTTATGCCAACGTTTATACCGCCGCATAAAGAAACGTTGTCGCTCGCTTCGGCTTCCGACAGATACGAAATGTGTCGTCTGGCATTTAAAGATATTAAAAACGCGGAAATAAGCGATTACGAAATAAAACGCGAGGGCAAAAGTTATTCGTATCTGACTGTAGAATATCTGAAAGAAAAATATTCCGATTACGATATTCTGTTCCTTATGGGTACGGATATGATGAAGTCTTTCGGTAAATGGAAAAACCCGCGCGAAATTCTTAAAAACTGTTCTCCGCTTTTGTGCGCGAGAGACGGCGAGGGCGAAGCCGCGGAAACGACGGTTGAAAATTTCGGAAACGAGTTCGGAATAAAACCGCTCTCGGTATCATATCGGGGTAAAGAAATTTCAAGCACCGAATTTAAAATAAGATATATGTTGTCGTGCGACGTGTCCGGGCTTGTTTCCGACAGCGTTCTTGATTATATTAAAGAAAAAAGTTTGTATAGATCGGATAAATATTTCGACTATATAAAGAAAAATCTTAAACAGTCGAGAATAGAGCATACCGCCGGCGTGGTTTTGTATGCGCTGAAACACTGCGGATATTATAACTTAAATAAAAAACAAACGCTTTTAGCCGCGCTTCTGCACGACGCCGCGAAATATAAAAAAGCGGAGGATTATCCCGATTTTAAATTGTCCGAGAGCGTTCCCGAACCCGTAGTTCATCAATATCTCGGCGCATATATAGCCGAAAAAGAACTCGGAATAACCGACGAAGAAGTGCTTGACGCGATCAGATATCATACAAGCGGTAAAGCGAATATGAGTCCGCTCGGAAAACTTATTTTTACCGCCGATATGCTTGAAAACGGCAGAACGTTCGACGGTGTTGAAAATTTGAGAATAATTGCCGACGAAGATTTTGAAAACGGATTTTTGAAAGCGATTGAAAAGTCTTATGAGTTTGTCGTAAATTCGGGTAAACCCGTATACGGCAAAACCGAAGAGGCTATAAAATATTACGGAGGAATCGTAAATGGATGCAAAACAAAAAGCTGAACTTATATGTTCTACGTTGGTAGCGAAAAAGGCGTTCGACGTGCTTAAAATCAACGTAAAAGAAAAGACCGTGCTTGCCGACTATTTTATAATCGCAAGCGGCAAATCGACCACACAGGTGCGTTCTTTAGCCGATTACGCAATGGAAGCCGTCGAAAAAGAGGGCGGCGAAGTTATCAGAAAAGAGGGTCTGGACGATTGCAGATGGGCGGTTGTAGATTTCGGAGACGTCATTTTGCACGTTTTCAACGATGAAACGCGACTTTTCTATCATCTTGAAAGACTTTGGGTAGACGGCGACAACGCCGAAAAAATCGACGGCTGAAATTCGACCGATTTATACTTGTTCAATGGTATAGGAGTAATATGAAGAATAAAAAACTGCTTTATTTAAATAGAGTTTTAGCGTTTTTTGCTTTTCTGTGCGCGTTCGGTTATATTTCCATTGCAATGAGTTTTGTATATTTTTTGTCGGCAGTAAAATTTAAGGATAATTATGAAACTGAATTATAAAAAGACCATTTTTGTAGGCTTCGCATTTTTTCTGATTTGCGCGTTTTGGCAGGCGTACGACAGTATAGTGCCGATGATGCTCGTGAATAAATTCGGGCTTAATCAGACGCTTTCTGGCGTTATAATGTCGCTCGATAATATCATCGCGCTGTTTATGCTCCCGCTGTTCGGATCTTTGTCCGATAAAACCAAGACGAAATTCGGCAGAAGAACGCCGTATATAGTTCTCGGCTGTATAGTCGCGGCGTGTTCGTTTTTCTGCCTTACGCTTGCGGATAACGCTCAGCTCGGTAAACTCGAAGCTTCGCAGGGCGGCGAGTTTTACGAACAGTTATTCGAAGAGAATTATACCGTTACAAACGCCGAATACAGCAGTATAACAAATAAAGACGTAGTAAAAGAATACTCGGTAAAAGATTACGCTTCCGCAGTTGTTTACGGTAAAAACTTTTCCGAACTTACCGACGGGCAGAAAGACGAAGTAAAAGCGTGGTATAAATCAATCAACGGCGAATATACCGCCGATCATTCCGCGCCCGAAACCGTTTACGCTTATAAAGACGGAAAATATTTCACGGTGACTATAACTGAAGAAAACGGAGTAAAGGTATATAAAACAGGCGACGGGCAGTCGATAGATAAATCGTATATACATAACGCTTATACGAATCTTGTCAATCCCGCGTTGAGTAAATACGCCTGGAATAAAACCGTATCCGATCCGTTGCCGTTGGTTATGTTCGGAATTTTACTTCTCGTAACGCTTATCGCTATGGCGACGTTCCGTTCTCCCGCCGTCGCGCTTATGCCCGACGTTACGGTAAAACCGCTCAGATCTCAAGCGAATGCGGTTATAAATCTTATGGGTACGGCGGGCGGAATGTTGGTTCTCGCGCTCGGTATAGTGTTTAAAACGGGTAAAACTTTCAATCAGCTTATGAGCTATTCCGGCTTTATCGGCGCGGTGTGCCTTTTGATGATTTTAGGGCTTCTGGCGTTTATAGCCAAAGTTCGCGAACCCGCATGGGTCGACGAAATGCATAAAGACACCGTAAAATACGGGCTTGAAACCGAAGAAGAAGAGAAAAAAGACGAGGGCGACAAAAAACTTTCGCGTTCGGAATTTACAAGTCTTTTGCTTATTCTCTGCTCCGTGGCGTTGTGGTATATAGGTTATAACGCCGTTACGTCAAAGTATAGCCTTTACGCGACAAACGTTTTGCATAAGGATTATAATACTACGCTTCTGATAGCTCAGGGTGCGGCGATAATCTCGTATATTCCCGTAGGTATGCTTGCCTCGAAGATAGGCAGAAAAAAGAGCATTTTAATAGGCGTTGTGATGCTTGCCGTAGCGTTCGGCGGAGCAACGTTTATGAACGCCAATTCGTCCGTTATATTGCTTGACGTGTTGTTTGCTTTGGCGGGCATAGGCTGGGCGACTATAAACGTAAATTCTTTCCCGATGGTCGTCGAACTTGCAAGCGGCGGAAACGTCGGTAAGTTTACGGGGTATTATTATACGGCGAGCATGGCTGCGCAGATAGTAACTCCTATACTTTCCGGCTTCGTAATGGATTTATTCGGCAGTATGCGCCCGTTGTTCTATTACGCCACGATATTCGTCGCGCTTGCGTTCGTTACGATGTTTTTTGTAAAACACGGCGACTCGAAACCTGCGAAAAAAGACAGTATATTTGAAAATCTCGATGTAGACGATTAAACAGAAAATGCCTTTCCCAAAAAGGGAAAGGCATTATAGTATATAAAAATAGTCAGATAGTATATTGCTTTGAACAAGTTTATATGTTAAAATAAATTTATGGAATTTATAGATATGAATTTCGGGCGGCTTAAATTTTCGCTCGACGACGATAAAATACGTTTAAACGGTTATCAATTTGCCGAGATCGGCATCGCCGGGAGAAATAAAATTTCTCACCTCGGTTCTAAACTCATAAACTCTTCCGAAAGTAAAACTTTCGTTTACATTTCGGGTAAAACGGACAAAAACAGACTTACCGTCGTACAGAAAAACGACCTGATCGAAGTTGTTTCGGTATTCGAATCGTATTCCGACGGAAATGCGTTTTCCGTTACTCACGCGGTTAAAAATATTTCCGACAGACCGATAACGCTTACGAACGTTTCGTTTCTTTATAATACTCAAGCGTTAGTCAAGGATTCTGCAGAGCTTTCGTTTACGAGATTTTTGCAGAGCCATCATGCCGAATGTCAACCTCGTACCGACACGTTGTTTCACCTCGGTTTATCTCCGCTTGCTTCCGTAAGTCAGGCGAGAATAGGGCATCTTAACGTTGGCTCATGGTCGACTAAAGAAGAATTGCCGCAAGGTTTATTAAATCTTTACGCCGACGAAAAGTTGATGTTCGCTGTAGAAAGCAATAATACTTGGTATTATGAAATAAGCGATATCGACGGCAAAATTTATCTTTGTCTTGACGGCGGAAACGACTCGTTCGGAGATTTCCGTAAAATACTCGACAGCGGCGAAAGCTGTAATTCCGAAACGTTCGATCTGGCGTTTGGCGATAATTTGAACGGCGTACTTGCCGCAATGACAAACCTTTCCCGCAAGAGAAAGGGCAAATGCGCCGCCGACGAGCAACTTCCGACCATATTCAACGAGTATATGCACTTTTCGTGGGATAGCCCGTCCGAAGAAATTACGAGAAAGGCTGCCGAAAAAATTGCGCAAACGGGCGTAAAATACTACGTCATCGATTGCGGTTGGCACGACGAAGTTGCGGGCAATATCATTTATCCCTACGTCGGAACATGGAAAGAAAGTAAAGCGAGATTTCCCGGCGGGTTAAGAAAGACGACCGATTATCTTCGTTCGCTCGGCTTAAAAGCGGGGCTTTGGATAGAACCCGAAATAGTCGGGATAAAATGCGATACTTCGGCTTTTTACGACGACGATTGTTTTATAAAGCGCAACGGCGAAAGGGTTTGCGTTTTTAATCGTTATTTTCTCGATTTTCGCAATAAAAAAGTCCTTGCTTATATGAACGAAACCATACGCAGAATGGTCGAAGACTACGGCGCCGATTATATTAAACTTGATTATAATCAGGAAATGGGCGTCGGCGCGGACGACGCGACGGACGGTTTCGGCGGCGGGCTGAAAAAGTGCGCCGACGCGTATTTAGGGTGGATTGACGGTTTGCGTTCGCGTTTTCCGTCGGTGATATTCGAAACATGCTCGTCGGGCGGAATGAGAATGGATAAAAAAACTTTAGGTCATTTTTCCATTATTTCCACGTCCGATCAGGTAGATTATAAAAAGTACCCGTATATAGCGGGCAATATACTTTCGGCAGTGCTGCCCGAACAAGCCGCCGTGTGGAGTTATCCCGTCGATACAACGTTACCTGCCGGCGACGAGAAAGAAAAGAATACAGCCGAATGGGTCGAAGAAAATATCGGGGTCGGTCAGGTCGTGTGCAATATGATAAATTCCTTTTTAGGTAGAATGCACCTTGCAAGTAAATTGTGGTTGTTGTCCGACGAGAAATTCGCTTTGGTAAAAGAGGGCGTAAAATATTACGATTCGTTGACCGAAGCCAAGAAAACCGCTACGCCGTATTTGCCTTTGGGTTTCACGGATTTTTCCGAAAAGAATATCGCGTCGGGCTTTAAAAACGGCAATAAAATATATCTTGCCGTATGGAGACTCGGCGGAAAAGAGCGGTTGACCGTTCCGATAAACGAAGAGATAAAGCGCGTAAAAGTCGGGTATCCCGAAAAGTTGAAAACAGAGTTCTGTTACGATGAAAAATCGCTTACGGTATGCTTGCCCGAAGAGTATTCCGCCGTATTTTTCGAAATCGAACTCAGATAAATCTGCATAGCAGACACGCGATTATAGTTGAAATAAAGGTCGACGCGAGCGATATTATTATCGGTCGCGTCAATTTTTTGTCGGTTGACGTCGAGTAGTAAACCGCAGAAACGTAAAAAATCGTCTCCGACGAACCGAAAACCGCAGAAGCGCAACGCCCTATGTAACCGTCCGCGCCGTAAGAAGATAAAATTTCGCTTAATACGCTTAAACTTCCGCTGCCTGAAAAAGGTTTTAATAAAACCAACGGCGTTATTTCGGGCGGAATACCCAAAAAAGAGAAAACGGGCGACAAAGAGTTTATCAGAAGCCCCGATAATCCGCTTGCGGAAAAAAGTTCGGTCATCATAAGGACGGTCGCGACGTAAGGAAAAATATTCAGTATAAGCGGAATCGCCTTTTTAACTCCGTCCGTAAACGCGTCGTAAATTTTAATTTTTTTAATCGCGGCGTATACGAATAACGAAACGAGAATAATCGGTATTATCAGAGCCGTGTATTTCATATTCGTTTTTTCCTTGCCGTCAGTTTGCATAGCGTTACGCCGATCGCGGTCGAAACTACGGTCGATAAAAACGTCGGAAGAAGTATGCTTGCGGGCGAAGAACTGCCTGCGGCTTGTCTTAATGAAATTACCGTCGTCGGAAGAAGCTGAATACTTGTCGCGGCGATAACGAAAAGCATAGTCGCGCCGTCGTGATTTTTTTCGTCGGTCAATCGTTTCGTCGCTTTTACTGCGGGCGGGGTGGCGATACCGCCCATGCCAAGTAAATTCGCGCTTGTGTTCACGGCTATCAAACTCCGCGTCTCTTCGTCGATATTTCCGAAAAGAAAATTTATTATCGGTTTAAGTAGCTTAGCTAACCTTACGTTTACGCCAGAACGCTCCGCGATTTCCAACGCTCCCGACCATACCGAGTATACGGCGGCGAGACTTGCCGACAGCAATAACGCTTTGTTTGCTCCGCTTTGTAGCGCAGATAATAGTAAATTCGGGTCTTTAATCGCCAGCGAGATACCCGAAATAATAAAAATTATTGTAAATATTACATTCATACTACAAGTTATGTAAAAAATCGCGTGTTTATGTTTTACTTTTTTTGTGAAATATAGTATACTTAAGATTATTCAGAGCGATTGTTTGATAAATGCGGATAATTTATAACGTCTCAGGTTTACGTTCCGTAAAGAGCGTTGTCGATTATTGGCTTAAATAAGGATTTTATGCAAAAAAAATATTATGTTACGACCGCCATCGCCTATACCTCGTCCAAGCCGCATATCGGCAATACTTACGAGGCTATATTGACCGACACGATAGCTCGTTTTAAACGCCGTCAGGGTTATGACGTCTTTTTCCAGACGGGAACGGACGAACACGGTCAGAAAATAGAAGAGAAAGCAGAGAAAGCGGGTAAAACTCCGAAAGAATACGTCGATATAGTCGCCGCCGAAATTAAAGCGATACTCGATAAAATGAACGTGTCTTACGATAAATTCATAAGAACGACCGACGAGTATCACGAAAAACAGGTTCAAAAGATTTTTAAAAAATTCTATGAACAGGGCGATATTTATAAAGGCGCTTACGAGGGGTGGTATTGCACTCCGTGCGAATCTTTCTGGACAGAGAGCCAGCTTGTCGACGGTAAATGCCCCGATTGCGGCGGCGAAGTTAAAACCGCGCGCGAAGAAGCTTATTTCTTCAAAATGAGCAAGTACGCGCCGAAACTTATCGATTACATAAATTCTCACCCCGATTTTATAGCTCCCGTTTCTCGTAAAAACGAGATGATGAACAACTTTTTGCTTCCGGGGCTGCAAGATCTCTGCGTGTCGAGAACGTCGTTCAAATGGGGTATTCCCGTTGATTTCGACGATAAACACGTCGTTTACGTCTGGTTAGACGCGCTCACTAATTATATTACAGGTATCGGTTACGATGCCGACGGTAATTCGGGCGAAAATTATAAAAAATATTGGCCGGCTGATCTTCACGTTATCGGTAAAGATATTATACGCTTTCATACTATATATTGGCCTATTTTCCTTATGGCGCTTGGCGAACCGTTGCCCGAACGCGTTTACGGTCATCCCTGGCTTTTGCAGGACGGCGATAAAATGTCCAAATCAAAGGGCAACGTGCTTTACGCCGACGATTTAGCCGACGTTTTCGGCGTCGACGCGCTTCGCTATTACGTTTTGTCGGGCGTGCCGTTCGATAACGACGGGCTTATTTCGTGGAAACTTATCACCGATACGGTAAACGCCGAACTTGCAAACGTCTACGGCAACCTTGTCAACAGAACTATTGCGATGAGCAATAAATACTTCGGCGGCGTTGTCGGAAAAAGCGGAGTAACCGAACCCGTCGACGAGGAACTTAAAAATATGGCTGTCGCCGCTTACGGAAAAGTCGCCGCGTTGATTGACGAGCAGAAAATTTCCGACGCGCTCGGCTGTATATTCGCGCTTTTAAGAAGAGCGAATAAGTATATCGACGAAACTTCGCCGTGGGTATTGGCTAAGTCAGAAGATACTTTGCCTCGGCTTAAAGAAGTTTTGTATAATTTAACCGAAACCATAGTCATCGCCACGTCGTTGCTCGAACCGTTTATGCCCGCAAGTTGCGACAATATGCTTAAACAGCTTAATACCAATCCCAGAGATTTTGCAAAAATGAACGAATTCGGTCTTTATCCCGACGGTAATAAAGTTACGGATAAACCCGAAATACTCTTTGCGAGAAGAGATTTTGCCGAGATTGAAAAGGCAGCCGAAGAAATAAGAGCTAAATACGCAAAACCCGAAAAGAGCGAAACTAACGGGACAAGCATTCCCGAAATAGGGATAGAAGACTTTGCTAAAGTCAGCTTGAAAACCGCGCTTGTTACGGCATGCGAAAAAATCGAAAAATCAAAAAAACTCCTTAAACTTACTCTGAAAGTCGGCGGCGAAACGAGAACCGTTGCAAGCGGTATTGCGGAATATTATACGCCAGAAGAACTTATAGGCAAAAAGGTCGTAATAGTCGCAAATCTTAAACCCGCAAAACTTTGCGGAGTGGTAAGTCAGGGCATGATACTTTGCGCAGAAAGCGACGGCAAGGTTAAAGTTATTTCTCCCGACGATTGTATTTCCGACGGAGCCACCGTCAGATGAGACTTATAGACGTTCACGCGCATTTAAACGACGAACGTTATAACGGGCGCGTTGACGAAATAGTTTCCGCGTTTAAACAAGCGGGCGGCGTTAAACTTATAAATTCGGGTTTCGACGTGCCGTCGTCGATAAAGGCGGCGGAGCAATCGGAAAAATACGATATAGTGTATTGTTCCGTCGGCGTTCATCCCGACGAAGCGAGAACTTTCGATACAAACGCCGAAAAAACAATTATAGAACTTGCAAAACGCGAAAAGTGCGTGGCAATAGGCGAAATCGGGTTTGATTTTCATTGGAATAAATCTACCGAAGAAGAACAGGAAAAGGCTTTCGAAAGACAAATCGAAATTGCCGACGATTTAAAGTTGCCGTTCGTTATTCATTCGCGCGACGCTTTCAAAAAAACGCTTGATTTCCTTAAAGACAGAAAAAGTCTGTTGACTCGCGGTTTTTTGATGCATTGTTATGCCGGCAGCGCCGAAAGCGTAAAAGAAATTGTCGATTTAGGCGGTTATTTTTCGTTCGGCGGGGTCGTGACATTCAAAAACGCTAAACGCGACGATGCCGTAAAAGCCGTACCGTCCGACAGAATTTTGACCGAAACCGATTGCCCGTATCTTACGCCCGAACCTTTTCGCGGCAGTGAGAATACGCCTGATAAAATTAAATACATATTAGAAAAAATCGCCTCCGTAAGGGGTGAAGATAAAGAAATTACGGCTGGAAATATAGCAAATAACGTAAAAAGATTATTCGGGGTGTGACATATGGACACGATTGTTTACGAATTAGACGGAAATCTTTATATAAATCTTACCAACAGGTGCAGTAACGACTGCCGATTCTGCGTGCGTAACGAAAATTCAAGCTACTACGGTTATAATCTTTGGTTGTCCAAAGAACCGACCGCAGAAGAAGTTTTAAACGCTTTTTCCGATAAAAATTACGGCGAAGTGGTTTTTTGCGGTTACGGCGAACCAACTTTCCGTTTAAAAGAGCTTGTCACGATAGGCAAAGAACTCAAAAATCGCGGCTATATAGTCAGACTTAACACAAACGGGCAGGGCAACCTTATTAACGGCAGAGATATTACCGAGGAACTTGCAGACGGAATAGACGAAGTAAACGTCAGCCTTAACGCGGGGTCGAGAGAGGCTTATTACGACGAATGTCGCCCTGTTTTCGGTGAAGACGCTTACGACGCGCTTATTGATTTTGCGAAAAAATGCAAAGAACGCGGTATACTTACTAATTTTTCGATAGTCGATTGTATAGGCGAAGAAGAAATCAACCGCTGTAAAAAAATAGCCGAAGATACCGGCGTGCCTTTGCGTATTCGTAAATTTATCGAAAAAGCATAATTTCAAAGGGGAAAAGAAATGCAGGCGAAAGAAGTTTTGCGAAAAAATGCGTTCAGATACGAAAAAAGATACGGTCAGAACTTTTTGACCGACCCCGAACTTTTAGCCGAGCTTGTCGAAAAATCGGGAGTAACGGCTAACGATACTGTCGTTGAAATAGGGGTCGGTGCGGGTACGCTTACAGCCGCGCTTGCCGATAAGGTTAAAAGGGTTGTCGGGTTTGAGATAGATACTCGGCTTAAATCGATTTTAGCCGAAACGCTTAACGGCAGAAAAAACGTAGACGTAATTTTTCGCGATATAATGAAAATATCCATGGGCGAAATCGAGAATACCGTCGGCGGAAGCTTTTCGGTAGTCGCGAATTTGCCCTATTATATAACTACGCCTATACTTATGCGCTTTTTGGAGGAATCCGAAAACGTGGACCGTATAGCCGTTACCGTACAGGAGGAAGTTGCCGACAGAATGTGCGCCGTCGCAGGTACGGCGGACTATGGCGCGCTTACCTGCGCGATTGACGTAATAGGGAACGCAAAAAAAGTAATGCGTATCCCGCGAGATATGTTTTATCCCGTGCCGAACGTAGACAGCGCGGTGGCGGTGATAGAAATTGACAGAAAAAAATATGCGGGCGTTGATATGGAAGCATATCGCGACGTAGTGCGCAGCGCGTTTGCGTCGCGTAGAAAAACGCTTGTAAATAATTTAATGCAATCTTTCGGTATGGAGCGTACCGACGCGGAAAACGCCGTAATGGCGGTAAAAGGAAATAAAATGGTTCGCGGCGAAACGCTTACAACAGCCGATTTTGTTGCATTGTCCGAGGTGATAAGTCAGATGCGAACAGGTTAATTTTAACGTAATATTTTTCACGCTTTTCGATGAAACAATCCTATAAAATGTCTTTGGGTAGGACTGGGAATAATAGCATTTAAAAAATTATATTATTAGGAGATTAAAAAATGAAAAGTGTTAAATTTATTGCTTTAATGTTGCTTGTAGTAGCTGCTTTCGGTTGTTTCGGTAATTATAGATTGTCTGCCGATGCTGGTTATGAAGACGGACTTGAAATGACTGAAGAAGAGATAGCCGACGATATTGCATACCATAATGAAGTTGTCGCTTATCTCGAAGAAAACAACACAACGGTTGAGAAAGAATTTTCCAAGATTATCCGCGAAGCGGGAAACGGTCGTTTTAAAGGCACTATTGCCGGAGAAGATTACGTCGAATTATATCAGGAACTTTTAAATCAATATCTTATGGAAGATTTACCGGCAATTACAGCCGATAGTTCCGATGATACGGGTTCTGAAGTAGAGCCGCAGGGCTTTTTCAGTAATATAAGAAGCAGACTTAACGGAATACGCCAGAAAGCCTCAAGCAGAGCTGCCGTTATTGTAACGATAGCAATGTTACATAAAATGAAATTATATTTGTCTATGGAGCTTTTGACTGTTGCTCGTTGGAATATCGACCCCGAGCTTGTCTACGCACCTGGATATGCTTATATTGTAAAAAATACATTTATGTACTCACTGATTGTTAGCGATAGTCAGTTAGCGGGTAGAGCGGGTTTTGATAAAAGAAATAATACTTCTGAACTTGATGCTAATTTAGCGGTAGGAGATTTTGAATTCCAAAAAGTAATTGATACTTCTACAGATACGACTACAGTAATAATTGATACAGATTATGATTTTAAGTCGTTTATAGATGTGGGCTTGATGGGATATATGGTAAACGTTATGCAAAGAGCAAAAGCGTACCATGTAATAGTTCCTTATTATTTACATTTTGAGGTTTAATGAAGCGTAAAGTTTTTACTTATTTGCTATGTGTAGTGGTTGCTTTATGTTGTTGCTCTTGTAAATTTGAACCTGAAGCAGACAGTGAGCAACCACAAGTTATAACAAAAGAAGATTATTTTGAAAGGTTTAAAACTATATGGGGTTTTGAGCTTCCCGATAAAAATGAAGAATACGGCTATATCAAAAACAATGTTAATGATTTTAGAGCGTATTATGTTTTTAAAGTTTCAAAGAATGAAATAAACATTGAATTTGAAACAATAGATATTGAATTGTGGAATTCACAAATTGATTATATCAACAAATTATTTATTGACACGCCACAAGAATATCGGGTGGATTTTTCACATAACCTATCGTTTTTATATCAAGAAAATTATTATACTCCAAAACGTATAGATAAACTTTATTTAATTTATGATGATACAGTCCAAACTCTTACAGTAATCGATTTACGGACATAACAATTTTTCTTTGTCATTCTGAGCTTGCGAAGAATCCCACTGACCAAGGTCGGACATTGACTACCGTTTTACAAATGTAAAACAAATCAAATTGCAAACGGCAAAAAATATAACGTCATTCTGAGCTTGCGAAGAATCCCACTGACCAAGGTCGGACATTGACTACCGTTTTACAAATGCAAAACAAATCAAATTTCAAACGGCAAAAAAATAAAATGTCATTCTGAGCTTGCGAAGAATCCCACTGATTAAGGTCGGACACTGACCACCGTTTTACAAATGTAAAACAAATCAAATTTCAAACGGCAAAAAAATAAAATGTCATTCTGAGCTTGCGAAGAATCCCACCGACCAAGGTCGGATATTGACTACCGTTTTACAAATGTAAAACAAATCAAATTTCAAACGGCAAAAAATATAAAATCATTCTGAGCTTGCGAAGAATCCCACTGATTAAGGTCGGACATTGACTACCGTAGCCCCATGCGGAAATTGCCGTTTCCCGCAGACGGGAACTCCTCGGCAAGAATATGCTACGCATATTGACGAACGACGGCAAAATAATTTGCCTTGTTCGTTCCGCGCAGGGGCTGAACAAAAAAATACAGCAACTCCCATGCGGAAATTGCCGTTTCCCGCAGGCGGGAACCCCTCGGCAAGAATATGCTACGCATATTGACGAACGACGGCAAAATAAATTTGCCTTGTCCGTTCCGCGCAGGGGCTAAACAAAAAAATACAGCAACTCATAAAGAGTTGCTGTATTTTTTTGGTAGCCCCATGCGGAATCGAACCGCAGTTTCTGCCGTGAGAGGGCAGCGTCTTGACCGCTTGACCATGAGGCCGTTTTTCAAAGCTTTTATATGATATCATATTTTTTGCTTTTTTGCAATCGTTTTATGTGTGTTTTCTTAAAAAAATTTAATCAAGACAAATTTTATAATTTTTCACTTTTTAAAGGGTATTTAAGAATTGAGACGATTTTATAAATTTAATAAAAAAAAGTAATAGTTTCCGCTTTACAATTTTTTTATAAATCTATATAATAAAACGCAGTTAAAAGGAGAGTTAAATATGGCATATGAATATATAGAAAATTTTAAAAGACTTGGCTTTGGAATGTTTGTCCATTTCGGGCTTTATAGTGTTGTCGGAAAAGGCGAATGGTATTTGCACTTTAATAATAAAGCCGACGTAAACGCTTATGAAAAATTGCCGGGTAAATTTAAAATTAAAAAGGGTTGGGCGAGAGATCTCGTTGAAACCGCAAAGGCGGCAGGTTGTAAGTATATAACTTTGACTACTCGCCACCACGACGGCTTTTCTCTGTACGATACAAAGGGATTTAACGAATATGACGCTCCGCACTCCGCCAGCGGCAGAGATCTTATAAGCGAGTTTGTCACGGAGTGCAGAAAAGAAAATATTATTCCGTTTTTCTATCATACGCTGCTCGATTGGCATAATGCAGATTATAATTCGAATTTCCCCGCGTATATAGATTATCTTGTTAAAAGTGTAGAAATTTTATGTACTAATTACGGTAAAATCGGCGGTTTCTGGTTTGACGGAATGTGGGATAAACCCGAAGAAAACTGGCAGGAAGACAGACTGTACTCCACGATAAGAAAGTATCAGCCCGAAGCTATGATAATAAATAATACGGGGCTTAGCGCTCTCGGTCAGACGGGGCATATCGAGCTTGACAGCGTAACGTTCGAACGCGGTAAACCATGTTACGTCGATACTTCCAAAAAACCGTTAGCGGGCGAAATGTGTCAGGTTTTAAACGATCACTGGGGCTATGCCAAGTACGATATTAACTATAAATCCGTCAAAGAATTGATAGGAAATTTGCTCGATTGCAGAAAATACGGCTGTAACTTCTTGTTGAATATAGGTTTGAAAGGTAACGGAGACGTAAACGCGATCGATAAATGTATTTTACAGGAAATAGGCGAGTTTATCAAGGTAAATAAAAACTTTATATATAACGTTAAACCTTGCGACATAAAAGCCGAAAATGCGGATATAGTGACCGACGGTGAAACGTATTACGCGATTGTTAGAGTCGGAATGAATTCCGACGAAAACGTAGCTATAAATTCATCGCTTAACCGCGTTAAGGTAGACGCGAAGATCAAATCCGCAAAATGGCTCGATAACGGCAAGAGAATTAAGGTCAACGGAAGAGATAATTCCTTTGTTGCCGAGCCTTTCGAATACGGCAGAAGTTTAGTTGCCAGAATTGCCGAAATTAAATTAAAATAAAAAGATGAGCCGACGTTGTCGGCTCATTGTTTTTATATTATCGTAAATTTTTTGTCGCCGTCAGATCTGAAAGCGATTGAGTAAAATTCCGTCAGACCTTTAATCGCTTCGTCGGCGTCGGCTACGCACATTGTCTCCGTTGCGGAGTGCATCGCAAGTTGCGGTAAGCCTATGTCTACGCTCCTTATCGAAAGTTGCGAAGAACTTATCGCGCCGAGCGTTCCGCCGCACGGCAGGTTTGACCGCATGTGAAAATCCTGATGTTTAACGCCTGCTTTGTCGAGTATTCCTTTGAATATTGCCGAAGAGAAACCGTCGGTGGTATAATTCTGGTTTGCGTGGTGTTTGATAACTAAGCCGTTGCCTAATATAACGTGGTTTGTCGGGTCGGATAATTCGGGGTGGTTAGGGTGTACTGCATGCGCGTTGTCGTCTGAAACTATAAAGGAATCGGCAAGCGCTTTGTTTAAATCGTCAGATTTTCCGAGAGCCGCCGCTATGCGTTCGACGGTCTTTAATAAAAATGTAGACCCCGCGCCCTGTTTGGTCTGGCTTCCGACTTCTTCGTTGTCGGCAATATAGCATAAGTTTATCGCTTTTTCTTTTGAATTTGTCAACGCGACAAGCGAAGTATACGCGCTTGCCAGATTGTCGATTCTGGGCGAACATAAAAGCTCATCCGAATAACCCGCCGTAAAGGGCTTTTGCGCCGAAACGACGTATAAATCGCAGTCGGCTATTTTTTTACCGTCTGCAAATTTTTCGAGTTCGGCATTTAAACCGCCTTTTTCGATAATGCTTACCACGGGACTCATATCTACTTGCGGGTCGAGTTTGATTCCGTCGTTTGCCGCGCGGTTGAAATGTATCGCAACCGAGGGGATAACGAAAGTTTTAGCCGAAGTAAAAGTTTTCGCTTCGTAGGTGTTACCGTCAGTCAATATTACGCGCCCCGCAATCGTCAAGGGTATATCGAGAAACGTGTAATTTATTCCTCCGCCGTATCTTTCAACGTTAAGTTTAACGTAATTGTCAACCGACATTTCGGGCGAATTTTTTATTTTAAAGCAGGGCGAATCTGCGTGCGACGCTACTATATTGAAAGAAAAGTTTTCTCCGATTTTAATAGCTATTAAAGCGGAACCGTCGCGACGGACAAAATATTTCCCGTGAGTTTTCAATTTCCATTCTTCGTTTTCTTTAAGCTCTGCGAAACCGTCGGATATCAGCATTTCGGCGGCGTTGTCGCAGGCGTGATAAGCCGTTTTCGATTTTTCCAAAAATTCAGTTAAGTTCATCATAATAATTACATTATATATTTTTTCCGCGGTTTTGTAAAGTGTCGCGGCGCGTTTTCATAAAATATATTGTTGCGGGGTTATGTTATGCGCGGCGAAATAACTGTAGACATGAACATTTTAAAGCGAAACGTTGCCGAATATAAAAAACGGTTGGGCGACGGAGTAAAAATTATAGGCGTGGTTAAAGCGGACGGCTACGGACACGGCGCGCAAGCTATAGCCGAAAACGTAAACTTGTTCGACGGTTTTGCCGTCGCAACGACCGACGAAGCGATAAAACTGAGAACGGCTACGGATAAACCGGTGCTGTTGCTCGGTTTTACTCACGGGTACGACGAAACGTTCGAAGCCGTAAATAGAAAAATCGCCGTTACCGTCTGGAACGGAACTCAGGTCGACGAACTCGCCCGCGCGGGCGACAAACTCGGCAAATGCGCAACTGCGCATATAGCGGTTGATACGGGAATGAACAGAATCGGGTTGAAAACGCGTGAAGAATTGAACGCTTTGGCGGCGAAAATCGAATTTTCGGACAGCGTTATGCTCGGCGGGGTTTATTCGCATTTTTTTGACGGCGGCGACGATACAAAAACCGAATTACAACGCGCTAAGTTTATAGACGTCACCCGCGATTGTCCGAAAGAAGTAATCAGACATATCGCGGCAAGTTGCAGGGCTTTGGATAAAAATTGCGGGTTTTCGGCTGTGCGGCTCGGTATAGGTATGTACGGCTACGGCGCAAATTTCGTTGAACCTTGTCTTTCGGTAAAAGGCGAAGTCGTCAGAAACGTAAAAGTAACCGTCGGAGAAACTGTCGGGTATGGCGGAGAATATACGGCGGAAAAAGAAGAATATATCGCAACATTGTCGCTCGGTTATGCCGACGGTATATCTCGGCTTATGAAAGGCGGTGAAGTTCTGATAAACGGAAAACGCAGAAAAATAGTCGGCAACGTGTGTATGGATTATTGCTTTGCTTTGTCCGACGAAAATGTTCGGGCGGGCGACGAGGCGGTTTTTATAGGCAGGCAAGGCGACGAGTTTATAACTGCAGAAGAAGTCGCAAAACATACTAATACCATTGCATATGAGACGCTTACGGGGTTTAAACGTATTCCGCGGAGGTATATTTTGTAAAAACGCCGTCAAGTAATTGACTTTTACTCCGTAAAGGGCTAAAATAAAAACGTATAAAATCACGGAGTATAAACCGATATGTCAGAATTTATGGGAAACCTGAGAAGAACGGATTACTGCGGAACTCTTCGTATGAATTCCGTCGGAAAAGAAGTCGTCGTAATGGGGTGGGCGCAGAGAAGGAGAAATCTCGGCAGCCTTATTTTCGTCGATTTGAGAGACAGAAGCGGACTTGTTCAGATTGTTTTCGACGATACTACGGACGACGCGGTGTTTAAAAAAGCCGAAGCCATTCGTTCCGAGTATGTTCTCGCCGTAAAAGGCGTAGTACGCGAAAGACAGAGCAAAACCGATAAGATAGAAACGGGCGATGTAGAAATACTCGCCAAAGAATTAAAAATACTTGCCGAAGCCGATACGACGCCGTTTGAAATACTCGACGATACCAACGTAAACGAAACTTTGCGTTTGAAATACAGATATCTCGATCTTCGCCGTCCGTCGTTGCAGAAAAATTTGTTTATGCGTTACGCTATAACGTGCGCGGCGCGTAAGTTTTTCGAAGAAAACGGATTTATCGAAGTCGAAACGCCTATGCTCGGCAGATCCACCCCTGAGGGCGCGAGAGATTATCTTGTTCCGTCGAGAATACACGAGGGGTGCTTTTACGCGCTCCCGCAGTCGCCTCAGCTCTATAAACAACTGTTGATGATAGCAGGTTTCGACAGATATTTCCAGATTACTAAATGTTTCAGAGACGAAGATTTACGCGCTAATCGTCAACCGGAGTTTACTCAGATAGACGTTGAAATGAGTTTCGTCGACGAAATAGAAGACGTAATGTATCCTATCGAGGGTCTTATAAAGAATATTTTTAAAGCGGCTATAAATCTCGATTTGGGCGACGGACATTTCAAGACTATGAAATACAGAGACGCAATGGAAAATTACGGCTCGGACAAGCCCGACACCCGTTTCGGCTTAAAAATAGTAAATTGTTCCGATCTATTCGCAAATTCTCAGTTCAAAGTATTTACCGACGCGCTTGCCGTCAATATAGGACCGATCCGCGGAAGCGTGCGCGCGATCAACGCGAAAGGTTTAGCGTCGGGTTTTTCGAGAAAAGAGCTTGACGCTACGGTAGAATACGCAAAAACTCTCGGCGCGAAAGGTCTTTGCTGGATGACTTGGCAAAAGGGCGGCGAAATTAAATCGTCGTTCGCGAAATTCTTAACCGAAGAAGATATCGCAAATATTAAAACTCGTATGAATTTCGAAGAGGGCGACGCGCTTTTCTTCGCGGCGGATAAAGATTACGTCGTATTTAATACGTTGGGCGGCTTGCGCCTTATGATTGCCGACAAATTCAACCTTATCGACAAAAATCAATACGACATAATGTGGATAACCGAATTCCCGATGTTCGAATGGTCGGAGGAAGAGAACAGATTTATGGCTGTACATCATCCTTTTACCGCGCCGATGAACGAAGACATCGATCTTTGCGAAACTCAGCCCGATAAGGCAAGAGCCAAAGCTTACGACCTTGTTATCAACGGACAGGAAGCGGGCGGCGGTTCAATTCGTATACATTCGAGAGATATTCAGAAAAAAATGTTCAATATTCTCGGTTTTTCCGACGAGGATATTCAGAGCAGATTCGGTTTCTTCGTAGACGCGTTCAATTACGGCGCGCCTCCGCACGGCGGACTTGCTTTCGGTCTCGACAGATTGACTATGCTTTTGTGTAAAGACGATTCTATAAGAGACGTTATAGCTTTCCCGAAAGTGCAGACTGCGTCGTGCCTTATGAGCGACGCTCCGTCGCCGGTCGAGAAGAAACAGCTTGACGAGCTTTATATCGAAGTAAAAAAGGAGAATTGAATAATGACGATAGACGAATTTAAAAAAGTAAAAATAACGGCAATGAAAGAACACGACAAAGAGGCTGTCGCCGCTTTGAACGTCGTAATAAATAAACTTATGCTTGCGGGTATCGAAAAGAAAGCGGCGGGCGAAGAAATGACCGACGCCGACGTTACGAAAATTCTTCAGAAAACCGTAAACGAACTTACCGAAGAACGCGAAGGTTTTTTAAAGGCAGGAAGAACCGAAACGGTGGAGAGCCTTGACAAACAGCTCGAAACGGTCAAGAAGTATTTGCCGAAGATGCTTTCCGCCGACGAAATAAAAACTATAATCGGCGGGCTTGAAGATAAAACGACTCCTGCGGTTATGAAATATTTTAAAACCAATTACGCGGGTAAAGTCGATATGCGCGAAGTCGGCGCTGTACTTAAAACCATGACTGACAATTAAAAACTATTTTAAAAATCGCTTGACAGACAAGCGGTTTTTATTTTACAATTGACGTAGACGGAGGATAGATATGTACGAAATACTCAATAAAATAAACGGACCCGACGACGTAAAAAAACTTAACCTCGACGAGCTTGAAATTCTTGCCGCCGATATTCGCGAAGCGTTGTTTAACAGATTGACTAAATTCGGCGGACATTTCGGACCGAATTTCGGAATAGTCGAAGCCGAAATCGCTATGCACTATGTTTTTTCTTCTCCCGAAGATAAGTTTGTGTTTGATGTGTCGCACCAAAGCTATCCGCATAAAATGCTTACGGGCAGAAAGAGCGGGTATATCGACGACTCGCATTTTAAAGACGATTCGGGTTATACCAACCCCGAAGAAAGCGAACACGATCTGTTTAACGTAGGGCATACTTCCACGTCCGTGTCTTTGGCGACGGGGCTTGCGAAAGCTCGCGATTTACTCGGTGGAAAAGAAAATATCGTCGCGTTGATAGGCGACGGTTCGCTGTCGGGCGGCGAAGCTCTTGAGGGGCTGAACGTGGCGGGTTCCGAGATAAACTCAAATCTTATAATAATTGTCAACGATAATCAACAGTCTATTTCGGAAACGCACGGCGGTTTATATAAAAGTCTTGCCGATCTCCGTGAAAGTTCGGGGAAATCAGAAAATAATATATTCAGGTCTTTCGGGCTTGATTACGTTTACGTCGAACACGGAAACGATATAGGCGAGCTGATAGAAGCTTTTAAAAGAGTAAAAGATATCGACCACCCGATAGTTGTGCATATAAACACATTAAAGGGCAAAGGTTATAAATTAGCCGAAGAGCATAAAGAAGCATGGCATTGGACGGTGCCTTTCAATAGGGAAACAGGAAAACCGACCGTAAAGTTCGGCGGCGAAACTTACGGTGAAGTCGTTCGCGAATATATTCTTAAAAAGAGTGAAACCGACGATAAATTTGTTGTCGTTACGCCCAATATGCCTATGAGTATGAATCTCGGTCAGGAAGACAGAGCAAAGCTCGGCAGTCGGTTTGTCGACGTCGGTATAGCCGAGGAGCAAGCCGTGGCAATGGCTTCCGGTTTGGCAAAAGGCGGTGTTAAGCCGTTGGTTATAACAAACACTACGTTTATGCAACGCGCTTACGATCAGATTTCTCACGACGTATGTATCAATGGAAACGCCGTCACGATTCTTTTGAATTACGCTAATTTCGACGGATTAACCGACGTTACTCATCTCGGTATTTTCGGCTTATCGATTTTTACCAACATACCGAATCTTACCGTGCTTGCGCCGTCGGGTAAAGGCGAACTTCTCGCTATGCTCGATTGGGCGATAGACGAAAGCAAACGCCCCGTAGTTATATTGCTTCCGGGCGGAACGGCTTGTGACGATAAAAAAAGCGATTTTGACGGAAGCGGCAGATATAAAGTCTTAACGGAGGGGAGCAAAGTCGCAATTCTTGCTTTGGGCGATTTTCTTAAACGCGGCGAAGAGTTGGCAGCTAATATAGAAAAAGAACTCGGCTTTAAACCTACGCTTATCGACCCGAGATATGCGTCGGTTATTGATACGGAAACCCTTGATGGTCTGAAGAAAAATCACGAGCTGGTAATTACGCTCGAAGACGGTATATCCGACGGCGGATTCGGACAAAAAATTGCTTCGTATTTAGGTTCGAGCGGGCTTAAAGTCAAAAATTACGGCTTAGAGAAGAAATTTTATGACAGATATAACCCGCAGGAATTATTAAAACAGTTAGGCATTACCGCAGACGATATAATTGAATTTATAAAAAACACGATTAAACTTTAATTATATTACGCCGCCCCGTCAATGAAGTTGACGGGGCGGCTTTGCTGTGTTAAAATACGATAAAAAAGATATGGGAGCGCACAAATGGAACTTAACGGAATATTTTGCGACGGCGCGGTATTTCAGGCGAATAAACCTATATATGTTTTCGGTAAAGGTGACGGAACTGTAAAGATAGAATTTCTCGGCAGGGTTTACGAGGGGATGTCTCGCGACGGTAAGTGGGAGATTGAAATTGCGCCCGCCGCTTATGCGGATAATCTCGAAATGAAAGTTACGCTGGGCAAAGAAACAAGGGTAATAAAAAATATTTCTGTCGGGGAGGTTGTACTTGTAGCGGGGCAGTCAAACATGCAATTCAGGCTTGAAGCCGAGAAACCGCAGGAAAATCATTCCGACGACGAACGTCTGCGTTTTTTTGCAGTCGACAGAATAGAGTTTGACGCGGGTTGTTTAAAAGAACGCGACGGTTGGCGCGCGGCAACGGGTGAAAATACGCTTAAACATAGCGCGGTCGGTTATCATTTAGGTGTCGAAATGCGTAAAAAGTACGGCGTGACTGTCGGTATTGTCGAATGTTATCAGGGGGCGTCGATTATTCAGAGCTGGATGAGTAAAGCCGTTGCGGATAAATTTGACGAGTTGGTTCCGTTAAGCGATAGACATCTCGATTCGGTAAACGGAGAATATTCCACATGGAATAAAAACGGAAAATTACACGACGAAATGTTTTTGCATATCGTGCCATATTCGTTTTCTTGCGTGGTTTGGTATCAAGGAGAAAGCAATACTGCCGTAAAAGAGGGAAGAATTTACGATAAAATGCTTTCTTCGATGATCGACGAGTGGAGAACTGAGTTAAAAGACAACGAATTGCCTTTTATAGTTGTGGTCATTTGCGATTTGGAGTACCGCAGCGACGACGGCTGGAAAAACGTTCAGAACGCGCAGAGAAGAATGACAGGATATAAAAACGTCAGAGTGGTCGAGAGTTACGACGTGTGCGAACATACCGACATTCATCCCTCCGACAAAAGGGCTTTGAGTAAAAGAATATTTGAAAACTTATAAACGAAAACGGACAGAGCCTTTTCAGCCCTGTCCGTTTTCGTTGTCTTTGTTTCGTCGTTTTTCGAGATACAGATTAAGTTTGTGCGCGAGATAGAATAAAATTATAGCCCAGAACGCGCATATCGTTATAAGCACAATATAATCGTAAAGCGAGGTGAATTTTTCAAACGGAACTATCGACAGCCCGTAAACGATTGTCGCAATTCCGATCCCTCTTCCGAATATTACCGACGGAAAAAACCAGGCGAGGCTCATTTTTGTTACGCCGGCGAGCATAACGAGTCCGTCATCGGGGAATAGCGGAAACGCCATCATAAGCGGGAAGTATACCGTTCCTTTGTCTCTCAGAAGTTTTGCGGATTTTTCGCAATCCTCTTTACCTATGAGCAATTCGCAGATTTTATATCCGCCGAAACGTCCCAGTAAATACATCGCCGCGCTCGATAATAATACTGCGGAAAACGATATTAAAAACGCATGAGTGGGCGTGTCGAAAATCGCCGCCGACAACGCGATAAACGCCATACTCGTACCCGGCAATACGCACAGCAGAGAAGTTACGACAATCTGAATTAAAATATAAGAGGCAATGCCGCCCGCCGAATTTTTTAGTCTGTCGAATAATTCGGCGTTGATTTTTATGCCTTTATCGAACCTGATAACGCCGAAGCACGCGAGAATAACGGCAACGATAACGGCTATAGCGATAAAAACGCCCAACGCCGCGAGTATTCGCAGTATTTTAATTTTAGTTTCTTTGTCTAGTTTTTTCATTATCGTCTCATTGAAAATAAACCCGGACGCGAAAGCTTCGTGTCCGAGTTCTTTTGTTTACTGTTTATTTTCTTTCTTTTCTTTGTATTCGCGAAGCGCGTTTGCAAGTTGATCGGGGCAAGAAGTGTTAGACCTGCATTTAATGCCCGATAAAAGCTCGATAACTTCGTCGACTTTTTTACCTTGAACAAGCTTGGATATACCCTGAAGATTGCCGCTGCAACCGCCTATAAACTTAACGTTAATTACTTCGTCGTTTTCGGTTACGTCGAATAATATCTGCCTGCTGCAAGTGCCTTTGGTTAGATAAGTCTGCATTATTTCGTTTCTCCTTTAGTCCACTAAGCAATCGTAAACGGTTGCGTAGACGTTCGCCGCCTTGTCCTCCCATTTCTTGTAGATATTTTTCGCCGTCTGTCTGTCGGGAACAACGAGTTTTACTTCGAGTAATGGTTGTGAAGGTTCGATAATTTTTAAATAGACGGTGTAGGTGCCGTCTTTATTCATATAGTAATCCGCCGCGCATTGCTGGCTCTTTCTGTATCTCATTCTGTTGTTTTTAACGAATACCGAGATCTCCTCGCGCAGCGAAGAGGGGATCTGCACATAAAAATCTGCTAAACATACGCGCCCGTCGGGCGTAATGCTGTATAGGGGTTTGTCGTCTTGCGGAGATGTGTTGTAAATAAACGAATGGTCTAAAAGAGTGCTGAGTAAAGGTTTGCAATCCATATAGGATATCCAGTTATTCGCGCTGCAACACATATCGAGAACGGTGTTTTCCGATAGCGGAACTTCCATTTTGTCAAAGACGAACAACAATATTAACTTGTTCACAAGAGCGTCGCCCCTGACTTGCATTTTCTGTTCCTCCGTAGATAACTAAGAATAAAGCGTGGCTTGCCACGCTTTAAGTCCGATAACTTTTGCGCTTAAGCGGCGAACTGCTTAAGTTCTTCAATAAGATCGTCGCAATTAGCCGAATGAATTTCAACCGTAAGGGGCTGAGATAAATCAAGCGAGAAGATACCGAGAATAGATTTTGCGTCTACTACATATCTGTCGCTGCGAAGGTCTATTTCATAAGAATATTTCTGTACGATAGAAACAAACTTTTTAACCTGACTTGCCATTTGAAGTGAAATTTGTACCGATTTCATAATTTTAATTCCTCCTGATACACTATGTTAAGCCGACTTATATCGACTATGATAATTATAGCACACTTCGCAAAAAAAAATCAATAGTTTTCTCTCAAATTATTGTCTAAAAAATAAATATATGTTATAATTGAACAAAAATTAAAGTCCGCCTAAGTGCAGATTGACCAAACGGCGGAATACAAAGGTGAGATATGCTTACGCGAGAGCAGGCTTTAGACAGTTTTTTAACGGCTACCGACGAATTGATACATTCGAAATATATTCTTGCAGACAGTAAGGTTGGCGACGTTTTGAAGTCGATAGCGCAATCGAGACTTTTATACGAGCTGTTCGAATACGTTACCGACGGCTTCGATTACGCCGCCACCAAAAGCGTGTGTCTTGTCGGCGGAGGAAAGGCGTTCGCTTTGCCGCAAAAAGAATCCGACGTTTTGGCTTTTTGTTTTTTGTTGCTTATGGAAATCGATTCTCGCAAAGAAGACGTTATAAATATAGCAACGTCGTATTTTCCGCGTCCCGAGGGCATACAGGCAAGCTATAATGCTTTTTGCGAACAGATACTTGTGCCGTTCAGGCTTATCACCGAAAAAACCGCCGCGCGTATGATTCTGGGCGAGGGGTTTAAGGACAAAGAGAACCAAAGCGAAGAAGTCGAAGAAAAAGCGGCTGAAATAAACCCGACGGGGGCGATTGCCGAAGCACTTTCCGCCGTTGAACGGGAAAAGCGAAGAACTGACGAAACCGACGAACTCGCGTTTATCCTCGGCAGATTGTCCGAGGCTGTCGCAAATAAAAAAATGGACGATATAACGATTGCATATATTGCGTTGAAATATGCTCTAAAAGTAGTAAAAAGACCTAAAATAGATTTAAAGGCAATAGAAAAAGTGATATCCGAGGCGGAAATTTAATGGAAAAGAAAATAAACAGCGAGAAGATATTCGACGGCAGGGTTATTAAGGTCAGCCGAGACGAAGTCGCATTAGATAACGGCAAGTCGTCGGTCAGAGAAGTCGTAAAACATTCCGGCGGCGCGTGTGTGCTTGCCGTAAAAGACGGGAAAGTCCTGCTTGAAAGACAGTATCGCTATGCAGTCGGCGCCGAACTTATCGAAATTCCCGCAGGTAAGCGCGACGAGGGCGAAGATTTGTTGGCTACCGCAAAGCGAGAACTCGAAGAAGAGACGGGGCTTATTCCTCTTAATCTCCAAAAAATATACGAAATATATCCGTCTCCCGGATATACGAACGAGACGATCGGAATTTTCTTTGCCGACGAATTTAACCAAAGCGTCACGCATTTTGACGAAGACGAAAGCCTGACGAGTTTCTGGGTTGAAATTTCCACTGCCGTCGAATGGCTTAAAACGGGCAAAATAACCGACGCTAAAACCGTAATCGCGTTGTTATGGTATATGAATATCAGTTCTTCGGAGCGGTAATATGAGTTGCGTATTAAACGAAAAATTGTTTAATCGGGGCGAAACCGTTGCAGTGGCATTGTCAGGCGGTAAAGATTCGATGTGTCTGTTCCGCCTGTTGCTTGATAATCGTCGTCGTCTCGGCATAACCGTCAAGGCTGTAAATGTCGAACACGGCATACGCGGCGAAAGTTCTGTTAAAGACAGCGAATTTGTCGCTGATTATTGCAGGAAAAACAGCATTGAACTGAAAAGCTATAAATTAGACTGTAAAACTTTTTCCGAAGAACAGGGATATTCCGAAGAAGAGGGCGCAAGAATAGCTCGTTATTCATGTTTTAACGATGCGTTGAATAGCGGTTTTTGCGATAAAATCGCCACGGCTCATCATCTGTCGGACAGTTTCGAAACTACGCTTTTCAATCTGTTTCGCGGCGCGTCTGCGGCAGGGGTTGCGGGTATAAGCGAAACGCGCGATAACGGCAGAATAATCAGACCTCTGGCGAAAATTTCTAAACGCGATATAGACGAATATATCGAAAAAAATAACGTGCCGTTCGTTCAGGACGAAACGAATTTTGAAAACGCCTATTCGCGTAATTATATAAGAAATAAAATCATACCCGTAATTCTCGAACGTTTTCCCGAAGCGGAAAAAAGCGTGGGCAGGTTTTGCGAAGTTACCGAAAAAGAAAACGATTACCTTAACTCGGAAGCGCAAAAAGCTTTAACTACGGACGAAAGCGGCGCGTATTTTATAAAAACGGATATTCCCGATTGTATTTTTTCACGCGCGGCAATAATCGCTTTGAAAGTGTTCGGAATAGGTAAAGACTACGAAAAAGTCCATATAGACGAAATTTCGGCTTTAAAAAACGTCGTAACCTCGACTTGCGCGGATTTGCCGAAAGGAGTAAAAGCGGTAAAAGAATACGACAGCGTCGTATTGTATCGTCCGACTGAATTTTGTTTCGAAGAGCCTTTTTCTTATAGTATTTTCGACGGCTGTTTAAAAAAAATTTGTTTTCGGCACTGTGAAAAATCGGGTATAAATAAAAAGTCGCTTAATAAGTCCGATATAAATCGAACGCTTTATTTCGACGCGGATAAAATACCGGGAAACGCGGTGGTAAGAACGGCTAAATCCGGAGATACGTTTACCAAATTCGGCGGCGGAACCAAAAAGTTGAACGATTATTTTACCGACGTTAAAATTCCGCTGCGGCTCAGAGATAAAGTTCTGCTCGTGTGCGACGGCAGTAACGTTTTAATTGTTTGCGGCGTGGAAATTTCGGATAACGTCAGAATAAGTTCCGATACTACGCTGTATGGCGAATGTGTGTCTGAACAAAAATAAAAATTATATATAATTCCGTATAATTCCGTATAATAAAGTAGACAAAACTACTTTGTTTATGCTAAAATATATCAGCATACTACAGATAATTAAGGAGAGACGTAATGTACGAGGACGTTCTTGAAAAGGTTTTATTTTCAAAAGAAGAACTTGCTGCAAGAATAAAAGAAATGGCTGCTAAGCTCGATGAAGATTATAAAGGTAAAAAACCGCTTATGGTTGCGATTTTAAAGGGCAGCGTAATGTTTTTTACGGACTTAATCAGAGAGATGAAGACTCAGCTCGAAATTGATTTTATGTCTATATCGAGTTACGGTAACGGAGTAAAATCTTCCGGCGAAGTCAAAATGATTAAAGATCTTGACAATAAAATAGAGGGTAAAGACGTAATTATAGTCGAAGATATTGTAGACAGCGGCTATACGATGAGATATCTGAAGCAACTTCTTACCGCGAGAAATCCTGCGTCGATAAAAATATGCGCGCTTTTAGATAAACCGTCGCGCCGTGAAGCCGAAGTTACTGTCGATTATAAAGGTTTCGAAGTCGGAGACGAGTTCGTAGTCGGTTATGGTCTCGACTATGCCGCTTTGTATCGAAATATTCCGTTTATCGGCGTATTAAAGCGTTCGGTTTACGAAAAATAACAATTTACGCCCTGATAATTCGGGGCTTTTTAATTATTTCAGGTTGATAAATTTAGGTGAAATATGTTGGATAAACATTTACTGATCAATGTATCTGCGCTCCCGAACGCCGACAATGTTGTTTTGTGGGGCGATTATCGCGTCACGATTATTACCGACGAACTGTTCAGAATCGAACGCTCCGAAAACAAAAAATTCCGCGATAACCCGACGCAAACAGTCTGGTTCAGAGATTTCGGCGCCGTTAAATATTCTGTTAAAAATACGGATGACGGTTTAATTATTACTACCAAAAAAGTATCCGTTGTCATAAAGCGGAACAGAGAAGATTGTTATGTCGAAATAAACGGAAAGGCGGTAGCGGCGGATAATTCGCAAAATTTAAAAGGAACATATAGCACGCTTGATTGCTGCGATGGTAAAAAGCTTATAAAATTCCCTTGGATGACCGTTCAGCATAAGGAAATAACCGATGAAATTCAACTTGAAAACGGCGTGTGTTCGAGAAACGGCGTCGCGGTTCTTGACGATTCGTCTTTGTCATTTGACGAAAACGGAAAGATATCCGACTGCAAGGCAGACGGAAGCGATGAGTATATATTTGCGTACGGCAATTCCTATAAACGTGCCGTCAGCGATTTTTATAAACTTACGGGCAGCGTTCCGCTTATACCGCGTTTTGCGCTTGGTAACTGGTGGTCGCGATATCATGTTTATACGGATAAGGAATATCTTCGTATAATCGACGGATTTGCTCGCCGCAAAGTTCCTTTTACCGTCGCTACTATCGATATGGATTGGCATTATTCCTCCGAAAAGGATATTTACGAAAAATTCGGAGCGAAGATAACCGACGATAAAAGCATAATAGGCGATTGCGTATCTAACCTTGGGTGGACGGGTTATACTTGGAACGAAGACTTGTTTCCCGATTACAGAAAGTTTTTAAAAGAGATAGAAAAGCGTAATTTAAAAATTACGTTAAATGTACATCCGTCCGACGGTGTAAGATACTGGGAGACTCAATATCGAAAAATGGCTGAGTTGACCGATGTTGATTACAACGCAAAAAAAGTAGTAAAATTCGATATAACCGACGATAAGTTTGTAAACGCCTATTTCTCTGTTTTACATAAACCATATGAAAAAGACGGAGTCTCTTTCTGGTGGATAGACTGGCAGCAAGGTCATAAAACGAAAATAGAAAATTTAACGCCTTTGTGGGCGCTGAATCATTATCATTTTCTTGATAATGCGAAAGATAACGATTTGCCGCTTATTTTGTCAAGGTATTCGGGCGCGGGGTCGCACAGATATCCGTTAGGTTTTTCCGGCGATACGATGATAAGTTGGCAAACGTTAAAGTATTTGCCCGAATTTACGGCTACGGCAAGTAACGTCGGCTATAGTTGGTGGAGTCACGATATCGGCGGACATATGTTCGGTGAAAAAGACGACGAACTTTATGTGCGTATGGTTCAATTCGGAGTGTTCAGCCCCATAAATCGTCTGCATTGCAGCGATTATGAAGTTATTACCAAAGAGCCTGCATACTATGTAAACGGCGCGGGGCTTATAGCCGAAGAATATTTAAGATTGCGGCACAAAATGATACCCTATCTTTATACGGCTGATAGGAATAACCATGTCGACGGAACTGCGCTTATAGAGCCGTTGTATTATTACGATTCGTCCGAAAAGGCATATAAGTTCAATAACGAGTATTATTTCGGGCGGGATTTGCTTGTTTCGCCTATTGTAGATAAATCGTCGAAATACGGCTTGGCAAGTGTAAAGACGCTGATACCGAAAGGAAAGTGGACTGATATTTTTACGGGTGAAGCATACGACGGCGGAAGAAACGGTAAAATAAAAACCTTGTACAGAACGCTAGATAATATTCCCGTACTGGCGCGTGAGGGCGCAGTTATTCCGTTTAGCGGCGATGAGGGTAACAATGTGAAAAACCCGCAGATTCTCGACATAAAAGCGTATAAGGGGAATAATAAATATACGCTTTACGAAGACGGTAAAACCGAGAATAAGCAAGGCGAATTTTTCACGAAATTTACTATGCGCAACAAGAAGCAATGCGAGTATTCCGAGCAGAAATTAACCGTGAAGTCTGTCGGAGAGAAAAGCGTGATACCCGAAAACCGTATAATGCGTATAAATTTCGTAAATATAAATGACGGACAGATCGAGTATACCGTAGACGGTGAAAGGCGAGAAGCGGAAGAATTGTATATTGACGGAACGGGATTGCAAATCGTATTCGAGCCGCACAAAAAAATTGAAATAGTTGTAAAATATAAAGAACCGGATAAACGCGATAAACTTTTAAAGCAGATACAAAGCGTGTTGACGGTTTACGAATATAACAACTCGGATAAATTTAATCTTTATACCTCGGTTGTTAAATGTAACGACGTAAAGGAAATCGTAAAGCTTATAAGGGGTAGCTTTCTGCCGGGCGTCATCAAGAAAAAGATTTTCGAAATCATGTAAACTATTGAGCCACCGGCGATTGCGTTAAAACGCAATCGCCGGTGGCTCAATAAATCTCCGCCGCAAAATAGCGGCGGAGATTTTGTTATATCGAAATTTAAGTTATAATTTAAATTTTTCAAACTTTAATTTCGCGTAAGAAATCAATCCGTTTTTTATTCTTGGCGACGGTTCGCCCAAAATTAAAGGCAGAGCATAGTCGGTAAAATTTTTATTAAGCGATACGCCGTCGGCGTTTATCCATTCTGACGGTATTCTTTTTTCCGCGTTGGCGGTTATCGTAAGCGGCTCTAAACTGTATGTAAGCGAGTAAGGCGGCTGTTCGTTCCTTATAAAACTTACCATTTTGTCGGTTTCACCGTTTACGGCATATAAAAGGGCTTGTCTGCCGGCTTCGAAAGCTTCTTCTATATCGGTTTCGGAAGCGCAATGAGCCGCGCAGCGTTGTAAAATGTTAAGTTCTATCGCTTTGCATTTTATGCCGAGTTCTTTTACGTAATTTTTAAGTATCCCGCAAACGCCTCCGAGCTGCGAGTGTCCGAAAATATCGGTAGCCGAACTGTCTTCACCGACATATCTTCCGTCGGAAAACCGCACGCCTTCCGAAACGGCGACTACGCACTTTTGTTTCTTTTCGACTACGGCTTTGACGTCTGCTTGAAATTTTTCTTTCGAAAACTCTATTTCGGGCAGATATATAAGATCGGCTCCGTCGCCGTTTATCGACGCGAGACTTGCCGCGGCGGTAAGCCAACCTGCGTTTCTGCCCATTATTTCGACTATTATTACGAGCGGACTGTAATAAATCTGAGCGTCGCGGTTTATTTCCGCAATGCTTGTTGCGATATATTTCGCCGCGCTGCCGTATCCGGGGCAGTGATCCGTACCGACCAGATCGTTGTCTATCGTTTTTGGTATGCCTATAACGTTGACTTCGTATCCGATTTTTTGCATATAACGGGATATTTTATCGCAGGTATCCATCGAATCGTTTCCGCCGTTGTAGAAGAAATAACGGACGTCGTATTTTTTAAAGATATCGAGAATACGTTTATAATCCGTCTCGTCATCGGTAAAATCTTTAAGTTTGTACCTGACCGAACCAAAAGCCGAAGCGGGAGTGTTTCTGAGGGCGAGTAATTCCTCCTCGTCCTCTTTCGACATATCGAAAAAGTCCTCGTTCAATACGCCTTTTATGCCGTGATGGGCGCATAAAACGCCCGTTACGGCTTGATTTTTAAGAGCTTCCGTAATTCCGCCCGCCATGCTTGCGTTTATAACCGACGTAGGTCCGCCCGATTGCGCGAAAATACATCTGCCTTTTAAATTTTTCATTCGTAAACTCCGTTGATACTTCTTAGCAGAGCTTCGAAGCCATAGCGTAAAGATTTTTGTCGATGTCTTTCTTCATCGAAAGAGCTTCGGTTATATCGAGGTCGATTGTCTTTTGTCCGTGGCAACCGATAACGCGGTTGGTTTTACCCGCCATGAGAAGTTCAACTGCTTTTACGCCGAATTTGGCGGCGAGCATGCGATCCGCCATAGAGGGCGAACCTCCGCGCTGAATATGACCGAGGGTGGTTATTTTTACGTCGGACCCTGAAATGACCGATACTACGGTTTTGATTTCGTTTTCGTTGCCTGCGCCTTCGGCAAGAACTATTACGTTTGCGGTCTTGCCTTTTTCGCGGTTCGCTTTTATTTCATTGGCAATTTTTTGAATGTCGTAAGGAACTTCGGGTACAAGAATATATTCCGCTCCGCCGCAAATGCCCGCATAAAGCGCGATATCGCCGCAGCGTCTGCCCATAACTTTAACAAGAGATACTCTGTCGTGAGAAGTCATCGTGTCGCGAAGTGCGTTTATTGCCCAGAGAACGGTGTTTACTGCAGTGTCGAAACCGAGAGTGTAGTCGGTGTAGGCGAGGTCGTTGTCTATGGTGCCGGGTATTCCGACTACGTTTATTCCTTGTTCGTCGGAGAGCAATTTAGCTCCTGTGAACGAACCGTCGCCGCCGATTACGACAAGTCCCTCGACGCCGAGTTTTTTAAGATTGTCGGCAGCTTTTTTTCTTACGTCGGGGTCTTTGAATTCAAGGCATCTTGCCGTCTTGAGTATCGTGCCGCCGCGCTGAATGATATCGCAGACGGAATTTGTGTTCATCTGGAAAATTTCGTTATTTACGAGTCCATTATAGCCTCTTTCGATTCCGAACACTTCAAGCCCGTTGTTTATCGCGCTTCTTACAACCGCTCTGATACATGCGTTCATGCCGGGCGCGTCGCCGCCGCTTGTTAAAATTGCAATTTTGTTCATAGTATTTTTACCTCCGTTAAAAACGTTTTTTGATTTGTTAAATATGTGTTACGCTTTGAAAAACTTGATTTTATCTTCGTCGACTATCGACATAAGTTCGTTCACAAGTCCTCTGCAATTGCGTACTTTTTTATCCATTTTATAGTTTTTGCCTTTAATTTTGAAATATACGGTAATGTCGCCGGGGTAGGTCGAAAGAACGTCCAGTAACTCGTCTTTGCAATTTTCCGTTTCTTCGTCAAGAATAATACCCAAAAATTCCCGCTGTTCCTGCTTGTCGGCAACTTCTGTATCGATTGTTTCGTTTACGCTTTCTGCTTTATCTACCGATACCGAAATTTTATCGTCGCGGATTTGCAGTCTGCCGTGAATTTTGATGAGTTGTTCTTCCTTTACGATGCTGCGGTATTTTTCGTATTTTTTCGGGAAGAATACGCATTCTACCGCGCCGTATCTGTCTTCGACGGTTGCGAATATCATATTCGAACCTGATTTCGTCACGATTTTGCTTATTCCGGTAATGATACCGCCTAAATAGACTTGCATATCGTTTTTGATGTCGGAATATACGGTATTGCCGTCTTCGTCCTCTTCGGTGTTTAAAAGCAAACTCGTGTCGAATGTGCAATCTTTGAATTTATCGGCATACCCGTCCAGCGGATGCCCCGTGACGTAAACGCCCACCACGCTTTTTTCAAGCGACAGCTTCGTTTTATGATCGTATTCTTTAAGGTTGGGGTAGGTCACGTTGAACGTCGTATCTTCTTTGATAAGGTCACCGAATAAACTCATCTGATTGCTTTCGCGCTGTTTTGCTATTATCGAAACCCGCTCGATAAGCTGTTCGCTTACGCCGATAAGCTGAGTTCTGAATTTGCCGAATATGTCGAACGCGCCCGCATAAATAAGGTTTTCAACCAGACGCTTGTTTAAAACTTTGCTTTCGCAACGCGAGATAAAGTTTTCAAACGAGGTATATTTGCCGTGAGCTTCTCTCTCTGCGACGATACTTTCTATTGCCGATAAGCCTATGCCTTTTATTGCCGCCAGACCGTAACGTATTTTTTTGTCTTTAACCTTGAAAAATCCGACGCTCTCGTTTATATCCGGCGGCAGTACGGGGATTCCCTCTTCTTTGGCGTAAGTGACGTAGTTTTGAATTTCCTCAATGTTTGTTATACGGTTGTTTAAAACCGCCGTAAGAAATTCGGCTTCGTAGTAAGTCTTTAAATATGCGGTCTGATATGTGACGAGCGAGTACGCCGCGGCGTGCGATTTGTTGAACGCGTATTTTGCGAAGTCTTTCATTTCGTTCCATACCGCATGCGCAACTTCTTCCGAAACGCCGCGTTTCAGGCAACCGTCAATAGCCGTTGAAACTTTTCCGTGGTCAACGGTTTCGGGCTTACCGTGAATGAATATGACTTCTTCTTTAATCATATCGTCGACTTTCTTTTTACCCATCATACGACGAACCATATCCGCCTGACCGAGCGTATATCCCGCAAGAGCCTGAACTATTTTCATAACTTGCTCCTGATAGACTATACAGCCGTAAGTCTGTTTAAGTATAGGCTCTAAGAGCGGGTGAGCGAACGTGACGAGTTCGGGGTTATGCTTGCACTTTACGAATTTGGGTATCGAATCCATAGGCCCGGGGCGGTAAAGCGAAACCGCAGCGACTATGTCTTCTATACAGGTCGGTTTAAGTTCACGCAAGAAACGCTGGAAACCGCCTGATTCTACCTGAAATATCGCTTTTGTGTTTCCTGTGGAAAGTAAAGCGAAAACTTTCGGGTCGTCGTAAGTGCTTTTGTCGAAATCTATCTCTACGCCGTAATTTTCTTTGACGTATTCGATAGCCATTTTAATATCGGATAAGTTTCGGAGTCCTAAAAAGTCCATTTTCAGGAAACCGAGATGTTCGAGTTCTACGCCTGTATACTGGCTCGTAATATCTTCGCCGTTTCTGCCGAGCGGCATATGCTGGTCGAGTATGTCCGCACCGATTATAACGCCGCACGCGTGCGTGCTTGCCTGACGCGGCGAATCTTCCAGCTTCATCGCTATGTCGACGATCCTTGCTATTTCGGGGTCGTCGTTATACATTTGAACGAGTTCTTTTACGGAATAGTCCACGCCGTAATCTTTGTCGGTTTCTTTCGGATGATATTTGCCGAATACTTTCATTAAAATATTCGGGCGTTTAAGGTCAAACTCGTCGCCTTTGGCATTTCGCGCCACTAACTTGTTCGGAATGGCTTTCGTAACTCTGTCGGCCTCTGAGTAGGGTAGCTTAAGAACGCGCGCCACGTCTTTAACGGCGTTTTTAGCCGCCATTGTGCCGAAAGTTACGATTTTACAAACTCTGTCGTAACCGTATTTTCTGCGGACGTATTCGATAACTTCCTGTCGTCTGCTATCTTCGAAGTCTACGTCGAAATCGGGAGCGGAAACACGTTCGGGGTTTAAGAAACGTTCGAAGTATAAGTCGTATTTTAACGGGTCGATATTGGTTATGCCTATAAGATAAGCGACGATCGAACCTGCGCCCGAGCCACGCCCCGGACCGACCGAAATTCCCATATTTCTCGCGGCGTTTATATAATCCCAGACTATCAGGAAGTATTCTATAAACCCTTGTTTTTTGATGACCGCCAATTCGCTTTCGATACGCTCGCGAATTTCCGGCGTTTCTTCTCCGTATTTCTTTTTTATGCCCTCGTCTATCAGGTTGCGTATATAGACAAGCGGTTCTTCTCCCGTTTCTGGGTAATAGTGCGGGAACATATAATGCCCGTATACAAACTGAAACGTGCATTTGTCGCAAATTTCAAGCGTGTTCGTCAGAACTTCCGGTTCGTCGGGGAAAAGCGCAGCCATTTCCTCTTCGGTTTTAAGATAGAACTCGTCGCACGGAAAACGCATTCTGTTCGGGTCGTCGTAGTCGGCGCCTGTCTGAACGCAGAGCAGAACGTCCTGCGATTTGGCGTCGTCTTTTTCGACGTAGTGAACGTCGTTTGTCGCGACTAATTTAATGTTGTATTTCTTTGCATATATGCGCAGATATTTGTTTACTTCTATCTGTTCGGGTATGCCGTGATCCTGCATTTCGAGGTAGAAATCTTCTCCGAAGAGATTTTTATACCATTGAACGAGTTTTTCCGCCTCGTCGAATTCTCTCGCGACGATAGCTCTCGGAATTTCGCCCGCAAGACAAGCCGAAAGACAGATTAGCCCTTCGTGGTGTTGTTCAAGCGTTTTACGGTCGATTCTCGGCTTGTAATGAAATCCGTCGCGGAAAGCTATTGCGTTCAGTAACGAGATGTTTTTATATCCTGTTTCGTCTTTGCAGATAAGCACTAAGTGATTTAGTTTCGGTTTACCTTCATGTTTATATAAATCGTCGCAAAGGTAAAATTCCGTGCCGATTATTGCTTTTATGCCTACTTTGTCGCAAGCGTCGAAAAAGGCGACCGCGCCGTACATATTGCCGTGGTCGGTGATGGCTAAAGCCGGCATTCCGAGAGCTTTGGCTCTTTTTGTGACGGAAGCTATTCTTGCCGCTCCGTCGAGAATGCTGTATTCGGTATGAACGTGTAAGTGTACGAAATTACTCATTGCGGTTAATCCATAAAGTTGATTATTATGTCGTTTTGTACGAATAGATATTCGGGTTTAATCGAAAGTCTTTCGTCGGTTATATCGAGATATTTTTCGGATAAACGAATCTTATCGCGATATTTTTCTTTAAAATCCGAGCCGAAACGTTTTTTAAATTCGTCGAACGAAATCCCGTCTGTAGTGCGAAGCGCAAGCATTATAAACTCGAATTCGCGCTCGTCTCCCTCTATTTCTTCGCTGAAAATTTCCGCAACTTTGTTGCGTAAAATACAGGCTGTATATTCGTCGATTTTTTCGGTGTTGGTAAAACGCCTTTCGCCTATAAACGAAGAAGCGGAAACTCCAAATCCTATGTATTCTCCGCGTTGCCAGTAGTTCATATTGTGGCGGGAACGGAATCCGTCTTTGGCGAAATTAGATACTTCGTAGCGATGAAAGCCGTTTTTTTCAAGATAATCTACGGCAAAATCGTATAAATCCGCAACCTCGTCACAGTCGGGCAGATCGCCGTTTAAATACTTGCCGTACATAATAGTGCCTTCTTCGGGTTTTAAAGCGTAACAGGAAATATGGCTTACTCCGCCTTTAACGGCAAGGTCGATAGTGTTTTTAACGTCTTCCTTTGTCTGATCTTCAAGCCCTATCATTACGTCCGCGCTCATATTTTCGTTTTTAAGAAGTTCGGTCGCGTATAAAAAGTCTTTGGCGGTGTGTATTCTGTTAAGCTTTCTCAACATGTCGTCGTCCGCGCTTTGCAGACCTATGCTGAAACGGTTAAACCCCGCTTTTTTGTAACAACGCACTTTTTCGGGCGAAATAGTGCCGGGGTTAAGCTCCAGAGTTATTTCGGCGTTGTCGGATATTTTGTAGTAATTTCTAAGTTGTTTCATCGCGCCGAATATATATTTTTCGTCTACGAAAGACGGAGTTCCGCCGCCGAAATAGACGGTGTCGAAAATATAATTTTTAAGTTGTTCGGCTCTGCCTTTCATTTCTTTGTAAAGGCAGGCGAAATATAACTCGGCTTTGCCTGTCTCTTTGGGGTAAGAAGCAAAGTCGCAGTATATACATTTGCTTTTGCAAAACGGTATGTGTACATAAATTCCGCTCATAATTACTTGTCCGAACTGTCGATTTTAAGAATAGACATAAACGCTTCGCTCGGTACTTCTACCGAACCTAACTGACGCATTTTCTTTTTGCCTTCTTTTTGTTTTTCAAGCAGTTTTTTCTTCCTTGTGATATCTCCGCCGTAGCATTTGGCAAGAACGTCTTTTCTCATGGCTTTTATGGTTTCTCTTGCTATAACTTTGCCTCCGACCGCCGCCTGCACGGGGATTTCGAAGAGTTGGCGTGGAATAACTTCTTTAAGTCTTTCCGCCAACGCTCTTCCGCGTGCGTAAGCTTTGTCCTTGTGAACGATTATCGAAAGCGCGTCGCAGACCTCGCCGTTCAGGAGCATATCGAGTTTCACGAGTTCGCTTTTTTCGTAACCCGAAATTTCATAGTCGAAAGAAGCGTAGCCGCGCGTTCTGCTTTTAAGTCCGTCGAAAAAGTCGAATATAATTTCGTTAAGCGGTAATTTGTAGTTGAGTTTTACTCGCTTTGCGTCGAGATATACCATGTCGGTAAATACGCCGCGTTTGTCCTGGCATAAATCCATAATCGCGCCGACGTAATCGGGCGGGGTATATATGTCCGCCGTAATGACGGGTTCTTCACAGTAGTCGATGTTGGATACGTCCGGGAATTTGCTGGGGTTGTCCACCGTTATAACTTCGCCGTCTGTTTTATGAATACGATAAGAAACCGACGGCGCGGTGGTTATTATTTCGAGGTCGAATTCTCTTTCGATACGTTCCTGAATAATTTCCATATGCAAAAGCCCTAAAAATCCGCAACGGAAACCGAAGCCGAGCGCGTCGGAATTATCCGGTTCGAACGTCAGCGAAGCGTCGTTTAGTTTAAGTTTTAAAAGGGCTTCCTTTAAATCGTTGAATTTAGAACCGTCCAGCGGATAGATGCCCGAAAATACGACAGGTTGAACCTTTTTATAGCCGGGCAACGGTTTTTCGGCGGGGCGGTTAGCGTCGGTTATAGTGTCGCCCACGTTGACGTCTTCTATGCTTTTGATGCTTGCGGCGATATAACCTACTTCGCCCGAAGAAAGCGTTTTCTTAGGTACTAAATGCGGATTGAACGTACCGACCTCGGTTACGTCGAACTGTTTGCTGCCGTTAAAGGTTTTAATACGCGTACCTACGCCCACCGTTCCGTCCATTATTCTCACGAAACATATTACGCCTTTGAAATTATCGTAGTAACTGTCGAAAATCAGCGCGGAAAGCGGAGCGTCGTCGTCACCGACGGGCGGGGGAACGAGTTTTACTACCTGTTCGAGAACCTGATCAATATTAGTTCCGTTTTTAGCCGAAATTCTCGGCGCGTCCGAGCCGTCAAGCCCTATAACGTCCTCTATTTCTTTCGCAGTGCCGTCGGGGTCGGCGGAAGCGAGATCTATTTTATTTATTACGGGTACGATTTCGAGATTGTTGTCAAGCGCAAGATAGCAGTTTGCCAGAGTTTGCGCTTCGATGCCTTGTGTGGCGTCGACAATGAGTATCGCTCCTTCGCATGCGGCAAGCGAACGCGAAACTTCATAAGTGAAGTCGACGTGTCCGGGGGTGTCGATAAGGTTGAAAATGTAGTCGTTGCCGTTTTTAGCGTGATATGCCATACGAACGGGGGTGAGTTTTATGGTTATGCCTCTTTCGCGTTCAAGATCCATCGAGTCGAGCAATTGTTCTTCCATATCGCGTTCCGCGACCTGACCCGTTATTTCCATTATTCTGTCGGCAAGGGTAGATTTGCCGTGGTCTATGTGAGCGACTATGCAAAAATTTCTTATGTTGTCTTTAGCCCGTTTCGCCACTTGTTAGCCCTCCGATTTCTTATTACTGTCCAAGTATATATTATATTAAAAATATAAAAATAAATCAAGTATTTTATATATAGCTATAATAAAAAGATATATCTATATCGATTGACAAAGCGACTGAAATGCGAGTATAATAAACGCGGAAGAAAAACGGGAGATATTATATATGAAAAAAAACAGAATTCCTGACGACAGTTGGCTTTTGACTCGCCCGGTTGCCCACAGGGGGCTTCATGACGAACAAATTCCCGAAAACAGTCTCGCAGCGTTCGATAACGCCATAAAAAACAATTATCCGATTGAAATGGATATACAGCTCACCAAAGATCGCGTTCCCGTGGTATTTCACGACGCAATCGTAAAACGCGTGACAGGCGTAGACAAAAATATTCACGATATGACGTTTACCGAAGTAGAAGAACTCAGATTGGGCGGAACGAACGAAAGGATACCGACTTTCAAAGAGTTCTTAAAATTCGTAAACGGTAAAGTTCCGCTTGTTATCGAGTATAAAACGCAGAGCGATAAGGGAATAATTGTCGATAAGACGTTGCCGTATCTCGACACATATAAAGGCGAGTTCGTCGTTCAGTCTTTTGACCCGACGATAATGGCTGAGTTTGTAAAAAAACGCCCTGAGTTTATTCGCGGTCAGTTGATTTGTCAGGACAGGCATAAGGATATGAAATTTATTACGGACAGGCTTTTGGCTCACGGAATGTTGAATTTTATGTCTAAGCCGGATTTCATAAACATGAACGTAAAATATATACCGTTATCCCGCGCGATGAAGAAAAACAGACGGGTAATATGCTGGACGATTCGAAACGAAGAAGATAAAGTCAAAGCCGAAAAATACGCGGATAATTATATATTCGAATATATAAAGCCATAAATGTACGCGATTGATAAATAATGCCCATATAGCACGATTATCCGTTAAATCATCCGACGGATTCAACGAAGAAACGGGTGTAAGGAGATATTATGATTAAACAATACACGGTAGGCGGAATGACTTGTTCCGCATGTCAGGCAAGAGTAGAAAAAAGCGTAAAAAAACTTGACGGCGTAAAATCCGTTACTGTAAACCTGCTCACGGGCGCGATGAGCGTCGAAACGGAAGTCGATTTGACGGACGAAATACGAAAAGCCGTAACCGAAGCGGGGTATACGCTGAAAGAGGGAGTAACTCACAAGAGGGGAAGCGAGAGAGAAAAGAAGCTTTTAACAAGGCTTATTATTTCATTGCCGCTTGTCGTTATTCTGATGTATATAGCTATGGGGTCTATGGTAGGTATACCGGTACCGTGGTTCCTCGACGCTATGGACGAAAGTATGCGGGGCGCGATTTCGGGTTCTGTGGCGCAGGCGGTTATAGCGCTGGCTGTAATGATAGTCAATTTCGATTATTATCGCGTCGGTTTTAAAAATCTTTTTAAACTCAGCCCTAATATGGATAGCCTTGTCGCGCTCGGTTCGTCGGTATCGTTTCTGTACGGAATTTTTTCGGTAGTAATGATTGCGATAGGACATTTTAACTCGGATCACGAGCTTATGCATAAATATATGCACAATCTTTATTTCGAGGGTGCGGCGATGATAGTAGCCCTGATAACGCTCGGCAAATATCTCGAAGAGCGTTCGAAAAATAAAACGATGTCGGCAATAGGAAAGTTGCTTGCTTTGGCTCCCGACAGGGCGGTTATCGAAGTGGACGGCGAAGAAAAAGAAATTGTCGCGTCTGAATTAAAAAAAGGCGACACCGTAATACTTAAAGACGGTTATTCCGTTCCCTGCGACGGTAAAATAATATCGGGCGGCGGTTACGCCGACGAATCAGCGATAACGGGCGAAAGTATGCCCGTATATAAAACGGAGGGGGATACGGTTGTTTGTGGAACTGTGTTCGGCGGCGGGTATTGTAAATTCAAAGCCGAAAACGTTGGCGAAGACAGTACGGTTTATAAAATCGTCAAGCTTGTAGAAGACGCTAATTCGACTAAAGTGCCGATAGCCAAAATTGCAGATAAAGTGGCGGGATATTTCGTTCCTGTCGTAATCGCGATCGCGCTCGTAGCTTTTGCCGTGTGGCTTATTATAGGCGAAAGCGTTTCATTTGCGGTAAATATAGCCGTTTCGGTTCTGGTGGTTTCCTGTCCGTGCGCGTTGGGGTTGGCAACTCCTGTCGCTCTTATGGTCGGCACGGGTAAAGCCGCCGAGAACGGAATACTGGTAAAAAGCGGCGAAGCTTTGCAAAAACTCGCGTCGGTCGATACGGTTATGCTTGATAAAACGGGAACGCTTACGGCAAACAAACCGATTATTACGTCTATAAAAACTTTCGGCGGAGTAACCGAAAACGAATTGCTTTCGTTCGCGGCTTCGGCTGAAAAACAGAGTTCGCACCCGCTTGCAAAGCCAATTATAGAGGCGGCGGAAAAAGCCGATGTAAATATTTTAAAGTCGGAAGATTTTAAAGCGGTTCAGGGGCAGGGGTTGATCGCCGTAATCGACGGTAAAAAAGTAGTTGTAGGTAATCTCCGACTTACGCTTTCCGAACTTGTATCGGGCGACGAAGAAAAAAGCGAACTTGAAAAAATCGCCGCAGAAAATTCGACCGTACTGTTCGTCGGAATAGACGGACGGCTTGCGGGGTATTTTACCGTAGAAGATAAAGTAACCGAAGGGGCAAGGCAGGCGGTAAAGCAGTTTAAAGCGATGAACCTGAAAGTTGTTATGCTTACGGGTGATAATAAACTTGCCGCTAAAAAAGTCGCTGACGAACTCGGAATCGATTATAAGGCGGAGGTTTTACCTAACGATAAATATTCCGAAGTAAGAGAGGCTGCCGCAAACGGCGATAAAGTTATGATGGTAGGTGACGGAGTGAACGACGCTCCCGCTTTGACTGCCGCATATGTAGGCGTCGCTATCGGCGCGGGAACCGATATCGCTATCGAAAGCGCGGACGCGGTTCTTATAAAAAGCGATTTAAGAGACGTTGCGAGCGCGATAAAACTCGGTAAAGCGGTAATGCGTAATATAAAAGAAAATTTGTTCTGGGCATTTTTCTATAATATTATACTTATACCTATAGCTTGCGGAGCATTATATCCGCTCGGCGTTATGATGAACCCCATGTACGCTTCGGCGGCGATGAGCTTGTCGAGCGTATCGGTTGTTCTTAACGCTCTCAGGCTTAATCTTATACAATTGAAGAACGACGGCAAAATTGCCGTATTACAAAGTTCAGACGGAAATAAAGGAGATGATGATATGAAAGATCGGAAAACTACGGTTTACATTGACGGAATGATGTGCGACCATTGCAAAAAGCGCGTTACGGAAACTTTTAAAAATCTCGGAATAGACGCCGAAGTCGATTTAAAGAAAAAACGCGCCGAGTTCTCGCATTCTGACGTGACCGACGAAGCGATAAAATCCGCAATCGAAGCGGCAGGTTATACCGTAAAAAAGATAGAAAGATAAATTATAGCAGGTAATCCGATAGGAAAAGACCGACGCCGTTAAAAAACGCGTCGGTCTTTTTGCGAAAAAAATTTAAGAATTTTTAAAAGTCGGTTGAATTTCCGCTTTCTATGCTGTATAATTATAATAACGGTAGACGAATTTACCGAAAAATATATGACTAGGCGGAAAAATTAAATGACTAAAACGGACGAAATCAGAAACGTAGCAATTATAGGTCACAGCGGAGAGGGGAAAACCACTTTAACCGAAGCTATTTTGTTTAACGCAGGGGCGATAGACAGGCAAGGCAGAGTTGACGACGGAAATACCGTCAGCGATTACGACGCCGAAGAAATAGCGAGAAAAACTTCTATAAGTTTAACTTCTTCGCGTTGCGAATATACAGACAGAAAAGGAAGACACGTCGTGTTCAACTTACTCGACGTTCCCGGTTTTTTTGATTTTGAGGGCGAGAGAAGCGAAGCTTTGGCTGCGGCGGACAGCGCGCTTATAGTTACCGGGGGTAGCGGAACGCTCACCGTCGGCACGGAAAAAGCTATAGAATATTGTTTAAAAAATAAAAAACCGTCGATATTGTTTATTAACGGGCTTGATAAAGAAAACAGTAGTTTTGTAAAGACGGTACACGCCATAAAAGAAAAATACGGAAATAAAATCGCGCCGATGATAATTCCTAATATGGTCGACGAGAAAATGAAAGGCTTTGTCAAAGTGGCTTACGGCGTGTTAAGAGATTGGGAGCGAAACGAACATCCTATTCCCGAAAGACTTCTGGCAGATTATGAAGAGGCGCATACCGCGCTTTGCGAAGCGGCGGCGGAAAACGACGAAGAATTACTCGATAAGTTTTTTGCGGACGGCGATTTGACGGGTGAAGAAATAGAGCGCGGAGTGAAACTCGGCGTTAAAGCGTGTACTACTATTACCGTTTTGGGCGGAAGCGCGCTTAAAAATCAGGGCATATTCAACCTGATGGATAAAATGGTGTCTACGCTTTTATCTCCTACCGACGCAAAACCCGTCGAAGTGACGATAGACGGAAACAAAACCGAAGTAAAACCCGACGTCAATGCTAAACCGATAGTGAGAATATTCAAAACCGTTGTAGATCCTTTTGTAGGAAGAATGAATATGTTCAAAGTAATAAGCGGAATCGTAAAATCGGGTGATTCGCTTATAAATTACAGAACGGGAGAAACCGAGAAAATAAGTTCGATATATTTTTTACGCGGTAAAAAACAGATACCGACGGATGAAATCGGCGCGGGCGATATCGGCGCGTTTGCAAAGCTCGGTTCGGTTGCGACGGGCGATACTTTAAGTCTTGACGGTAAAGCCGTAACGGCTCCTATAGAAATGCCCGCTGCGGAGTACGCTATGGCGGTAGGCTCTGCCAAAAAAGGAGACGAAGATAAAGTTTTTGCGGGGCTTAAAAAACTGCAGGAAGAGGATAATTCTTTCCGTATAGAAAAAAATTCCGATACGGGCGAAATGCTTATTATCGGCGTGGGAGATACTCAGCTCTCCGTATTGTGTAAGAAACTTAAGACGAAATACGGGTCAGAAGCAACGCTTACGGAGCCTAAGGTCGCATACAGGGAGACTATCAGAAAATCCGCCGAAGGCGAGGGAAAGCATAAAAAGCAATCCGGCGGAGCGGGGCAATACGGACATTGTAAAGTACGTTTCGAACCCGGCGCGGAAGACGGCGTTTATGAATTTGTCGACGCGGTTGTCGGCGGCGTTGTTCCCCGTCAATTTATACCTGCAGTCGATAAAGGACTTCGCGAAGCGGTGAAAGAGGGCGTTCTGGCAGGTTTTCCCGTCGTAAATATTAAATGTACTTTATTCGACGGCAGTTCGCACCCGGTTGACAGTAAAGAAGTAGCGTTTGTCTCCGCCGCTAAACTTGCTTATCAGGACGGTATGTCAAAAGCTTCGCCTTGTATTCTCGAACCCGTTATGAAAATGGAAATAACCGTTCCCGATAATTATATGGGCGATATAATGGGAGATATGAATAAGCGAAGAGGTCGTATACTCGGCACCGATACCGTCGAAGGTAAAGCCGTGATTACTGCGGAAGCTCCGCAGTCCGAAATACTCAAATACGCTATAGATTTGAGAAGTATGACTCAGGGCAGAGGAAGTTATGTCACGGAATTTGTTCGTTATGAAGAATTGCCGTCCAATTTACAAGGTAAAGTGATAGAAGAAAATAAGAGATAAAATCGTTGCCGCCCGTCGGAAGAAATTTCGGCGGGCGACGTGTGAGATGTGCTTGCGAGGTAATGCTTAAATGATATTGTCGGTTTGTCCTAATCCGAGCGTGGATTGTACAATTGAACTCGATACGTTAAAAACAGGCGCGGTAAACCGCGTCGAGAATAAAGTTATAACTTATTCGGGTAAGGCTTTAAACGTCGCCGTAGGAGTCGCCAGACTCGACGGCGATAGCTTTGCTACAGGGTTTATGTTTGACGATAACGGTAAAATGTTTGTGCATGCGCTTGACGATGAAGGGGTAAAAAATACTTTCGTATGGAACAGAGGTTCTGCGAGAACGAACTATAAAATAGTCGATAAGCGCGCTATGATGACCGAGATAAACGATAAAGGCGAAGCTGTTTCCGAAGAAAAACAAGAAGAATTACTCGAACTTGTCGGCAATTTGTCTTCCAACGCCGACGTTGTGGTAATGAGCGGCTCTCTTCCTACGGGGGTAAATGAAGACTATTATTTTAAATTATCGGGGCGTGTATGTCCGAACGCGAAAATAATAGTAGATACCACCGGAGATAAATTGCTTAACGCGTTAAAATGCGGCGCTTACCTTGTGAAGCCTAATCTTGACGAATTGCAGGAAATTACAGGTATCCATTGCGACGGCTACGAAGATATGCTGTCGGGTTGCAGATATTTAATAGAAGCCGGCGCGGAAAACGTCTTATTATCGCTCGGAAGAAAAGGCGCATTTCTTGTCGACGGAAATTCGGCGTTGTTTTGTAAGAGCGCGACGGTAGCCGTCAACAGTACGGTCGGCGCGGGCGACGGAATGATTGCCGCAGTAGCTCTCATGACCGAACAGAACGCGTCGAAAGAAGAAATTTTACATTGCGCCGTGGCAGCGGGTACGGCATCGGTTATGACGCCCGGAACGAATTTATTTTATAAAGATAAATTTCTTGAAATATATGACCGCATAAAAGTTGAAAAAATATACTGATAATGATTTTTCTTGCCGGGTATAACGGCATTTTTATTGCTTTTTATATAAAAAAGTGTTAAAATCGTGAAGTACAAAAATTTTAAGGAAATGTAATGAACAGAAAAATTGAGAGAATATGCCGCAGATTCGGTATCGAGGGAGAATACAGCAGTTTTGAGTCGCTCACTAACGGGCATATAAATACGACTTATAAAGTTTACTTTATTCGCGACGGAGAAATCAAAGATTATATTTTACAGAGAATAAACACCTACGTTTTTAAAAATCCGATAGAAGTAATGGATAATATTGTCGGAGTAACCGAATATATTCGTAAAAAAATAAAAGCGACGGGTATAAGCGCAAAAAGATTTGTTTTACATTATCAATGCGCAGAAAGCGGAAAATATTATATTGAAGACGGAGAGGGCGGATTTTGGCGTTGTTGCAGATATATCGACGATTCCGTAACGTTTAATATTACTAATAATCTTAAAGTTATTGAAGAATCGGGAAAAGCTTTCGGGGAATTTCAAATGCACCTTGCGGATTTTCCCGTCGAAAATTTAAATATCGCTATACCGCATTTCCATAATACGGTTATGAGATATGCTACGTTTGACGAAACCGTCAGTCAGGACGTAATGGGGAGAAAGTCCGGAGTACTCAGTGAAATAGAAGAATACAAATCGCTTGAAAATATAGCGACGGAAATGTATAAGATGCAAAAGCGCGGCGAATTACCTTTAAAAGTAACGCATAACGATACGAAATGTAATAACGTGTTGTTTGATAAAGATACATTTTCTCATTTGTCGGTTATAGATCTCGATACGGTAATGCCGGGGCTTGTGGGGTTTGATTTCGGTGACGCCATACGATTTACGGCTAACACCTGCGACGAAGACGAAAAAGACGTTTCTCTCGTAAAACTCGATATGAAAAAATACGAAGCGTTTACGCGCGGATTTTTGTCTATGGTCGGCAAAACTCTTTCCGCTGCTGAAAAAAACACTTTAGCGCTCGGTGCCGTTACGATGACCGTAGAGTGCGGTTTAAGATTTTTAACCGATTATCTCGACGGAGATAAATATTTCAAAACAGATTATCCCGAACATAACCTTGTACGCGCAAGATGTCAGTTGGCGTTGGCTAAAGACATGTTATCGAGATACGAAGAAATGAAAAACGTGGTGGAAAAATACAGCGATGTTGAGTAAAGTAAAAGTTAAATTTTTAGAGATTATATCTTGCGCTTTAAACGAAAAAACGCCGGATATATCGGGTTTTTCCGAGTGGGGCGAGTTGATGAGACTGATCTCGGCGCATAATTGTTGGAATTTTGCATTTTATGCTTTTGAAAAAACAACTGTTCCAGGAAAAGTCAATGAAGCCGTTTACGCGCATTTTTTAAGCGCTGTCGGTCAACAGATGAAACAGGAACATTATCAGGAACTTATTTTTGATAAATTCGAAGCCGAAAAAATAGATTATCTTCCTATGAAAGGTTCTATTTTTCGTGAGCTTTATCCTCATAAAGAAATGCGCGTTTCCTGCGACGTCGATATGCTTTTCGAAGAAAACTCTATCGAACGGGTCAGAAAAGTTTTGAGTGAAACGGGCTTTGAAATGAAAAGCGACGCAAAAGGCGGCAACCACGATTTGTGGCAGCTGGACGAGATAACTATCGAACCGCACATTGCGATAATGCGCGGAACGAATTATTGCCAATATTTTTCTGATATATGGCAGAAAACATATGCGGTTGCCGAAGGCGGCTGTCGCAGAAGATTATCAGACGAAGATACTTATCTTACTCATATTGCGCATATGGGCAAGCATTTTATTGCAGGCGGTTGCGGAGTTAAAGCCGTTTCAGACGTGTATTTGTACAGAAAGAAATTTCCGAATCTCGATGACGAATATCTCGACGGCGAGCTTAAAAAATTAGGACTGTATAAATTTTCAAAAAAGATGGAAAAGCTTTCCCGCTGTTGGTTTAACGACGAAGTTTTTGACGACGATACCGAAGCGTTGACGGATTATATACTTGACGGCGGAGTTTACGGAACGGCAAAACAAAGCTCCGTTCTTAAAGTTGGCGTAAACAGCGAAAACGTAAAGCAGGCAAAACGTAAGTATTTTATGCGCAGAGCCTTTCCTCCCGTTAAAGAATTAAAAATAGGTTATCCCGTGTTGGAAAAAGCGCCTGTTTTGTTACCGTTGATATGGGTCATACGTTGGTTTACCGCGTTGTTTACAAGATTCGGCAACGTCAAATCAAATTTCAGGACGTTTAAAGGTATGACAGCCGAAGACGTGGCAAAGGCTAAAAAAATCGCTAAAATAGTCGAAGATTAGAAAATAAAGTCCGCCGTTTTTTCAGTAGAACGGCGGATATATTATTTTTATAGTTTGTTTAAGTTCATAAGAGCTTCCGCAATTTGCACGGCGTTCAGTCCGGCTCCTTTAAGTGTATTGTCGGCTACGGTAATAAACGAAATTCCGTTTTCAAATGCGGTGCTTTTTCTTACTCTACCGACAAATACTTCGCCTTTTCCGTCTGCCGAGACTGCAGACGGAAAGTCTGAAATTTTTATTCCTTCGGTAAAAGCGATTTCTCTTTCTATTTCCGAAAGTTCGAAATTGCGGTTTAACTCGGCTTCTACCGATACGAGATGACAATTTTCGGTCGGCACTCGTATGCAGGTTGCCGAAACGGGAATGTTTATACCCAGAATTTTACAGGTTTCGCACCGCATTTTTATCTCTTCTTCTGTATATTCGCCGTCGGATAAGCTGCCTATTTCGCAAATACAGGTGTCTGAAATCGGCAAGGGATAATATAACGGCGAAAATCCCTGCCGTGTAAGAAGCAGATCCTTAACGCCTTTTTTTCCGCTACCGCTTACGGCTTGATATGTTGAATAAATTATTCGCTTTATTCCGTAAGTTCTTGCAATGTATTTAAGCGGTAAAACCGCCTGAACGGTAGAACAATTAGGGTTTGCGATAATTTTCGTTTTATTCAGATTGATTGCGTCGATGTTTATTTCCGGAACAACCAAAGGGATGTTATCGTTCATTCTGAATGCCGACGAGTTATCGATAACGATTGCGCCGGCATTTTCGGCTATCGGGGCGAATTTTAAAGAAATTTCTTTTCCTGCGCTGAAAAACACAAGGTCAAGCCCGCTAAAAGAGTTTTCGTCTAAAGATTCGACAATTACTTTTTTACCGAAAGCCGACAGAGTTTTCCCCGCGCTGGCAGGCGAGGCGAAAGCTTTAAACTTTTCAACTGGGAAATTTCGTTTTTCCATTATTTTTATAAATTTATTTCCGATAAGTCCCGTTGCGCCGACAAGTCCTACCGCATAAGATTTTTTAAGCATAATCCGAGTCCCTTATACATTATATTCCCGAAATGCTAAAAATGATTTAAAATATTTGTAAATTTCACATATGTGTGATAAAATTATATTATGGCTAAATTTTACGCCGCAAAAGGCGAAGAAAACAAAATTTTCAGGTCATGGGAAGAATGTAAGTTTTTTCTTGACGGTAAGAAAGGATATAAATATAAGAGTTTTTCGACTAAAGAAGAAGCCGAAGCCTATCTTAACGGCGAAGATTTTTATGCCGACGCCGTGAAGCGGGATATTGCCGACGGGTGGTGCGTCGCTTATACCGACGGCAGTTTCGAAGAAAAATTAAACACATATTCTTACGGCGTGTTGTTTCTCGATACTGACGGCGGGCGTAAAGAATTGTGCGGATACGGCAATCAGAAAGATTTCATATCATCGCGTAACGTCGCGGGGGAAGTTGAGGGCGTTCTCGCGGCAGTAAAATATGCGTTTTTGAGAGGGTTCGCAAAACTCAGAATTTATCATGATTACGAGGGACTTTCAAAGTGGGTTAGCGGAGAATGGGGAGCTAAAAGCCCGATTTCGGCTTATTATGCGTCCGAGTTTTCAAAATATAAAGGCGTTGTAAACGTTGAGTTTATAAAGGTAAAAGGTCATAGCAATAACGCGTATAACGAAGAGGTTGACAAACTTGCAAAGCGGGCGTTGTTTGACAAATATGAAGTTAAAACCGACGGCAGAGGTTTCTGGCTCGCGGGTACAGACGAAGCAAAACCGTTGTGCGAAAGGTTGAATCGCCTTGTTTCGCGCGCCGAGTTTGTATTCACGCCTTTCGGTACGAGATTTAATTTTAACGGCGAAGAATTAAACGTATATATCGGTAGTAAAGGAATAACGGCGATAACCGGAGACGGTGGCTATATGTATTTTCTTGCCGTTTCGGAATTACTTAAAGACAAAGGCGATACCGAACGGATACGCATAGCCGACAGAGCTTTCGGGTTGCCTTTCGGCTCGTTATGCAGCGGAGACGGTTTTGCGATAGCGGAAGCCGTAACTTCTTTAAACGAGAAATATAACGAAAACGCCTTACTGTTCGCGCTTGACGAATTAGTCGAAAGCGTTAAACGCTCGCTCGATAAAAACGGTATAAAGTATGATAAAATATCATCTGTGTTTAAAAAATTCGACGGAGAGCGTTTTTCTTTGCAGGGCGAAGTCGATAATAAAAACGAAATAGAAAAAGCGTATAATTTTTTATATCATTACAGAGTCGGTTTTGCCGATCGGACGTCGGACAGAAAAAGAACCGAAGAACTTATCAAAGAAGCAAAATCGATAAACGGAGAGCTTGATGGATAACGAAATATTAAGAATTGCCGAACTTGTCAAAGATAAGACGGGCAAAGATGTGTTGGTTGTTAAAGAAGAAGACAGAGCGTCGCTCACGGCTGACTTTGTTCCGTTTCGTCGCGGAGGAACAAAGTATTTTTGTAAAATCGACGGTGATTGCGACGAGGGTTTAAAATCGCTGATAATAGCGTTGTTTGAAAACGTGTCGCTCGGAGAAACCCCTGTCGGAAAAGCCGACGCGCTAAAGAACATAGTATTAGGCGACGGAAACGAAATGGCTGTACAGAAATATATGCGAAAGTACGGAGTACATGACGTGCCTTGCGCCGTTTTTATCGTGTATACTACAGATGGAAAAGTTTCCGATATAATTAACTTTTTGGAAAATTTCAAGACAAGTCCGTGCGATTGTTCCGTTATAACCGACGAACTTACATGCGCTTACATTCGTTTTCAGGACAGCATAAACGTTGACGGCGAATATAAATCTCTTACCGATTACGCATATTTGTTAGCTCAGTCGATCGAAGAAGAGTTAGGTATAAACGTTAAAATCGGAGTGGGTAGCGTTGTAAGCGGCTTTAAAGATTGTTCTACGTCATACAGACAGGCGTTGACGGCTCTGCGTATGGGGAATATTTTTGAGGCGCAGGCGGCAGTTTCCACATATAAAGAGTACTTGTTGGTAAAAATGCTCGAAGATATGCCGAAGTATAAATTACAGGAGTTTTTGGATATACTTTTAGAGCCAGAGGCAAAAGGCGTGTTGTCAGATCCCGAAATGTTGTCTACTGCGGAAGAATTTCTTCATACGAGTTTAAATGTGTCCGAAACGTCGAGAAACCTTTATATGCATCGTAATACGCTTATGTATCGGTTAGATAAAATCGAACGCGCGACAGGGCTCGATATAAGAAAATTTCAGGACGCGATGACTTTCAGGTTGGTAATGATATTGTATAAATTGATAGTGTAGCCATTAGAAAGTTATGTAAGCTTTAATGGCGCGAAATTTGTATAATCAGCTTTAAGTTCTCTATAGCTGCCAATCTCTAATGGTTAAAGGAGTATAATGAACGATAAAAAGAAAAAAATTATAGCCGCGATATCTATTCCTGTATTTATGGTCGTTGTATTTTTCGCAGGTTTTTTTGTCGGGCGAATTAAAGACCCGGACGTTGCCGCGCTGGAATTTATCGTTAAAAAGTATAAAGCGTATTATCTTGAAACGGACGACGATTTCGTTGGTGTGATGGCTGATAGTATACTTGACAGGTATTCTCAGTACTATTCGCCGGAAGAATATGCGGAATTGCAAAAAGCGGCTAAAGGGATAAGGGGCGGCGTAGGTATTTCCTTTATATCCGATGATAAAGGCGTTACCGTATATGACGTTCTCGGTAATTCTCCTGCGGAAAGAGCGGAGGTAAAAATCGGTAGTTTGGTTACGGGTTTAAAAAAGTCGGAAAACAGCGATTATATAAACATATCCGAATTGTCGCAGATAAACGATTTTTTGAAAGACCTTACGCTCGGTGAGAAATTTAATTTAAAAGCGATAATCGGCTCCGAAACAACAGAGTACGAACTTGCAAGGGAAGAATATACGGAAACTTACGTTTATTATACCGATAATAGCGGAAGTTATAGATTTCAAAGCGATGAAAGCGGAAAGATTAAGTTGGTTCGTTATTCAGACGATACGAAAGGGGTGTCGGGTAATACGGCATATTGTCTGTATAAATCGTTTAACGGAAACGGTGACGGGTTGGCGGCGTCTGCGGCGCAGATTGACGAGGTTTTGAAAAAATTCAAAGCCGACGGTAAAAAGAAATTGATATTGGATCTTCGCAATAACGGAGGCGGTTATATGGATATTGCCGAAAAGGTTGCGAGACATTTTGTCGGTGTCGGAAAAGCCAAGAAACCTTTGATAGCCAAAGCGGTTTACAAAGATGGTAAAGAAGAAAAGTTTTATTCCGCATCCGTCGATTATCCCGATTACGGGTTTGAAGCCATAACGATTCTCGCGAATTCGGGTACGGCGTCCGCTTCCGAAGTTCTTATCGGGGCAATGCTCGATTATGATACCGACGGAATAGTTAAAGTCGTGCTTGAGGCGTATAACGAAAAAGGTACGCCGGTTTACAGAACTTACGGTAAAGGTATAATGCAGACGACGTTTCCGAATTATTCAGGCGGCGGGGCGATTAAACTTACCACGGCTAAATTGTATTGGGCAAAGTCCGGTATTTCCATACATGGAAAGGGCGTTACCAAAAACATCGAAAAATACGGTAATAAAGTATTTGAACCCGAAGTTGTCGATGGAACGGATTATGCGTTTGAATATGCGATAGCCGACTTTTAGTCACAGGCAATTGCGTTTCAAAAAATCAACAGACGTCTATCTTTATACGGAAAGTCAAAATTTTTTGGAAAAATTTTGACTTTCCGTATTTTATATTGTTGCTATTTTATTTGAAATAAGTTAATATATATGTTGGTAGTATTAAGATTTAGATAAAAGTAGGTCAGGCGACCGAAAATTCCCGCGGGACAGAAGCGGAAAGGAAAACAAATGACAATACAATTCGATCCGACGTATATCGTAGTGTTTTATATGCTTGCCGCTCTCGGCGCATTTCTGATAGGGTTTAAACTTTTATCGGAAAATTTGCAGAGAGTAGCAAATAAAGGGTTAAGAAAACTCTTTGATAAAACGTCAAAAAGTAAAATCGCCGGAGTGGGAATAGGCGCGGGCGCGACTATACTGATGCAATCCAGCGGCGCGACGACGGTTATGGTAATCGGTTTCGTAAATGCGGGAATGATGACTTTGGCTCAGGCGACGGCAATTATTATGGGCGCGAATATCGGTACAACCGTTACGACTATTTTGCTTGCCGTAGGTATGGCTAACGTCGGCGTATATTTTATGCTTTTGGCTTTTGTCGGAATATTCATTTCGATGATATGTAAAAACGGTAAAGTCAAAAGTTGGGGTTTGACGGCGGCTGGCTTCGGACTTGTGTTTTTCGGCTTGACAATAATCTCGGCTTGCAGCGGAGCTTTAAAAACGAATCCGACGCTTCAGAATATACTGAAAATGGAAATTCACCCGTCGTTTATAGAACCGTTCGCGCTTTTATTTATCGGCGCGTTGATAACTGCAATAATGCAATCGAGTACGGCGGTAAACGCTATACTTCTATCTATGCTTACCGCAGGCATACAGATAGGAAGCGGCGGTAACGCTATATTGTATATTGTTTTAGGTACGAACATAGGTACTTGCGTAACCGCTCTAATAAGTTCGATGGGCGCGACGACTAATGCAAAACGCGCCGCTTTAATTCATTTTCTTTTCAATTTTTTCGGTTCGATAATATTCCTTGTCGCCTTAATGTGTTGGGGCGGCTTTATGGACGACTTTTGGAAACATATTATAAACTTTTCCGGAGACGCCGAAATGTCAAGCAGAATGCAGCTGGCGCTGTTCCACTTGGCGTTTAACAGTATTTGCACATTGATTTTTCTTCCTCTAACTAATTATATCGTTAAAATTACCGAGTTTCTTATTCGCGATAAAAAACAAAAAGAAGAAATGCGGATTTCTTATATGGACGAACGTATTTTAAGCACGCCTACGGTTGCTATAGCGCAATTACAGAAAGAAGCGGTCGCTATGGGCGAAAAGTGTATGGATGCGCTTAAAAAATCGTTTACGGCTTTTATGGATCGCGATACGTCTCAGGCTGAAAGCATTAACGCCGAGAACGAAGATATTACGCTTATATCAAAGCAGATTACAGATTATCTTATAAGGGTTTCGGGCGAAAACGTTTCGGTTCACGACGATCAGCGTATTTCGATAATTCATCACGCTATAGGCGATATGCTTCGTATTTCGGAGATTTCGGATAATTTCGTAAAATATACTCGCTCGACGGTCGGTAAAAATCTCAAATTTTCAGACGCTGTTTTGTCCGATTTGACCAAGATGTACGGAACTTTGGATGAGATGTTTCGTTTGGCTACGGAAATTTTCGAAAGTTACGATAAATCGCGTTTCGACGATCTCGAAAAACTCGAAAATATGGTAGACGGAATGAGAAAGACGTTAATCGACGGTCATATTAAAAGATTAAACGACGGAAGTTGTGCGCCTGAATCGAGTGCGGTGTTCGTAAACGTCGTATGCAATCTGGAAAGAGTTGGCGATCATATAACGTTTATAGCGCATACAATAGAAGAATTACAATAAAACAATATCTACGGCGGACAACAAAGTATTAGTTGTCCGCCGTGATTTATATCGATATCGGTTATTTGTCGAAGTAACCGATAACTTTGTTTATCGTTTCAATATAAGCGAAACAGTCAGGATGCTTTTTAAGTATTTTTTCAAATTCGACTATTTCGTTTTTAGTAACTAAACACATAAGAGATTGTTTTTCTTTATTGGTATAAGAGCCGTAGCAGCCGAATCTTGTAGACGTATGAACGAGTGTTTGCGATATTTCTTTTTCGATTTCGCTTACATCGTCGGCAATAACGAAAAATTTATAAGCCGATTCGCCGCCTTTAATTATTTTATCTCCGATGGTGTTTCCGATGAATTCGCACAGCACGCACATACAAACGGGTCGCCAGCTATAAATGAAGCTGCCGTCGGGTTGCTTTGCGAATACGAAGTAAGAAGCTATGGCTATTATCGCGTTAATCGAGAACGTGATATAAAAAAAGTTAAATTTAGGGTGGCGTTTATTGATAAATTTCGAAATAATATCTATGCCGCCGCTTGAGCTGTTTTCACGGAATAATATTCCGTAAGCAAACCCCGATATTACGCCGGCTATTACTACCGGATAAATGGTGTCGAATTCCGCCGCGTACCTGAAAGTCTGTAATTTCAAAGTCTGAAATAAAAGATAAAACAAAGAATAACTTACGGTGTAAAGTGAAGTAAAAGCCGCAAATTTTTTATCTATGCAAAAAAACGAAAATACGCACAGAGGAATATTTATCGCAAGTTGAATGTAAGCGAGATTTATCGGCGTCAGTTTTTGAATCATGATGGCTATACCCTCGACGCCTGCCGAGGCAAAGTTATTAGGAACTATAAATAACCAGCAATTGAGCGCGTTTAATGCGCCGAACAATATCGATACCGCTACGGACCGCAGCGTGGCGGAGCAATTGTTTAGTTTCATATTAAGTTGTTTCTCCATACCGAATTATGCAATCATTATACTATGTTGAGATTAAAATGTCAAAAAAATTTTTAATTGCTGGAAAATTTATTGTTATGTAAGGTAAAAATACTTGACAGTTAAAGATTTAAGTGATAAAATAAACAACGATAGGTGAGTTTATGTCTGTTGAAGACGGCGTTTATTATAACGATTTATTGTCGGTATACGGTAAATTGCTGACAGAAAAACATATGGCGGTTGCCGACGCATATTTCGGCTTGGATTTATCGCTTGGCGAAATTGCCGAAATTAACGGTATATCGAGGCAAAGCGTTGCCGACGCTCTTTCTGCCACGAAGCGTAAACTTATCGATTACGAAGAAAAACTCGGTTTATTGTCGTTAAAGACGAGATTAAAACGAGCGGTTGCGGAGAAAGACGAGAAAAAAGCGATAGAAGAAATAAAAATAATACTCGGAGAAGTTTAATGGCGGTTTTTCAGGGGTTGTCCGAAAAATTAAATCATATTTTTTCTAAACTTACCAAGCATGGTAAGTTGACGGAGCTTGAAATAAAGCAAGCAATGCGTGAAGTTCGCATCGCATTGCTCGAAGCCGACGTAAATATTGCCGTTGCCAAAGATTTTATTGCAAAAGTCAGCGAAAAGGCTGTCGGACAGGAAATACTGAAGAGTTTATCTCCCGCTCAGCAGGTTATAAAAATCGTCAACGACGAACTTACGGCGCTTATGGGTTCGACAAACAGCAAGCTGATTGTAAGTTCATCTCTCCCGACGACTATTATGATGTGCGGGCTTCAGGGTGCAGGTAAAACCACTCTGTGCGGAAAACTTGCTCTGTACCTTAAAAAACAGGGTAAAAAGCCATTGCTTGTCGCTTGCGACGTGTATCGTCCGGCTGCGATAGAACAGCTTAAAACCGTGGCGGGTAAGGTCGGCGTCGAAGTTTTTGAAAAAGGACAGATTAACCCTGTTAAAATTTCCGAAGAGGCGATTGAATACGCGAAGAGATTCGGTTTCGATACGGTGATTATAGATACTGCGGGTAGATTGCACATAGACGACGCGCTTATGCAGGAACTGGAAAATATAGTTAAAGCAGTGCGTGTTGACGAAATACTTTTAACAGTGGATTCTATGACCGGGCAAGATGCCGTAAACGTTGCAAAAACTTTCGACGAGCGTTTGCCGTTGACGGGCGTTGTTCTTACAAAGCTTGACGGAGATACAAGAGGCGGCGCGTGCCTGTCGATAAAGGCGGTCACAGGTAAGCCTATAAAGTTTTCTTCGGTGGGTGAAAAGCCTGAAGACTTAGAGCCTTTTTATCCCGACAGAATGGCTAACCGCATACTCGGTATGGGCGACGTGTTATCTCTGATAGAGAAAGCGCAAGAAGCGGTCAGCGAAGAGCAAATGAAGAAAATGGAGAAGAAATTCAGAGAGAACAGTTTTACTCTCGACGATTATCTTCAGCAATTCGACATGCTTAAAAATATGGGCGGCGCGAAAGGACTTATGGAAATGCTTCCGCAGATGGGCGGAAATATGGGAAAAGTTAAAATTTCGGATAAAGATATCGACGAAAAGAGAATAGAGCGTACCAAAGCTATAATTCTTTCGATGACGGCTAAAGAAAAGCGAGATCCGCAAATACTTAATTATTCGAGAAAGACAAGAATCGCAAAGGGAAGCGGAACATCGATTCAGGAGGTCAACCAACTGTTAAAACAGTTTGAGCAGACCAAACAGATGATGAAGATGATGAAAGGAAAACGCGGAAACCGAATGGGTTTTCCGTTTTAAATAAAGACAGCAAATTTTTAAACGGAGGATATAAACATGGCAGTTAAAATGAGATTGACAAGACTCGGTGACAAGAAGTCTCCCACTTATCGTATCGTAGTCGTTGACAGCAGAAAAGCAAGAGACGGCGAATATATCGATAAAGTAGGTCACTATAATCCCACCACCGTTCCTGCCGAAATCGTTATCGACAACGAAAAGGCAAAAGCTTGGCTTGCTAAAGGCGTTCAGCCTACCGAAACGGTAAGAGCGCTTCTTTTGAATGCGGGCGTTATAGAGAAGTCTGAAAAATTGTCTCCCTCGAAGACCAACCCCAAGAAGAAAAAGAAGTAATAAGGAGCAGAAATGACAGAACTTATACGTTATGTTGTTGAGCAGTTTGCCGAATTTCCGGAACAGATAGAATATAAATTCGAAGAACGCGGTAATACGGTAAACGTGACCGTGTACCTTGCGGAAAGCGATATGGGCAAGGTTATAGGTCGTCAGGGAAAGATCGCCAAAGCGCTTCGGACGCTTGTCAAAGCGACTACGCCCAAAGGCGGTAAGAGATACAATATCGAAATCAAGAGCAAGACCGAATAAGTCTTGACGGGCGCGGTTGTTCTTTAAGAGCAACCGCATATTTTTATTAAAATGAATAAAATCGAAATAGGCGCGGTGGCGAAACCGCAGGGAATAAAAGGCGAAATTAAACTTCGTCTTTTTGCCGACGGATTCGACAGCGTTAAAAATATAAAAAAAGTTGAAATAAACTCTATTGAATACGACGTTGCGTATATCAAAAGCGCAGGCGGACAGGAAGCAATATTAAAACTTGTCGGCGTAGATGACAGAAATTTCGTCGAAACGCTCAGAAGAATGGAAGTGTATGCCGATAGAGCGCAACTTAGTATTGCAGCCGATTGTTATTTTGTCAGCGATGTTCTGGGGTGCGTTTTATGTCTCGATAGCGGTAAAGAATTGGGCGAAATATACGATATAGTCGGCGGAAACGTAGATTATTACTACGTTAAAACAGCGGAGGGGAACGCGGTTTTTCCGCTTCTCAAAGATTTAAACGTAAAAATCGACACGACAAACAGACGTGTAACCGTAAATGCGAAACGTTTTACGGAGGTTGTAATGTATGAGAATTGATATACTTACTCTTTTCCCTGAAATGTTTACCCCGCTTACTGAGAGTATTATCGGCAGAGCCGTCAAATCCGGTAAAGTAGAAATAGTTGTTACCGACATTCGCGACTATACAGAAAATAAGCACCGCAAATGTGACGATTATCCTTTCGGAGGCGGTGCCGGAATGGTTATGACTCCGCAGCCGGTTTATTCGGCAATACAGGCAGTCGATCCCGATAGAAAAGCTCGTAGAATTTTTATGTCGCCTAAGGGCAGAACTTTTCGTCAGTCAATGGTTAAAGAACTATTGTCTTACGATAGATTACTTCTGTTATGCGGACATTACGAGGGAGTAGATCAACGGGTTTTAGATTTGTGCATAGACGAAGAAATTTCTCTCGGAGACTTTGTTCTTACCGGCGGAGAAATACCCGCGATGGCAATAACCGACAGTATATGCAGATATATCGACGGAGTTCTTGCGACGGAAAGTTTAACTCAGGAAAGTTTTACAAACGATTTGCTCGAATATCCGCAGTTTACCCGTCCGCAAAATTTTATGGGGCTTAACGTTCCCGAAGTTCTGGTGTCGGGTAATCATAAAGAAGTGGATAAATGGCGAGAAGCCGAAGCAAAAAAAATTACCGAGAAATTACGCCCCGATTTAATAAAAGGGGGTAAATAGTATGCTTATACAGTGGTTTCCCGGACATATGGCGAAAGCTATGCGTAAAACCGAAGAGGATTTAAAACTGTGCGACGGCGTAATTTATGTGCTTGACGCGCGCGCGCCTTTTGCGTGTTTTAACCCGAAACTTACTGCGTTGTTTAAGAATAAACCCGTGGTTTATTGCGTAAATAAAAGCGATACCGTTTCAACCACATCGCTTGGTGCAATAGCGGAAGAATTGAACAGGCGCGGTTTGAATTATGAATTTACCGACGGCTTATCAAAGAAAGACGCGGCTAAATTAAAAAGTTCATGCGAAAAAGTCATGAAAGAACGTATCGAGCGCGACAGGGCGAAGGGTATAAAACGTTCTTTAAGGTTTATGGTGGCAGGAATACCGAATACAGGTAAATCGACGATAATAAATACTCTCAGCGGCGGCAAGCGAGCCGAAACCGGTGATAAAGCGGGCGTTACGCGAGCTAATAAATGGATAAGAATGGGTGATTTTGAGTTGCTCGATACTCCCGGAACTATGCCTCCGAGTTTCGAAAATCAGACTTACGCCAAACATCTTGCTTATATAGGTTCGCTGAATGACGATATTCTCGATACCGAGGGGCTTGCGCTTGAACTTATTAAAGAGCTTACGCAGATTGCGCCCGAAAAACTTAAGGATAGATACAATTTGGATGCCGTCGGAGACGATGCTCTATCCACATTTGACGCGATTTGCCGAAAACGCGGCTTTTTGTTGAAGAAAGGCGAAAGCGATTACACCCGTTGTGCGAAAGCTGTGATTGATGATTTCAGAAAGCAGAGAATAGGGAAAATCTGTTTAGAGGAAAGACCTTGAAAATAAATACAGAAGAGAAAATTTTATTCGATAAAGCTTATACCGATGAAAACGTTAAGTACGTTGCCGGCGTCGATGAAGTCGGACGTGGACCGCTTGCCGGTCCTGTCGTGTGTGCGGCAGTTATTATGCCCTTAGACGATATAGTCTACGGAATAGACGACAGTAAAAAACTGAGCGAAAAGAAACGTGAAAGTTTAAACGCGATTATTAGGGAAAAGGCTATAGCGTTTTCAATTGCGGAAGTTCAACCGGACGAGATCGACGAGATAAATATATTACAGGCGACATTGAGTTGTATGCGGAAAGCCGTCGACGGGTTAAAAATTAAACCCGACGTACTACTGGTTGACGCTTTGAGTCCGTCGGTATGTTGTAAAACCGTAGGCATAATAAAGGGAGACACAAAAAGTTATAATATAGGCGCGGCGTCGATAATAGCTAAAGTCTACAGAGATAACCTGATGCGCAAATATGCCGACGATTATCCCGAATATGCTTTCGATAAAAATAAAGGTTACGGGACAAAAGAACATATAGCGGCGTTAAAGGAGAACGGATATTGCAAAATACATCGAAAGACTTTCATAAAAAACTTCTCGGTAGAAAAGGAGAGAAAGCCGTTTTAAAGAAGATGATCGCAGACGGGTTTAAACACCTGAAAAGCAATTATAAAACTCCGTTCGGAGAAGCCGATATCGTAATGGAACGGGATGGCGTAATTTACTTTATAGAGGTGAAAACTCGTTCGGGATTGTTGTTCGGAGAACCTAAAGATGCTGTCGATTATCGCAAACGAGAAAAGTATGGCAAAATAGCCGAATATTATTTACTTAGCCACCCCGACGCGGAAATCTGTTTTACCGTGGCTGAAGTATTAAACGATAAGATAAACGTCTTATACGACGCTTTTTAAAATATGAAATTATGCGTAACGACGGCTTCCGGTATAGAAGCCGTAACGAAAAGAGAATTATATAAAATACTTGAAAAAGACAATTTGTCGGCTTTGAACGGTCGGATATCTTTCGACGGTGACGTAAAAGAAATAGCGAAATGCAATCTGCTTTTAAGAACAGGCAACAGAGTTGAAATTATACTCGGAGAATTTAAAGCCGATACGTTTGACGATTTATTCGACGGAATCAGGAGTATACCGTTTGAGAATTTTGTTTCTTCCGACGGGCAGATAGTTGTTACGGCGAAGAGTGTGCAAAGTAAATTGTTTGCTTATAGCGCGATTCAGTCGATATCAAAAAAAGCGATATGCGAAAGATTGAGCAAAAAGTACAACGTAAATCAATTACCCGAAAACGGCGCGCGATATAAGATTGAGGTGGCTATATTAAAAGATTACGTCACGGTTACGCTCGATACGTCGGGCGATGGGCTTCATAGAAGAGGTTATCGCGGATTGGTAGGCGAAGCTCCGCTAAAAGAAACTCTTGCGTCGGCGTTGATTCAGCTTACGGTTTGGAATAAAACCCGTCCTCTGGCGGATTTATTTTGCGGTAGCGGAACTATCCCGATTGAGGCTTGTATGATAGCGCTTAATATTCCTGCAGGCAGAAACAGAACGTTTGACTTTTTAAGTTGGAAAGGGTTTGATAACGGTCAGTTTGCGGCAGTACGCGAAGAAGCGGAAAGTAATATTCAATGGGATGATGAAGTGCGTATAAGCGGTTTCGATATAGACGAAAAGCAAATCGAACTGGCAAGGAAGCACGCAAAGCTCGCCGGCGTCGAAAAATATATTCATCTGCAACGCGCAGATATGCGTAATTTTTCGTCCCGCTATTCGCATGGTATTATTATCAGCAATCCGCCTTACGGAGAAAGACTATCCGATAGAAAAGGCATAGAGAGCCTTTATCGCGATTACGGAAAGGTAGTAAACGGGTTAGACGATTGGTGTGCTTATACTCTTACGTCGGTCGATGATTTTGAAAGATTATTCGGTAAAAAGGCGGATAAAAAACGTAAAATATATAACGGTAAGATTGAATGTAATTTCTATTCGCATCTCGCTCCGCCGCCGATAAAAAAATAATCGGAAACAGGTTTTACTTTGTTAAAGCCTGTTTTTTGCTTAATTTGCCACAAAAAACTTGAAATTTTTAACTTTATATGTTATACTTAATCAGTTATTATATATTACGGAGGAGAGTATGTCCAAAGATTATAATTCGCAGGATATAAAAATTCTCGAAGGGCTTGAAGCGGTAAGAGTTCGTCCCGGCATGTATATCGGTTCGACGGGATCTCGCGGTCTGCATCATATCTTATGGGAAATAGTTGATAATGCCGTCGACGAAGCGGCTAACGGTTTTGCCGATAGTATAGAGGTTGTATTGTACAAAGACGGAAGCGTTTCCGTAGAAGATAACGGAAGAGGAATACCCGTAGATATTCATAAACAGGCGGGTGTTTCGGGCGTTCAGGTAGTATTTACGCAACTTCACGCCGGAGGTAAGTTCAATAACGAGAATTATAGTTTTTCAGGCGGTCTTCACGGCGTCGGCGCGTCGGTTACGAACGCCCTTTCCGAATGGCTTAAAGTAGAAGTTTATAACAAGACTATCTATTCAATGGAATTTACGAGCCATTATGATGCGGCGAAGAAAAAGATAATATCCGGCGACCCGGTCGCTCCGCTCAAAAATACGGGGGTAAAGACTACAAAGACGGGAACGCTTGTAAGATTTAAACCGGACGCAAGAGTATTCGAAACCGTTGAGTTCAACCTTGAAACTATAGCGAAAAGATTGCGCGAACTTGCGTTTTTAAATAAAGGACTTACCATTAAACTTACCGATTTACGCGACGACGATAAATTTTATTCGAAAACGTTTAAGTATGACGGCGGTATAGTCGATTACGTCTTGTATCTTAACGAGGGGAAAACACATCTTTACGAACCCCCAGTATATGGTAAAGCCGAAAAGGACGGTATAGTCGTAGAGTTTGCAATGCAGCATACCGATAGCTATACGGAAAGCGTGTTTTCATTCGTAAACAATATTCCGACTCCCGAAGGGGGAACTCACGAAGTCGGTTTTAAATCCGCTTTGACAAAAATTCTTAACGATTTTGCAAAATCGAATAATTACGTTAAGGATAAAGACGCTCAGCTTATAGGCGAAGATTTCCGCGAGGGTTTAACTGCGTTGTTGTCGATAAAAATGAAAAATGTCGAATTCGAGGGGCAGACCAAGACGAAACTCGGCAATCCGGAAGCTAAAACCGCAGTCGAAGCGGCGACTATGGAAGAATTGGATAAGCTTGTTAAAAACAAGAAAAACAAATCGTTGTTCGACGCAATGATGAAGAAAGCTCTCGGCGCGCTCAAAGCCAGAACCGCCGCAAGACACGCAAAAGAACTTGCAAGAGCCACTAAAGGTGCGGATACCGCAAAACTTATCGGTAAACTGTCCGATTGCACTTCGAGAAAAGCGGAGCTTAACGAGGTGTTCATAGTCGAGGGCGATTCCGCAGGCGGAAGCGCAAAGCAAGGCAGAGACAGACAACATCAGGCGATATTGCCGCTCAGGGGCAAACCGCTCAATGCAGAGAAAAAACGCATTGAAGAAGTTCTTAAAAACGAAGAAATAAGAACTATAATAAGCGCGCTGGGTACCGGTATCGGCTCCGATTTCAATATAGAAAATCTTAATTACGATAAAGTAATTATACTTTCAGATGCCGATCAGGACGGCGCGCATATAAGAGCGATTTTGCTTACGTTCTTCTTCCGTTATATGAAAGAACTTATTCAGGAAGGACACGTTTATATCGGTATGCCGCCGCTTTATAAAGTGTATAAAAAAGACGTTACAGAATACGCTTACGACGATAACGAACTTCAGAAAGCAATAGAAAAAGTCGGCAGAGGCTATCAGCTTCAGAGATATAAAGGTTTGGGTGAAATGAATCCCGAACAGCTGTGGGATACTACAATGGATCCGAAAAAGCGCGTGATGATGAAGGTGACTATAGAAGACGCCGCCGAAGCCGAAAAACTTATAACTACGCTTATGGGCGACGATATCGACAGCAGAAAGACGTATATTTCCGAGCATGCGGACTTCAACAAAGAAGACTCGTTTAAAGATAAAATAAACGTTTAAGGAGAGCGGATAAATGGAACAGAATAAAAATATAATTACAAGCCCGTTAGAGGACGTGTTGCACAATTCCATGATTCCTTATGCTGAGTACGTTATTCTCGACCGCGCCTTACCGCGTGTGGAAGACGGTCTCAAACCTGTTCAGAGAAGAATACTGTATTCGATGTTCGAACAGGCAATGTTTCCGGATAAGGGCTATAAAAAGTCGGCAAGGGTAGTCGGAGACTGTCTTGCAAAGTATCACCCGCACGGCGACAGCTCGGTTTATGACGCTATGGTAAGGCTTGCTCAGCCGTTCAATATGAGAATGACGCTTGTCGACGGACACGGTAACTTCGGCTCTGTGGACGGAGACAGCGCGGCGGCAATGAGATATACCGAAGTAAAACTTCAGCCGCTTGCGTTAGAATTGCTTGACGGTATTGATAAAGATACCGTTAAGTGGTCGCTAAACTTCGACGATTCGTTGAAAGAGCCGGATACTTTGCCCGGTAGATTTCCGAATCTTCTCGTCAACGGGGCTACCGGCATAGCGGTAGGTCTCGCAACCAATATTCCGACTCATAATTTGGCCGAAGTAATCGACGGAGTTGTCGCTTATCTGGATAATCCGAAAATTACGCTCGACGAAATGATGAAAATAATACCGGGTCCCGATTTCCCGACCGGCGGCTTTATTATTGCGGGCGAAGAACTCAGAACCGCATATGAAACCGGTAAAGGAAAAATACAGCTTCGCGCCAGAATAAACGTCGAAGACGCGGATAACGGCAAAAAGAACATAGTTATAACCGAAATACCCTATCAGGTCAATAAAGCGCAATTGCTCAGAAAGATTGCCGATTTACAGGAAACGGATAAAGACGCGCTTGCGGGTATTGCTGCAATTGCCGACGAATCAGACAGAACTGGTATGCGCGCCGTAATAAAACTCAAAAAAGACGTAGATCCTGCGCCTATTATAAAATACCTTTTGAAATACACTCAATTACAGTGTTCTTTCGGTATAAATATGGTCGCGATAGCCGACGGTAAGCCGAAGCTTATGGGGCTTATCGATATCATTCGTTATTACGTCGATTATCAGATAAACGTTATACTTCGCAGAACTAAATATGATTTGAACAGAGCAAAAGAGCGCGCTCATATTTTAGAGGGTTTGATAATTGCGGTCACTAATATCGATGAAGTTATCCGAATTATCAAAACTTCGCCCGATACGCCTACAGCTAAGCAGAATTTAAGAAATGCATTCGACCTTTCTGATAAACAAGCGCAGGCGATACTCGATTTAAGGCTTGCAAGACTTACTAAACTCGAAGTAAATAATCTTAAAGAAGAACTTGCTCAACTTCAGAAATTGATTGCCGAACTTCAGGCGATAGTCGATAGTAAAAAACTCCAACGCGACGTAGTAAAGAAAGAAATAACCGTAATAAAGAAAAAATATCGCGACGAAAGAAGATCGGAAATCGTTCAGACCGAAGAAGAGATATCTTTTGCGACTAAGGCGTCGAGTAAAAAATCCGAAATTTACGTTATAGGTCTTAACTACAACAATGTTGTAAGAAAAGTAAAATTATCGTCTTATAAACGTTCCGCGGGAAGCGTTACGCCTAAGAAGTCTGAATTTATGCGATTTAAAACCGAAGCCGACGACGATATGCTTATTTATACGTTTACGGATAAAGGAAACTGTTATCGTATCGATGCGGAGGCAATTCCCGAAGCAAGCGGTTCGGCTGGCGGCGTAAAATTCGAAACTCTCGATAAGCAGATTCTTCAAAAAGAATTGCCTGTCGCCATGTTTGCCGTTCGCGGGACGGATATGCCTGCCGGCAGATTGTATTTCTTTACAAAACAAGGCGTCGTAAAACTTTCGCCCTGGAGCGAATATGCAGTGGCGAAGAGTAGTTTTGTGGCAATGAAATTAAAAGACGGCGACGCTGTATTATCCGTTCAACAAGAATTGCCCGATTGCGACTTTGTATTTGCGACAAAAACAGGCATGGGATTGAATTGCTCAGATGTGTTCAGCGAATATAAACGCGTTTCGGGCGGTATTCAAGGCGTCGATTTGTATGATGACGACGAAGTTATCGAGGTTACTCAGATATCGAAAGAGAAAGAGTATGATTTAATCGTGGCGACAAGCGAGGGTACGTTTAAGCGAGTATATTTGTCGCTTGTAAATAAGCTGCCTCGTAATAGAAAAGGCGTTAAAATCGCTGACGTGGGCGACGGTGAACTGCTACTTGCCGAACCCGTTGTAAGAGGAGAAAAGGTAAATATTCTTATCGAGACCGAAGACGGAGACGTTCTCTATACAGATTCCGGTAGGTTTGCGATAGAAAGCAGAACGACAAAAGGTAAGCCCGTAGCCGATCTTGGCTTATTTAAGGCTAAAGGCGTATGTTCGTTTACAATAAACGCAAAATAAATGAATAGTTTAAAAGAAGCTTTACGAAATGTAAAATATTTTCTGCTCGATATGGACGGAACGGTGTATCTCGGTGATAAACTTATCGGAGAGATGGATAAAACGCTTGATTCCGTCCGAAAAAGCGGAAGAAAAATAATTTATCTCACTAACAATTCGTCTAAAACGCTTGCCGAGTATGAAAGTAAATTAAAAAAAATGAACTTATTCCGCGACGGTGACAGAGTGTATTCCTCAGGCGTAGCGGCTATAGAATTTTTAAAGCGGAACAGAAAGGGTAAAAGCGTTTGTTTGTTGGGAACCGAAAATTTCAAGCGTGACTTAATCAGTGCGGGAATAACCGTGGCGGAAGCCGAACCTGATATATGTCTTTTGGCTTACGATACCGAATTGACGTATAAAAAACTTTGCGCTTTTACCGACGGTCTGTTCGGCGGAGCCGAGTATATAGCGACGCATCCCGACGCCGTATGCCCGACAAGCGGTTATTCCGTTCCGGATGCTGGTTCGTTTATATCTATGATAAAAACTGCTACCGACAGGGAACCGGAAATAGTTATAGGTAAGCCGTATACCGGTATGGGTGACGAATTGAAATCGGCTTATAATGCAACAGGCAATGAATTTATAATGGTAGGCGACAGGCTTCATACGGATATAGCATTCGGAGTTAATTGCGGCTTTCATACCTTATTCGTTTTAAGCGGAGAGGGTACGGCGGATATGGTGAGTAAATCCGAAAAAAAGCCTGAATATATTCTTAATAGTCTGAACGATATAGTTGAATATTTATAGATAAAGGAGAAAGGTATGGAAATTCTTGACGTTGCGGTCATAGGCGGCGGAGTTATAGGCGCGTTCGTTTTGAGAAATCTGGCAAGATATAAACTTAACGTCTGTATGCTTGAAAAAGAAAACGACGTATGTATGGGGCAAAGTAAAGCCAACAGCGGTATAGTACACGCAGGGTTTGATGCGAAAGAGGGGAGTTTAAAAGCTAAGTTTAACGTCGAGGGAAACAAAATGATGCCTGCCATAGCTTGTGAACTCGGTGTAAAATATAAAAACAACGGTTCGCTTGTAGTAGCTTTTAACGATGAAGATTTAGAAACGCTTCGTGAACTCAAAGAAAGAGGAGAAAAAAACGGCGTTGAAAGAATGGAAATTATAGGCAGAGATAAGCTCAAAGAACTCGAACCTAATATTTCCGATAATGCTATCGGCGCGCTTTGGGCTAAAAGCGGCGGTATTATTTGTCCTTATGAGCTTACTATTGCGGCGATAGGCAACGCTATGGATAACGGAGCAAGACTTATCCGTAAATTCGAAGTGATAAAGATAACCCGTGAAGAAGAGGGGTACTATCGTATATATTCGAAAGACGGTAACGAAGTGTATGCGAAAGTAATCGTTAATTGCGCCGGTTACGGAAGCGGGAAAATAGCAGCGCTTACAGGCGACGAAATAGAGGTCGGCGGCAGACGCGGAGAATATATTTTGCTTGATAAAAACAGCGGAGGTTTCGTAAATCATACTTTGTTTTTTACGCCTACCGCAAAAGGGAAAGGTATACTTCTTTCCGATACGGTAGACGGCAATCTGTTGCTCGGTCCTACAGCGGAGGAAATTCCCGATAACGATACGTCAACTACGCGCGGCGGACTTGCAAGCGTTATATCAAAAGCAAACGAAATGTGTAATAACGTACCTGTATTTAATTCTATTACTTCGTTCGCGGGGGTAAGGGCGTATAATTCGCGACACGATTTTATTATTGAAGAAAGCGAACATTCGCCTGCTGTTTTCCATCTTGCGGGTATTGAGTCGCCGGGGCTTACCTCTGCGCCCGCTATAGGCAAATATGTGGTGGAGAATTTAATATCCAAATATTTAACTCTTAAAAAATCGTCTAATTTTAATCCTGTAAGAGAACCCGATTACTTTTTCCATCGTTTGTCGGCGGAAGAGAAAAACGAACTGATAGCAAAAGATCCGACTTACGGAAGAATTGTTTGTCGTTGTGAAAAAATTACAGAAGGCGAAATTATACGCGCCGTTCACGAGAATCCCAAAGCAACTACCGTAGACGGTATTAAACGCAGAACACGCGCGGGAATGGGAAGATGCCAGGGAGGTTTTTGCCAGCCGAGTGTGGTTGAAATAATTGCCCGCGAGACCGGGATACCTATGGTCGAGATAACTAAGAACGGTAAAGGTTCGGAAATTCTCAAAGGGGTGACGAAATGAAAAATTACGACATAGCTATTATCGGCGGAGGTCCTGCAGGTCTTGCCGCGGCAGTTGCGGCTTATGATGCGGGCGTTAAAGATATAATCGTTCTTGAACGCGAAGAAAAAACAGGCGGAATATTAAATCAGTGTATTCATAACGGTTTCGGACTTACTCGTTTTAAGGAGAGTTTGTCTGGCCCGGAATATGCAGACAGATTCCAGAGCGAAGTGTCAGAACGCAATATAACCGTGTTGACCGAAACTACCGTGTTGTCGCTTTCTGAAAGTAAAATTATTACGGCAATAAATCCGACCGAGGGAGTGTTTGAAATTGCAGCAAAGGCGGTTATACTCGCAACTGGTTGCAGAGAACGTTCCAAAGGAGCGTTAAATATAGCGGGAACTCGTCCGGCGGGTATATATTCTGCCGGAACGGCGCAGAAATATGCAAATATTAAAGGATATCTCGTAGGTAAGAACGTCGTGATTTTAGGTTCAGGAGACATCGGACTTATAATGGCTCGCAGAATGACTCTTGAGGGAGCAAAAGTAAACGCTGTATTCGAACTTATGCCTTATTCAAGCGGATTAAAGAGAAATATCGTTCAGTGTCTTGACGATTTCGGAATACCTTTGTATCTTAGTCATACAATCGTAGAGATCGAGGGTAAGGATAGAGTTAGCGGAGTTATTGTTGCCGAAGTAGGTGCGGATAGAAAGCCTATTGCGGGAACGGAAAAACATTTTGACTGCGACGCAATTCTGTTTTCTGTCGGGCTTATTCCCGAAAACGAGCTTGCTTGTGAAGCAGGGATAGAAATTTCACCGAGAACTAAAGGCGCGGTTGTATATCAGGATCGCGAAACGTCTTTAAGCGGAGTTTACGCATGCGGTAACGCATTACAGGTACACGATCTTGTCGATTTTGTCTCAGAAGAAGCCGAGATGGCGGGTAAAGCTGCCGCTAAATATGTTAAAGAAAATCGTGTGCATGGCGAAACTTTAATCGTTACGAACGGAAACGGAATAGGGTATGTGCTTCCGCAAAAAATCGATAAAGGTGCAAACGGTGATGTAAAACTGTTTTTCCGAGTAAATAATGTGTATAAAAATTGCGCCGTAGTTATCAGAAACGGCGATAAAGAAGTTATGCGGTTAAAAAGACGCGTAGTTGCTCCGGGGGAAATGGAAAAAGCTACGCTTACAGCTGCAAAAATTTCCGAATTGAAAGGCGAAGTAACCGTGTCTTTGGAGGTTGAGTAATGGAAACCAAACGTTTAACTTGCGTCGAATGCCCTATGGGCTGTCAGATCGAAGTCGATATGAATGGCGATAATATCTTGGAAGTGAGAGGTAATTCTTGTCCGAGAGGAAAGGCATATGCCGAAAACGAGGTTATTTGTCCCGTAAGAGTTTTGACTACGACCGTAAGAGCAAATAACGGTACTACTATGGTTTGCGTTAAAACCGATAAACCGATAAAAAAGTCCGAGATTTTTGAAATTATGAAAAAGATAAACGCGGTAAAATGCGATCTTCCCGTAAAAGTAGGCGACGTCTTGGTTGAGAATATTGCCGACGGGGCAAATCTTGTCGCAACCGGCAATTTCGATTAGTCGTTATGTTCACACTTTATAGCTGTTGCGTATAATATATATTATGAAATCGATTAAACTTACGGATATTAACGGAAAATTTATCGCAAAAGATGATTTCGACGTTGTCGACGAAAGATTTTACGACCGAATTAGAGATATAAAAGAAAATATTAAAAAGAACAGGCGCGAAAAACCTATAATTCTGGTTTCCGGTCCGTCGGGTTCGGGCAAGACCACGTCGGCGTATATTCTTGAAAAAATGCTTGACGATGACGGGCTTGAAACTCATACGATATCTCTCGATAACTATTTTATAACGGTTAATGAATGCGAGCGGGGAAAGATAGATTACGAATCTCCTAATCGGGTTGACGGCGAGTTGCTTACCGAACATATAAAAAGAATTATTAAAGGCGAGAAAGTCGATATTCCCGTTTTCGATTTTGTAAATACAAGGCGGAGCGAGTCGACGATTCCGCTCAGTATAAAAAAAGACGAGTTGGTAATTTTCGAGGGGATACACTCGTTGAATCCGTCGGTAATATCCGCGCCCGATGAATTTACGGCAAAAATATATATTTCGGTGGATACTTCCGTGCAATATGGTGAAGATATGCTTTTTGCACCGGAATATATAAGGCTTTTAAGGCGTATTGCGAGAGATAAACTTAATAGGGGTAGAGATGCCGCGACTACTATAGGCTATTTTGACAGTGTAAAAATAGGTGAAAAAAAGTATGTAGAGCCGTTTTTGTATCGCGCCGATTATAACGTCGATAGCTTTATCGGATATGAGCCGTGCGTATACGCAGATATATTGAAAAACGAATTGAGCCAAGCTGTTTGTGTGGGAAAATCAAACGATATTCTTATAAGTTTAAATAAATTTCTGTCTTGCGTTGACGGCGTGAGTAAAGATTTGGTTTCGGATAAATCTTTGATAAGAGAATTTATATAAAAAAACGCGCCACGTTTAAACGTAGCGCGTTTTCTTCGGTAAATTAGTCTTCGGTTTTTTCCGTGTCCGATTTTTTATCGGCAACGGCGATTTTGGCTCCCGCCATACCTGTCAGTAACGAAGTAATATCTATACCTGTAGATTCTTTGACTCCCTCCATTATCTGGCTTGCGCTTGACATAACGTCCTTAACGACTTTTGTTGCGTTTCCGTCTCCGTACATGACGATTTTATCTGTTTGTGAAAGCGGAGCGGCGGCGTTTTTAACGACTTCGGGCAGAGCGTTGAGATACATTTCGAGAACGGACGCTTCGCCCATTTTCTTTTGCGCTTCGGCTTTTTTCTCGATAGCTTCGGCTTCGGCAAGACCTTTTGCCCTTATACCTTCCGCTTCTTGCTCCATGGCAAATCTTGCAGCTTCTGCTTCTGCCTTTCTGGCTTCCGCATTCATAAGGATTTTGAATTTTTCCGCTTCGGCTGCCTGTTCTGTTTCGTATCTTTCGGCTTCGGCGGCTTTTTGTCTGCGAACGAGTTCGGCTTCGGCTTCTTTTTCGATTTTATAATTATAAGCGTCGGCTTGCTTTCTTATTTCCGCATCTAATTGTTTTTCTTTCAGCACAATTGCTTTATCAGCAAGTTCCGATTCTTTTTCTTTTCTTGCGATATCTGCGTCGGCTTTTGTAATCTCTATGGTCTTGCGTTGACTTTCTTGCTGAATCGAATATGCGGCGTCTGCCTCTGCTTTTTTAGTGTCGGCTTTTACTTTCATATCCGCCTGCTGAACGGCAAGGGCGGCGTTTTGTTCCGCTATTTTCTTTTCGGCTTCGACCTTTACCGCGTTTGCCTCTTCTTGCGCGTGAGATGTCGCTATAGCAATATCTCTCTGAGCGTTGGCTTTTGCGATTTGCGCGTTTTTGCGTATCTGTTCGACATTGTCGATACCCATGTTTTCGATAGTTCCGGCATTATCTTTAAAGTTCTGGATATTGAAGTTTACAACTTCGATACCTAACTTTTCCATATCGGGAACAACGTTTTCGGTTATCTTCTTTGCTACGCCTTGTCTGTCCTGAACCATTTCTTTAAGACCGACGGAACCGACGATTTCACGCATATTTCCCTCTAATACTTGAGTAACAAGACTTATAAGCTCGGATTGTTTCATACCCAGCAAAGCCTCTGCCGCTTTTTTAAGAAGTTCGGGGTTAGAAGAAACTTTTATATTTGCTACGCCGTCAACATTCACGTTGATAAATTCATTTGTAGGTACTGCTTCGCTTGTTTTTACGTCGACCTGCATTACTCTGAGGGATATTTTATCGACTCTTTCGAAAAACGGGAGTCTCCAACCGGCTTTACCTATCAGAATACGTTTTTTAAACGGTCCCGATATAATAAGTGCGGTGTCCGGCGGGGCTTTTAAATATCCTAAAACTCCGAAAATTACAATTAAAACTACTGCTACTGCGATTAACGCAATTGCCCAACTTGGCATAAATTTGTCCTCCGTATATAAAATATTATCGTTTGCTGATTGAAAGAACCTTTTTCCGTCGAAGCTAACGCGTATCGTTCGATACGAAAAAAAGACTTTTACGGCACTTTGTCCGCAAAAGTCTTGAAAAACCTGTTTGGTCTTACGGTGCCGGAAAATTTTTCGTCCTGACGACATCGTAACGCAGCTTAACTGCGATCCTACTCCCTTTCAGCAATATCATAATATCATATTGAGAAGCGATTGTCAAGGTTTTTAGAGAAATATTTTAATAATTATTCTCCTAAGTCTTCATATTCGTCTGAATTTTTGCCGTTCTGCTTGGTCATTTCTGAAACTTTGTTTTTGATCTGTTCCTGACCCTCTTTAACGAGCTTTCTTGCCTTGCAGGAATTTGCAACGACTAACGCGCCCGTAAGCGCGCCGATAAGCATACCGCATATAAATTCTTTTTCCATAAATTTCTCCTTTGTTTGCCGCAACGAAAGTATGTGTAGAAACCGAAAAAATATGAGTAGTAAAAATCGCTTGTAAAATCTATAGAAAAATGTTATAATGCCGATATGGGAAAAATAATTGCTTTCGATATAGGCGATAAAAGAGTAGGGGTGGCGGCTTCCGATCCTCTCGGTATGATGGCGTTGCCGCTTAAAACCTATTGGCGAAAAGGTTTTGAAAAAGATATTATCGCGCTTTGCGAAATTGCTAAGAATAACTACGCCGAAAAGATAGTGTGTGGGTTGCCACTTAATTTTGACGGCAGCGAATGTGAGCAAACGCAAAAAACGCGTGAATTCATAGAGGCTTTAAAAAACCGTTGCGATATACCGGTTGAAACCGCAGATGAAAGATTTACGACGAAGATGGCGAGGAGAGTGCTTATTGAAGCCGATATGAGTCGTGAAAAGCGTAAAGAAGTTATCGATAGCGTAGCTGCTTCTTACATATTAGAAGATTATTTGCGTAAAATAAAATTACAAGGTGATAAAAATGAGCGATAGATATCGCGAAGTAAATGAAACCGGCAACGAATTTGTTGCCTTGACAGACGATTGTGGCGATGTCGTTAAATTTTTTCATGTGGGAACTATCGAATATAACGGAGAATGGTTTGCGTTTTTTCAATCGGCTGTTAAACTGGATTGTGACCCCGATGAATTATTGATTTTCAAAATTTTAGGCGAGGGAAAAGACGAAGAGTTGGTTCCGTTAAAGGAAGAACCTCTCTTGACGGAAGTTTATAATGCTTTTTTAAAAGAGATAGCCGATGAAGAAGACACCTCGCAGCCGTTACCGAATACAGGGTGTTGCGGCGGAGGATGTTGCGAAAGCAAAGGAAACTGCAATGTTTGTGTCGGTTGTATGAAGAAATGAAACACCGCGGCGATTTTTCGCCGCGGTGTTTCATTTCTTTTATTTTATATAAATCTTTTTATTTCTACATTTATCGACAATCGTCGACGTTAATAATCAACGATTTTTTCTTTGATTTAATAAAATAAAAAATAATTTAAAAAAAATTAATTATTTTTACAAATTCGCTTGACATAAATTTAATAAAGGTATATAATAAGTGAAAATAAAATAAAAAATAAATGAGGGTTATTTTCATGTTTGGAACACTGATGATGAGCGCCACTAACGCGCAGAAATTCAAATCGCAACTTTCCGGCAGAACTT
>CAKQME010000004.1 GCA_934254815.1 uncultured Clostridia bacterium | reverse complement strand
GACAAAGGCGACCAAGGCGAGCAAGGTATTCAGGGCGAAAAAGGTGACAAAGGCGACCAAGGCGAGCAAGGTATTCAGGGCGAAAAAGGCGACAAAGGCGACCAGGGCGAGCAAGGTATCCAAGGCGAAAAAGGTGACAAAGGCGACCAAGGCGAGCAAGGTATTCAGGGCGAAAAAGGTGACAAAGGCGACCAAGGCGAGCAAGGTATTCAAGGTGAAAAAGGCGATAAAGGCTCAGACGGCGTAAGTATAGTAAACGCTTATGTAGACGAAAATTTACATCTGTGGTTAGAGCTTTCCGACGGAACTAAAATAGACGCCGGTTATGTCGGCGTAACCTCCGCCCCGACAAAGACCTACACCGTTATCTTTAAAGATTACGACGGCTCCGAATTAAAAAGAGAGACCGTTGAAAGCGGCAAAAGCGCAACCGCGCCCGCAGCCCCCGTAAGAGACGGCTACGTCTTCAGCGGGTGGGATAAAAAGTTCGATAACATTACGGATAACACCGTAATAACGGCAACCTATACGAAAAACAGCGATTTACCCGCATTAGCAGTCGGCAGCGCAACCGCCGCTACAGGCGAGACTAAAGTTATTATAGCAGTTTCTCTGAAAAACAACCCAGGTTTTCTCACAATGGCGTTAAATATCGCTTATGACTCAAACGTATTGACGTTGACAAAGGTCTCTAACGGTTCGGATTACAGCGATTATAATTTCACCGCGCCCAAAGACAAATCAAGCGGCTGTACGGCAGCATGGTTCGCAACCGATCTGCCCGAAGAGATTCTCGACGGAGACGTACTGCTTTTACAATTCACCGTTTCGGCAGAGGCTACAAGCGGAGATTATTTCGTTACCGTCACCTGCCCCGACGACGGCAGCACTCTTGACGGAGATAAAAACGAAATTACTATAGCTAAAGCAACGGGGTATATCACCGTAGCCTGATGAAAAAATACATACTTATTTTAATGGTTTTCGCTCTATTGTTTCCCTGTTGCAAAAAAGGCAGCGCGGACAAAAGCGAAAAAGTAACGTCGTTTGAAATTTTCTCCGACCCCGCAAAGGTCGGAGAAGAAACGGCAATTTCGGTACGCATAACAAATAATACCGGTTTTCTTACCTTAGCGGTAACTATCGAATATGATTCCGACGTTATGTCGCTGAGCAGAATAGAAAACGGAAAAGATTTTACCGATTACAATTTTATTCCCGCAAAAGATATGAAAAGCGGCTGTACGACATGTTGGTTTACCGACAATTTACAAAACCGCCGCTCAGACGGAGAACTGTTGAAACTTTATTTCAGTATAGCCGATAATGCGAAAATCGGCAAATACCCTATAGCTGTTTTACCGATCAACGACGGAAGCGTCGTCGACGAAAACAAAAGTCCGATAGCTGTCGACGGTTGTCGGGCGTATATAACAATAAAATAAAACGGAGAAGAAAAATGAAAAGAAAACTATCAATTTTGTTAGTATTGATTGTCACGTTTACGCAAGCCGTTCTGCTCGGCATATTTTCCGCAACGGCGGCAGATAAGACGGTTATTGCCGTAAACAACACAACCGCATGGGTCGATTCCACGGTAGACGTGACGATAAACGTCAGCGGAAACACAGGCATAGCAAGTATGGGCTTAACACTATCGTTCGACGATAACCTTACTCTTATCGGCGCGGAAAACGGAGAGGCGTTTTCCGACTTGACTATGACTCCCCCGTCGCAACTCAAAAACGGCGGCTACGTCGTAGGTTCATGTCGTTTTGCATGGTTAAGCTCGGATAACGTTACGGCAAACGGAACTATTTTAAAACTTAAATTTCAAGTGTCTGCAAATGCGCCGCTCAACAGAGATTGTCAGATTTCGATATCGTGCGAACAGGGCGACGTTTTAGACGAAAACCGTAATTTTGTTGACGTAAGCATTTCAGACGGTTACGTTAAAATTATCGACTACATACCCGGCGACGTCGACGGAAACGGCGTAATAAATATGCTCGACGTTTTAACTCTTTGTCAATATTACGTCGACGGTTGCCAATACAATCAGCACGGATACGCCGTAGATATAAACGCGTTATCGGGCGACGTAGATTCAAACGGAAAAATCAACATGCTTGACGTATTGTCCGTATGTCAATATTACGTCGACGGCTGTAAAACCAATCCCGACGGATATAACGTAACGCTTCTGCCGGGAAAAGTTATCTGCGAACACGCAATGAAACACTACCCTGCCAAAGCGGCGGAGTGCGAAGAAGACGGAAATATCGAATACTGGCAATGCGAAAAATGCGGCAGATATTTTGCCGACGAGGCCGGAATTATCGAAACTTCCCTTTCCGCAGTAAAAACCGAAGCCGTCGGGCATACTTTCGAAAAATATTGGTCAAACAACGAATTATATCATTGGCGCAATTCGACATGCGGTCACACCGTCGTTTCCGATTACGAAAATCACGATTTTAACGAAAACGGCATTTGCACTGTTTGCAGTTACGAAAAACCGAAAAACGGATATAAACAATTATATGAGGAAAAATATCCGGAATTAGGTAAAGCGGTAAATCTTATAGAAGCTTCGGATTTTACGCCTTACTCAGGTGCAAAAAGAGTATTCTCAGACGAACTCTATAATTGCAATCTCGACATAATGAACGACTACACTCAAAATAATAACGGACAAGAATATTATTCATTTGAAGAATATTTTGCTTCGATAAAGAAATCTGTCAGCAAAAAAATTTCATACGGTTCGGAAAGAAGTATGAAACTTATGTCAAATCAAATATTCTCGATGAATATCGGCACTTCTTCAAGCGATTCCTCAAGCTCTTCTTACGAATATCAACAACAAAAATCAAAAGAAACAAGCGAATACGTTTATACTTGGGACTTCAAATTGGCAGGTCAACGCGTAGATATTGCGGAATTCAGAGACAAAGCAAAACTCATGAGCATGCTTTCACCCGAATTAAAAGCCGACGCTATAAAGTTAAAAAACGGAGAACTCAGCGCATCGAAATTTATTCAGACATGGGGAACGCATGTAATCACTTCTGCCATATATGGCGCAAACATAAGTGTTCGTTACTATGAACTATCTCATAAAACTAACGACTCCAAACAGCTGGACCTTACAAAAGCCTTTAATCATTGCTTTACTGCCAATGGTGGCGTAGGACTTAGTATTGACGGAAATAGCGGTAGCGTCGGATCAAGCGAAAGTTATGAAACATCATACAATACTTTAAGCACTATGATCGGAACTTCTACAAGTAAAGATTCAATAAAACGACTATTTATTGATTCTAAGATCAAATCGCTCACCCCATGCGCCTCACTCAATGATTTAAAAGAAGTGTACACCGGCGTGCAGAACGACTTCAACAGCGATAAAGAAAAAAATTCCGTACTTGTCGACGTTGGCGATTCGGGGCTTTGCTGCATTTGGTATTTGCTTGACGATAGTTTTGACGACGTGAAAATGATATTAGACGACTATATGTACAGTCAATGCGATGAGCTATATGAAAAGTACGCCTCTAAGATCGACGGGCTTAAACTTAAAGACGACATAACATTTGATAATATAACCGGAACGCTTGAATTAGATCTTTCATTATATCAGAAAAAAGGAACACTATATCAGAAAAATGAAAACAATTCAGAAACCGGCGACTATATACCAGGCTTTACAGATAACGACACGTTTGTTTCTTACAAGTCAGATACAGGAATTATTGAAATTCAACCTTATTATAACGGCAATCAAATCAAAAGAATTGTGGTGATCGGAACATACGGTACTATAGATTCCTCAGGACAACTAATAGAAAATATAATAAAAGACGTTTCGATAAAACTTTTACAAACCAGTGCCGATACATGGTACGACAAGTTAGAAATAGAATTTAAAAACGTAGGGTTTGCAAGTTCTGATAGCGCAAGCGCAATAGACTTAACGGCTATCCCGGACACGATTCAGATAAATATTTTATATTCTGGCAATAATTTAATAAAAGGCAAAGACGAATCGGGGCAAGCGGCGCTACGCGCAAATAATATAGCCCTAAAATCACCCTGCGCCGACGATATCATAGAATTGTATGGCGGCAGCGGCGCAACAGGAGCTTCGGCAGGAGAAGACGGTAAAGACGGCGGAGCCGGAATTGTTGCAAAAAATCTTACTATTGATATATTAGGTACATTAAATATATACGGTGGTGATGGCGGAAACGGTCATGAAAACAATGCAGATAATACACAAAGTAACTCTAAGCGCTTTGGTGGCAACGGCGGCAATGGTGGAAACGCAATATCATGCGGCTCTTGTACACTTAAAAAAAGCATATCAGCAAACGGAGGAAAAGGGGGCAATGGTGCTTATGCACATAAAACAGCCAATAAACCCGGAGAAGGTGGAAACGGTGGTAATGGCGGAAACGGCATATCCTATACTTTAAGCTACTCTATAACAGAAGTATCAATAGTAAACTATGGTAATGGCGGTAGTGGTGGCAACGGTGGTGGTGCGCAAAAATGGAACTGGATTGGCGATGATTCAAAACCAGGCAGTTCTGGAAGTAACGGCAATTCCATACACTATCAAGGTTAAAATAGTGTCGGCTATAAAGATGAAACCATTTTCAACGAGCATAAATATGTACTTATGAGCGGCAGCCTTTCCTGGGAATAAGCAAAACAGTACGCCGAACAATGCGGCGGATACCTTGCGTCAATCACTTCCGCTGAAGAAAACTCCATAATTAAAAAACTGGTTACAGATGCCGGATATAACGACGTATGGTTCGGCGCAGAAAATACAAGCGGAAAATGGTCTTGGGTTACGGGCGAAGAATGGTCTTATACAGATTGGGCGCCGTCTGAACCGTCCGGTGGAGAAGAACAATATTTAGGCGGTTACAAGGCAGGCGGACTCGGCTGGAACGATTACAGACTTTCTACAGATACAATTATAGGTTTTGTAATTGAATTCGAAGTCGGCGGAACTATCCGTGCGATATAAGAACTAACAAATAAATCTTTAATTAGATTTTGCGTTCTATCGGCTTAAAAAGTCTTCCTTTCACAAGGGAGACTTTTGAGCTTTATCTAATGTAATTTTATCATTATTCCGCCCTTATTCAGCGGGATTCTTCGCAAAGCTCAGAATGACCACTCCGCATGACGATTATAACACATTTATAAAAGCTACGTTTCAAAATCGACAAACGTCGCTTTTATTTTACTAAATCTCCGCTTTAACGCTATTCAAAACGTTATATAATTATCGTACTATGAAAAAAATTATTGCCGCGCTTATAGCTTCGGTTATTTTAACCGCTAATTTTGCCTTTATCAGCGCAAAAGCCGACGAAATTAAATATTCGAGAATACTTTCAAGCGACGTAACGCTGTATATGGACGCAGGTATGACCGTTCCATGGTTTACCCTGCCGTACAGCTACTACGTCAAGGTTCTTTCGATTGGCGGAACAAGTGCGAAAGTGGAATACAAAAGCGACAATCCGTCTAAACCGTCGGCTAAAGGATACATAGCGGCAACCGAACTCAATTTAGTCGACGTTCCGCCCGCCACGCTCTGCCCGTCGCTTATTCTCACGGTCAATCAGAACTGTATGCTTTACAAAGATACGGATTTTACCATTACGGAAACGATAACTCAGAACAGCACCATAGATTTTTACGGAATACTTACCCGCCAAAGCGGCGAAAAATACATATACGGTTACGTCAACACACAATCCGGCGACAAATATATAGGGTATCTTTCAACAAACGCCGTATACGCGTTTACCGTTCCCGAATTACCCGTTGAAAAGCCGCCCGAACCACAAAGCGACGAATCCTCCGAAGAGCCGCAAAGCGAGAGTAAAAACGAAAACGCGATGGGCAACAATCTGCAAATATTGTTGATAGTGGCGATTTCGGTTGTAGCGGTATCGATAGTTTATCTGTTATTCCGCCCGTCGCCCGCAAAGGTAAAAGACGAAGTTATAACCAGAAGCGAATTCGACGACGAAGAATAGAAAAAGGGCTGCCGCGAGAAAAATAAATTTTCTCGCGGCAGCCCGACGTTTGTATCTCTTACGAGAACAAAACCTTTCCGGTCAGAACAAGGAAAATTATATCGAGTACCCAACAGATCGTCGTTCCTGCAACGAGCCAGATAATACCGACGATAAGCGTGATGATGTTACCCTTGCAAACGCCCTTTACTATACGATAAATCGCCCAGACGATATCGAGTACGGGGAGAGCAAGTATGATCTTCAGAATAAGAGGAAGATCGTCCATAGCCTTTACAAAACCCATAACAAATACTCCTTTTTCGGAAATTTCTTTCCGTAATTTAATTATACGCCGCCGACGTTTTTTTTGTTAGCCCTACGGCATACAAGTATATTTTAACACGCTTTAAGTCTATTGTCAACGCAAAAACGCAAATTTTATAATTTTTACGGTAATATTGCATATCTTCAAACTTTCTCACACCTCTTTACGGCAAAACAGGCAATAATTATTGTCCTATAAAAAAACCGACCGCTTTAATAGATATCAGTCGGTTTAACGGAACGCTAACCGGCTTGTAAGGAGCAAATCGGGCTTCTCTGTTTTCTTTCTCTCCGCTACTGTTCCGATTTGCGACGGAATAGCGATTGTTCGCCACAGGCGCTATCGCGTCACCGTGACAGGTCGCAAATTCTTTTTATTTTATTTTTTCCGTACTTGCGACCTGTCATCGGTGATTGTCCGGTCGGCAACTCCATTCAGGCAGCCTTAATACAACAAATGAAACAATAAAAAAACCGACCGTTCTAATATTTATCGGTCGGTTTTAATGGAGCTGCTAACCGGACTTGAACCGGTGACCTCGTCCTTACCAAGGACGTGCTCTACCTACTGAGCCATAGCAGCGTTTCTTAACGCGAATATTATTCTAACATATTATTTATAAAAAGACAAGTTTTTTAAGCTACTTTTTAAAATTTTTTATTCTTTTTTACTTTTGATTAGAAAAATCCGTTCTCCGCTTATTACGGGAGTTCGATTCTATCCGGCAGCCACAAAAAGCAGTATTAGTTTACCGCTGTTTTGACATGAAAAAAGTCCGATAAAATCGGACTTTTTCGGGCAGGTATCTTTTTTGTAGTCCTAATATGGAGCGGGAAACGAGATTCGAACTCGCGACGTTTACCTTGGCAAGGTAACGCTCTACCACTGAGCCATTCCCGCAGTTGGTGGAAACAATAGGGCTCGAACCTATGACCCTCTGCTTGTAAGGCAGATGCTCTCCCAGCTGAGCTATGCTTCCGAACGCTGAATGCTTATATACTATAACATATTTTATTTTGAATTGCAACTGTTTTACAGGGGGTTTTTAAAAATTTTTTAATTTTTTTTAATCGGACAAAACGCAACCCGACGTCGCCGTATTTATCGGGCAATAACTCGCTGTTTATCAGACTTTTTACGTTTATATACGACTACGGACGCGGCGAAAATTCGCCGCGTCCGTAGTCGTATCTTAGTCACAGGTGACTATCTTTTTGTTATCTTTAGTCTCTGTTTGCGTAATCGTCGCAACAGGTGCAACCTTCGCTTCCGCAGGTTATCTTAACGCTGTCAAGACAACAATTTCTGCCCTCTACGTTATGAGTACAGGTGCAAACGTCGCATTTGATTTTATCGTTGCATTTAAACATAGTCGCGTCCTCCCGACTATTATTTTGCCCGCTGTTCAGTCGTTTTATACCTTTAAATTCAAATCTTTCAACAATTCCTCGGTTCTGTTTCGGAAAACGCTATCGTCGTAACCGACCTTTCTCAATTCGTATCCGACGCCGTTATCGCTTATGTCTACTACACCGTATCTCGCGATATCTTTTTCGAGAAGATTTCCGAGCGTACCGAAATTCAGATAGAATTTTCCGTCGATTTCCGTAAAAGACCCCGTATGCTCGTGTCCGAACAAAAACACGTCTCCGCGTTCGCCTGCGAACAGGGTTTTAACTTCTTCGTTACCGGGCATATATATAAGGTTTTTAAATCTTCCGTTTTTATATCTCGGATAATGAAAGCAAACGACTTCTTTTTCGCCCGCCCGAAAACGTAGCTCGCGTTTAAGTCCGCTTAAAAACCGTTTAGCCGCGCCGCTAAGCACTTTCGACTGCCACCGAAACATCGACAGCCTTATATCGTCTTTAGGAAATTTATCCAGATCGGCAAGAACGATAAAATCATGATTTCCGCCGACGCATTCTATATCGGGACGTTTTCTGATAATCTCGACGGTTTCTTCGGGATAAGCCCCGTTACCGACGATATCTCCGAGACAAATGATTTTATCGGGCTTTAAATCGTCTATATCTGCAAGCGCGGCGCGGAGCGCGAACACGTTGCTATGTATATCGGTTATAACGCAAATTTTCATATCTTATGCAATCAGTATAAACGATTTACGCCACAAAAAGCAAGCGTTTTACGGCAAAAAACAATTACTCGTTTAAATTTGCCCGCAAGTATGTGAAGCGCCCGTCGCTTTTAAGCGACGGGCGCATAAAGTATATTTATATCAAATGAATTTTTCCGCCGACTTTTACGATTTCGTTCTGCAATTCAGCGACGTCGATTTCAGAAAAGTCATCACTTAACGCGGAGGCGATTCCCGCAGCCTCGCCCGAAACGGCGCACACCGGTATAACGCGGGTTAAATCCCAGATATCGTCGTCGACGGAGACACATCTGCCCGCCACTGCCAGATTTTTAATCTTTTTGCCGTACAGACACCCGTAAGGCAACTCGAACGCGGGTCCGCGTTTTCTCCAGCTGCCGAACATTCCGACGCTATCCGTTACGGTTTTCCCATCGTCGGACACAGATATATTTTTTGCCCCGACAAGTTTTCTCGTCATTCTGACCTGAGGTATAGTCGCTATCGTAGCCAGATTATGTCTTTCGTCTATTTTTCCTTTACTTAAAAACTCGGTCAACAGAGTATCGTGAGCTTTAAAGGTAACGTTCGTCAATTCTTTTGCGTCGACGCCCGTAAACAAGCCGAGAACTTCTTTACCCTCGTCTTCGTCTATCGAATCTCTGGCGCCCAGACAGTTCAATTTATATTCTCCGCCGAGACACTCGAAATACCACGCCGCTATTTTGTTTTTATCAACGCACACCGAAGTATCTTCGCCCGCCATATCGCAGACCGACGCGTCGCCCGTAGCGTCTATAAAACTTTTAGCAGTAACGTAACCGAAACCCGATATATTATAAAATTGCAATGCTTTTATTCTGTTTTCTTCGGCATTTTTATTTACAGAGCAAACCGTAGTTCCGTACAGAATATCGACTTTTTCTTTTCTTGCGAGTTGTTCAAGCAAAATAGCGAAAGCGTTGGCGTCGAACCGCGCGGCAAAGCGTTGTTTTTTACGTTCGTTCGCATCGTTTCCGTCAAGCCATGCCGACGGATATTCCGCCTGCGCGCCTTTTGAAACCGACAATCTTAAAAGTTCTTCCGACAAACCATAAGACAATTGCGTTCCGTGACCGTCGCATAGCGGAAGATACCAGACGATAAGCCCCGCCGTGGCAAGTCCTCCGAGCATAAATCCTTTTTCGACAAGCAACGTTTTCGCCCCGTGGCGGGAAGCGGCTATCGCCGCGGATACACCCGCGATTCCGCCGCCGACGACAACGGTATCGTATTCGCCGCAGAACTTCGATTTATTACAGAATATCAGTTCTTTTTCAGACATAGTTAAAAGTTGGTATTTTTGAGCGACAACACAAGGTAGCCCGTGTTGTGAATCATAGGCTGAGCTATAAGGAGCGGCACGCGGCGGGTCGAATTATCGCCGTCTTCGACGGTTTCGTCGCTCGTATGAACGCTTGCGGCGTAATAGCAATAAGCATAGGCTTTTGCGTATTCTCCGTTAGTTGAAAACTTAACGCCGTTAGCGTTGAATTCCGTAACCGTTCTGCCGTTAAGCGCAACCGCGTTATTCTTCTTGAATGTAAGCAGTTTCAGCGAAGTAGCCGCGTTATTTTCGGTATACGCGCTTGCCGTAGCGCTGACGAGCGATTTGGAAACCCCGTCTATCGTAGAATATTTATAGGAAAACCCGACGGAGTAATCGAAATTTCTGAAAACCGTAAACAATAGGTCATTTTCGACGAAATCGCTTTTATTATAGTTTTTTATTTCCGTTTCTTTATCCGTCTGCGCGGAAAAATAATTTTTGCTCTGCTCGTCGTCAGCGGCGGTAAAGGTTATCTTAGCGGTTTTGCCGTAAGTAATTTTATAGGTATAGCCGACTTTGACGAAATCTTCGTCTTTCGACGGAGACATCGTGGACGGGAACACGTTCGTTGCGGTCTTTTCGACTTCGACGGGTTCGAATTTTCCGTCGATACCCTTGAACGTCGCTTTTATTTCCGTTTTATCGTTTTCCACTTTAAAAGTTTTACCGTCGCCATAAGTATACTCGCCGTTTACGATAAGAGTAGACGTAAAGATATACCCGCTTTTATCGTCGTTTGTTTTAAGCGTGGTTTCGTAAGACGAAGCGTTTTCGTCAACGTTGAATTTAAGCCCGCTTGCGGCAGACGCTATTTTAGGCAAATATTTATCGTTTTCATATTTCTCGTCTTTTTCGGCAAAAGAATAAACGCGATAGTTAAGCGTTTCGTTCACCGTTTTAATCTCCGACCCCGATGGGTTAGCCGCGAAATAAGTCGCGTTGAAACTCTTTGAATTTTCCCCGCAGGAAGCGAGCGTTACAACCGCCGCTACGGCGAGCGCGACAAACGCGCTTTTTTTCTTCATATATAATACTCCGTATAACTTTTTTATTCTATTTTAACACACTTGATAGCAAATGTAAAAGAATTACTGCCGATTTTTTAATTTTCACAAGATAAAACTTTAATTTTTCAGTCAAATATGTTATACTTGATACATATGGCAGTATTTACTTGTAAAACTTATTTCGATTGCGTAAATCACGCGGCGGATCTCGCAGGCAAACTCGCGGGAGATTTAACCTGCCCCGCGATTATTTTCTGCGAAGACAAACTGACTCTTTCCGTCGAAGAGGCAGTAACCAAAAGAGCGGGCGGGAGTTTTTCGGTCGAGGTATCGTCTTTCGGTCGATACGTTTCGAAACGCCTGCCGTCGAGAAACACCCTTTCGAAAGAGGGAACGGCTATGGCGGTTAAAAAGATTCTCTCTTCGCTTGCGCCGTCGCTTACGGCGTTAAAAAAAGTCTGTTCTTCGCCGTCGCTCGCGTCGGAAACGGGCGAGCTGATAGCTCAGCTTAAAAGCGCGAAAATCAGCCCCGACGAACTGCTTTCCGCCACCGACGGATTAGACGGGCGTTCAGCGGAAAAAATACGCGACATAGCGAAAATTTTCGCAGCCTATGAAAAATTTCTTTCCGAAAACAATCTTACCGACAGCAACAACGCCTTATCCGACATGCTTAAAGTCATAGACAACGATGAGGCTATGCCGAACACGAAAGTGATTTTTCTGGGTTTATCCTCGTTGACGAGACAGAGCGCGGAAGTGGTACGAAAGCTGGTAAAAACAGCGAAATCTACCGACTTTTTCGTGGTAAAAGGCGATAACGCCGAGTTATACGTCAACGAATTTTACGAATTCGTAAAACAATTCGACCCCGCGCCGAAAGCCTTACCGTCTACGCTCACCGAAGAGGGCGAAGCGATTTTAAACGGACTTTACGACCCGCGCGTTTTCGCGAAAGATGGCAAGCCGACGCAAAAAATTTTCTTCTACGAAGCCGCAGACGCGACCGACGAAGCCGAATACATAGCGCGGCGAATAAAACGCGCCGTTATCGAAAACGGAATGAGATACGGGGACATAGCCGTCGCCGTCGGAGACCCCGAAACTTATTTATTGCGACTCACGAGAAAACTGACCGATTACGATATCCCGTTTTTCTCCGACGAGAAGCGAACGCTTTCGTCACTGCCCGTCGCAAGGCTTACAGATTCGCTTTTAAAAGCCGCCGCAAGGCGCGATTTCGACGAAGTAAAACGCGTTATCGGAAACTGTCTGTTTATACCCGACAAGAAAATTTCCGACCCGATTATTCGTCGGCTTATACTCGGTACGTCAACCTATAAGTCGTTTATCGCAGGTAAATTCGAAGAATCGGAAATCTACGAAGTAAGTAAATTATCGCTTCTTATCACCTATCTTACTAAACTCGGCAAAAAAGCCACAGCAAAAGACTACGCCGATTTAATACGCGGTTTTTTAGACGATTGCGGACTTAAAGCCAACGAAAAAGCGGCGGGAGAAAAACTCGAAAAATACGGCGCGGCCGACGAATACGCTCTGCTTGCGGCGGAAAACGAAAAGATGTCGGCTATACTCGACGAAATAGAAAGCGTACTGGTGGACGAACCGTTGACGACGGACGAATTCAGGCGGATACTCGCCGCGGGCGAGCAGGCTTGCGAAGTTTCGGTTATTCCGCAGAGAAAAGACTGCGTTTACATAGGAGAATTGAAAAACTGCCGTTTCAATCAATACGAAATATTATTTGCGGCGGGGCTTACGTCGGACGTACCGCGCGTCAAAGGCGACGCGACTTTACTGCTCGACAGCGACATAGTCGATCTTGAAAAGCTCTCGCTGTCGATAGAACCCAAAATACGGGTAGTAAACGACCGGGAAAGAGAAGCGTCGGGCATCGCGCTCGGCTCGTTTAAAAGAGAACTGAATCTCTCCCGCCCCGCTTTATCCCCTGCGGGAACGCCTACCGCGAAAAGCAGGATAACGGATTATATTACTCAGATTTTTTCGTGCAAAGACAAACCGTTTAAAAGTTTTTCGCGTTCGAGCCTTGAAAAACGCAAATTTACGTTAAACGACGAAAGACGAGATTCAATCGACGCGTTCGACTTTTTAGCTTTCCGCCCCGCAATGTTTTCGCTTGTGAAAATCGGCGGCGATTACAGGCGAGGCGGCGCGTTTGCCGACCTTAAAACGCTGTCGTCGTTTTACGGCGCGTTAAAACAAAACGGAAACGAGCGCGCGCTTACCGCAAGCGATCTGCTTCTCGGCAGAGTCAACCGCGACCCGATAGTTCGCCGCAATATACCCGTAAACAGCTATTTCCCCGACGGAAAAGTATCGGCAAGCGTACTCGAATGTTTTTACGCCTGCCCATACAAATGCTTTATGCGTTACGGCGCGGGCGCGACCGAAGCGGCTACGGGCGAAGCGCGTTCGCTTGATTACGGCAACGTATTGCACGAGGTTGCCGAAAAACTCGTCGCGGAGATAAACACTATCGACAACGAGCAGGCTCTTACCGAATTTTCGAAAAAAACTGTCGAAAATATACTTTCCGCAGACGTATACAGGCGGTTTGCCACCCGCCCCGATCTGTCGTATTCGCTTAAACTGCTCGAAGAAGAAGCAGAAAAATTATGTCGCAAGATATACGAAGAACTTAAAAATTCGGATTTCGAGTCAATCGGTCAGGAAGTCTGGTTCGACGACTACTCCGCAATTAAATCATACCCGCTGAAAACGGAACGGCGGGGTTTCAGGCTTTACGGCAAAGCCGACAGAGTGGACAAGTACGGCGACTATATACGAATTATCGACTACAAGACGGGGCATGCCGACGAAAAAATCAAAGACAAAAATTTCTACACGGGGCGAAATATGCAGTTATATCTGTATATGAACGCCTTTGCTCGCGGCGACAACAAGCCCGCGGGCGCGTATTATTACGCCTTGGACGACAATTTCGTTTCCGCCGACAAGAGCAAAGTTTCTATGTACGGCAAAACTCTGAAATCCGAAGCAATAGTTAAAGCGACGGATAAAAATTTCTACGAAAACGGAAAAAGCGCCGTTATCGGCGGAACGGTCAAAAGCGGCGGAAAGCTAAACGGAACTGCGTTTGCCGACGAAAAAACATTGCGTTCATATATGCGATATGCCGAAATTCTTGCAGAAAAAGCCGTCGACGACGTATGCGACGGAGTTATCGCGCCGTCGCCGTATGACGGAACGTGCGAATACTGCGAATTCGGGGCGTCCTGCCGTTACGATTCCGACGCGGACAGAAAACCGCGCGAGGTTTCCGACAGAATAACGTCGACGACCATAACCGAAGCGGTAGATCGCGAAATTTCGACAAAACGCGACGAAATAACGGAGGAAAAACGAAATGGCTGAAAAAAATTACACGCCGATGCAGAAAAAAGCCGTAGAAGAAGAGGGCAAAAACATGCTCGTTTCCGCCTCCGCGGGCAGCGGCAAAACTTACGTTATGATAGAACGCGTTATACGCCTTATCTTAGAGGGTAAAGCCGACGTCGACGAAATTCTCGCCGTAACCTATACGAAACAAGCGGCGGAAGAAATGAAACAAAAGCTTATAAAAGCCGTAATAAACGAAATCAATTCGGGGCGCGACGCAGAGCGTTTCCGCCACACGCTTTCGGACATACCCACAGCGAGCATTTCAACGTTTCACTCGTTCTGTTCGTCTCTGCTTAAAAATTATTTTTACGCCGTCTCGCTCGACCCTTGTTTTGCCGTAGCGGACGAAACTCAGGCGGCAAAATTACGTTCGCGCGCGATGGATGGGCTATTTTTCGATTTATACGAAAACGGCGACGAGGAGTTTTTATATTTAGTCAGAATATTCCGCGCCAACCGCGCCGACGAAAAACTGAAAGAAGCGGTGGGCGCACTCTATACGTTTGCCTGTTCGGAGCGTTCTGTCGACGAGTTTTTAGAAAAAGCGGGCGACGGCGTTACGGAAAAATCATTCTATAGAGCGAAAAACGAATTATTCGGCAGCTATCGCGCGAAATTTTCCGAGATAAAACGCATAGCGTTGAACGTACTTTCCGACGCCGAGGATTTGGGGCTTGAAAAATATGCAAGCGCGCTCAAAAGCCTTTTAAGCGTAATCGAAGCCGCGCTTAACTGTAAAAATTACGACGAATTATATTCAATAGCAAAGCTCGAAATCGAAAGAACGCCCGTTATGCGAACCGACGACGAAAGCGTTATCGCCGTTCGCGACAGACTTAAAGGGGTAAAGGATTTATACGGCAAAGTAACCGACGGTATACTTCTGTCTTCCCCCAACGGCGGCGACGAAAAAGCCGACCTTGCCGACTATCTCAAAACCGCCCGCGCGACAAAGGCGTTATGCCGCCTTACGCAGGAGTTTGCCGCGCGTTATGCCGAAGAAAAAAACGACGAAGCCGTCGTAGACTTTTCCGATCTCGAACATACGGCGTATAAACTGCTTATAAACAACCCCGAAATACTCGCCGCGGTTAAATCGAAATACAAATACGTTTTTGCGGACGAGTATCAGGACGTAAACGCCGTTCAGGAAGCTATTCTCAATCTTATCTCCGACGGCAACGCGTTTATGGTCGGAGACGTTAAACAATCCATATACGCGTTCCGCGGGTGCAACCCCGATATTTTCGCCGCCAAATACGAAGCTTTCGAACGCGGCGAAGGTATACCCGTATCGTTAGACGTGAATTTCCGTTCGAGCGACGGCGTTTTAAACGCGGTAAACAAAATCTTCGTTCCGCTTATGAAAAAAGACTTCGGCGGCGTCGATTACGCCGCCAATCCGATGTCGGGTTGCGGTTTATATCCAGAAAAATACGGCGGAGCTTACCTGCACATTGTAACCGACGGCGATGACGAAGAACGTTCTCCTCGAAGCGGCGTCTACGATATACTTTCCGAAATAGAAAACCCGCCCGAAGACGAAGCCTTTCGGGAGGGCTTGAAAGTAGCCGAAATAATCACAGAGGAACTGGGTAAAACGATTTACGACGCCAAGCAGAAGACCGAACGCCCCGTAACGCCCGGCGACATTGCCGTTTTAACGCGAAATTCTTCGGGTTTTACTACGGAGATAGTCCGCCAGCTCGTAAAATCGGGCATACCCGTTTCCTCGTCCGCCAAAAACCCGATAGGCGACTACCCGGAAATAAAGCTATTAACCGATATTCTTCGACTTATCGACCGTTTTGCGGACGACGCGCCCTTAATCGCCGCGCTGAAAAGTCCGTTAGGCGATTTATCCGAAGAAGACATAGCGAAAATACATGCCGAAGCCCCGCAAACTGCGGACAAAACAAGCAAATACGACAAAAGCAAAAAAGCGACGTTTTTCGACAATTATCTCTATTATCTGTCAAACGGAACAGACGAAGCGTTACGGGAAAAACTAATCAAATTCGACGAGTATATATCTAAAATCCGTCTTATAGCCGAGTTTAAAAGCGTCAGCGAAGTGTTGACCGATATACTTTCCGAAACGGGTCTCGATCTGGATATTCTGTCCTACCCGTCGGGAGAATTAAGACTTCAACGTGTGGAAAGGTTTATCGCGGAAGCCGAAGCCTGCGGCAAAGGCGCGACCGTAAGTCAATTTTTAGACAGGTTGAAAACAAGTTTATCGGAAGTATCGGTAGGCTCGTCCGACGGCGACGATTCCGTAACGGTTATGAGTATGCACGCTTCGAAAGGGTTGGAATTTCCTATCGTTATTTTAGCGGGGCTATCGAAAAAGTTCAATGCGGACGACACCAAAAAAGAAATACTGACCGACCGCGTCTTAGGTCTGGCGTTAAAGCTGTACGACGAAGAAAATCGCGAAGTGAAATCGACTCTTGTTCGCTCGGCGTACAAGGAGCGGGCGTCTGCCGGTCTTATTAAAGAAGAAATGCGTATCTTTTACGTCGCGGTAACGCGAGCGAAAGACAGATTGCATCTTATTTGTCAAGGCAAAGTCGAAAAAGACGACAGATATACTTCTCCGCTCTTCGCAAACAAATTTTCGGCGTTCGTAAAGACCATATATTTCGACGATTGCGAAGATAACGAAGTTATTTCTTCGGCTTTCGGTCAAAACGACAGAAAAGTCGTAATCTCCGAGGGCAGACAGTCTCTCACCGACAAAATCGCTTCTTATCTGTCGTTCGTCTATCCCCATTCGGACGAAACGGTATTGCCCGTCAAACGCGCGGTAACTAAGCTTGCGGAAGATCTCTCTGCGCCCGCGTTTATCGACGGCGGCGACGAAACGCCGTATTATTTCGACGAAAAAGCGCAGAAGCGAGGCATTGCCTACCACGCTTATCTTCAATACGCCGATCTTTACGATACCGACGTATACGGAGAAACTAAACGGCTTTTAAAAGCGGGAAAATTAACCGACGAACAGGAAAAACTGCTCGACCCCGAAAAATTACGCGAGATTATCGCTTCGGGCATCTTTGCCGAGCTTAAAGGTTATGCTTTATATCGCGAACAGCCGTTTATAGTAAGTCTGCCCGCCGACGAAGTATCGACTTTTGCTTCTAAAAGCGATTTACTCGTTCAGGGAGTTATCGATTTGCTCGCTGTAAAAGGAAACGAAGCGATAATCGTCGACTACAAGACGTCGAAAAAATCAGCGAAAGACCTTAAAGCGCGTTATGCCGAACAGTTGATTATATACAAAAAAGCCGTAGAGAAAACTCTCGGCTTATCGGTTAAAAAAACTATATTATTCAACATTTCGACCATAGAATCAGTCGATGTAACGTGAACAACGCGACGTTTCATCCGAGTTTTATAGAATGGAAAATCCCCTCGGTCAATACTTAACCGAGGGGATTTTTTTAATCGCCCGCGACGACTTCGCCGTCGGACTTTATCTCGATAGTCATTCCGTCTTTGACGTATTCAAGAAATTCTTCGCCTAAACAATCGACGGTAGGTATGTTGTTGGGCGTCCATACAGACGCAAGTATTGCGCCCGCCGCCGCCAACGAATCTATAGGTTTAGAAAACAACAACGCGCCGGGCTGACACCCTATAACAGCGGAATTGAACAAAACCATTCCGCCCGTTGTCGAGCCTATCGTCTGAGGCAGGCAGAGAGCCACCCCTACGGTAGATTTTCCGTATAAGTCCTTGTTATTCTGATCGGTACATACGTTGTAACCGTCTTTACAGTTTTTATACGACGCGAGAGTATTGAAACCCTCGTGAGAGACCAACGCTTTAAGCGTAACTTCGCCGCCTATAACCGCGCGCCCTTTAAAACTCTTTTTCATTATCTTTTACCTCCCGTAATCTCATCGAGTATTTCGTCGTCGGTATAATAACGCGAAGTGGTATAAGTTCTCAATTTATTCGAATTTGTTATTACGGGCATTTTCGCGCACATAGGATTGTTCATATACATAAGCGGACAAATATACGACAAAATAACGCCCGCTTTTTTGAGTTTTACATAATTATCGGTCGACTTGAATTTCTCTATAACGTCGGGCGCGGTGGTAAATACCGTTTTTATAACAACTTTTTTACGGTTCTTTTCGGCTAATTTCGCGGTAATCTTATCCGTCCAGTCGTTTAGCTGAGCAAACGTCATATGCGGGCAACCCATAAAACAAAGTTTGGGTTTTTCGTCTTTATTTTCCCACATTACGGGATAATTGTTTTTAACGCGTTCGAGTTCGGCGTCGTCTATAACATAAGTTTTCGCATTTGGCAAAATAAGATCTTCGCCCGACTCTTTGGCTTCGGGAGTCAGATTTTCAACGTGATACAACCCTACAGAGCCGTTCGACGCGGTAGCCGCGCCGAAATCTTTAAGATAAGTGGTCGCGTCTTCGTTAAGTTCATTGCCGAGCCATTTATCGAGACCTTTGATATACGGCACTTCTTCAAGCACTTTCATGCCGATAGCCGAGCCTAAAAGCTGCGCTTCGGGGCGTTTTGTCGTCTTTATTTCGACTACCCAGGACGCTTTTCTGCCCTCGTCGGTCAAAAGCCCGAAATACGGAACATATCCGACGATACTGCCGAACATTTCGATAATCCCCGAATTCCGGTTACATCTTGCGCCGAGAACGGAGTTTGCGTAATTGACCGCGCTCGATTCAGCCCAGGAAAGAATATCTCCCTTTTTAGGCGTATTGCCGACTTCGGGGAAATAGCAGGCGCAAGTAAACGCCTTATCGTTTAAAAGACCTATTTTTTTAAGCTGTTCTTCGTAACGTTTCTGCGGTTTATACATCACTTTGAAAACGATATCCTGCAACAGGCTTTTCGGCACGTTTTTATCGAGCGGTCTCGGATCTGCAGAAAATTTCTGTTTCGAAGTTACGCCCGCAGCTATAAGCTCGTCCATAAGTTCGAAAACGCCTTTTACAATGAAAATACCGAAGCTCGTCACTATATGCCCGTATTCCGAAGTCACTTCGACCATTTTAGTTGCGCCGAAAGTTTCGCCGTACATAACGAGCGTTTTCATTATTTTCGCCATTACTTCGCCCTGACTTCCGTCGAGTATGGCTTGCTGTTCTTTTGAAAGTTCCATTTTCTGTACCTCTTTATATTTTCATTGCTACGTCCCATGCGCGCCAGATAACCGTGCGCAGATTACCCACTTTCATACAATCGCCAACGAGTTCGGCGTTCTCGGTTTCGAGCGGTTTCGGAATATAGCCTATAGAAGTGATTACCGAATCACATTCGATTTCGCTTTCTTTACCGTCTTTATCCGCGATTTTTATTCCCTTTTCGGTTATTTCTTTAAGCGTGGTTTCCAGATGTACTTCTACGTTATGGAACTCGAAAAAGTCTCTTAAATACGAAGAGTTTGCAAGGCAGACGCCCTTCACTGCTATAAGGTCGTTTTTCGCCTCGATAATGATAGGGGTTTTGCCTTTGTTGAACAAATCGAGCGATATTTCGCAACCCGTAAGTCCGCCGCCTATTACCGCAACCCGATTACCGACTTCTTTTTCTCCGTACAGGTACTCGCACGCTTCGACGGCTTTATCCGCGCCGTTTACTCTGAGTTTTCTCGCCGTACTGCCCGTGGCGATTATGATTTTATCGGCTTTCGGCATATTGTCTTTCGTAATTTCGCAATTGTATTTTACTTCTATGCCGAGCCGTGACATTTCGCGTTTATACCATTCTATAAGCTCTCTGTCCTTTTCCTTGAACGACGGAGCCGCCGCCGCTACGAATACGCCGCCCAAGCGGTCGCTTTTTTCGTAAATCGTAGGTTTATGCCCGCGCAGAGCAAGTACGCGCGCGGTTTCCATTCCGCCTATTCCGCCGCCGATAACAGCCACCGTTTTCGGATTCTTCGTTTTGACTATCTTATATTTTCCCGACTGCATCGTTTCGGGGTTTAAAGCGCAACGCGCCATACCCGCGTTATCCGAAAGGCTCTGATCGTTGGCAACGCCTTTATAATGCGCCATATTAAAGCAGGCGTTATGGCAGCAGATGCACGGATGTATCGTTTCCCTTTCGCCGTTCATAAGTTTAGTAACCCATTCGGGGTCGACAAGGAATTGTCTTGCAACGCCCATCGCGTCGATTTCGCCGTTCGCTATGGCTTCGTCTGCCACGTCAACCGACATTCTGCCCGCGCATACCACGGGGATATCGACAAATTTTTTGATGTGTTTAACGTCTTGCAAATTACAGTTTTCGGGCATATACGGAGCGGGGTGCGCCCAATACCAGGCGTCGTAAGTTCCGTTGTCGCAGTTGAGCATATCGTAGCCCGCGTCCTGAAGATATTTCGCCGCGCGTTCGCTTTCTTCCATATCCCTGCCGACCTCGACATAGTCTTTATCGTCGGGAACGGCGCCTTTGCCGAAACCTTTGGTCTTCGATACAACCGAATATCTGAGCGAAACGGGATAATCTTTACCGCAGACTTCCTTGATCGCTTTGACTATCTCCACGGGGAAACGATATCTGTTTTCGAAACTTCCGCCGTACTCGTCGGTTCTGAGATTCGTATATTTCATCGTGAACTGATCGAGAAGATACCCCTCGTGTACGGCGTGAATTTCAACGCCGTCTACGCCCGCGTCTTTGCAGAGTTTTGCCGTTTTCGCAAACGCGTCGATCATTTCTTTTATCTCTTTTACCGTAAGCGGACGAGAATAGCAGGAATCTTCCCAGCGGTTCGGCGTAGCGCTCGCGCTTGCCGTAAGATAGTCGACGTTAAGCACGGGTTTCAGAACCGTACCCAAAAATTTATTTTTCAAAGCTTTGACCATAAGGTCGTTTATGGCGAGCGAACGCCCGAAACCGGCGGTTAGCTGCACGAACATCTTCGCGCCGGTTTTATGGAATTCGTCCATAAACGCTTTAAGTTTTTTAAATTTACCCTCGCCCTGATACAGCCATTTGCCGAAAAGAATATCGCGTATAGGCGCGATTCCCGGCAGAATAAGTCCGACGTTGTTTTTTGCCCTGTCAAGCAAAAATTTAGCGGCTTCGTCGTCGAAATGGTTAGGTTCCATCCAGCCGAAAATAGAAGTTCCGCCCATCGAAGTCATAACTATACGGTTTTTGATTTCGAGATTGCCTATCTTCCACGGAGTGAAAAGAGCTTTACAATTATTATCCATATTCTTCCACCTTTATTTTTATATAATCTTATTGTAACTCAAATTATTGACAATTTCAAGTAAAAATAAAAAATTCTTTCAGAATTTGCATAAGTCGCGGCTTTATATCTCAGTCGGTTTGCTTTCTTTGCGATTTCGCCCTAATATAAAAAAAGCCCCCTGCGGGCGGATTTATCCGCCCGCAGGGGGCTTGAAAATTATTCGATTTCAATGCTGTGCGATACGGGTACTTCGGGAGTTTCTTTGGGAATCTCTATCATAAGCACGCCGTTTTCGTATTTTGCTTTAACGTCTTCTTTCTTGACGTCTCCGACATAATAACTTCTCGACAAAGAGCAACTTCTCTCTCTTCTTATATAGTTTTCTTTCTTGCCCTCACATTCTTTGTTACATTCTTTCTTCTGCGCGGTAACGGTAAGATATCCGTTCTCCAAAGATACGTTTATATCTTTCTTATCGAAACCGGGAGCTTCGACGTCCAAAAGATATGAATGTTCGTTCTCCTTTATATCGGTTTTCATAGTGTTATGCTTCTCTTCGTAGAAAAGCGGTTTGAAAAAGCCGCCGAATGCGTCGTCGAAAAAGTCGACCTCGTTGTTACGTCTGTTGTTATTGTTGTTTACCATATAGTTCTTCATAATTATTCGCCTTCCTTTTAAATATTTTTAGCAGTCAACCGTTTCAAGTGTTAGCACTCTAACTCATTGACTGCCAAAATTATACCACTGCTTAAAAGGTTTGTCAAGCGTTTTAACAAACTTTTGTAAAAATTTTTAATAATTTTTTCGACAAAGTTTTAGTTTAACTGTCTGCAAGGCGTTTCAGATTTTCTGCCAACTCGTCGGTAAACAGTTCTTTCGAGAAACGAACGCGCCAGTTCCCGACCGTAGAAGGCGTGTTTATGCGGTATTCGTTACCGAGCAGGCAAGCGTCGGCAAACGACAGAATTATCAATTCCGATTTTACTTTATATAATATATCTACCATTGCCGCGGCGATTTTCTTCGCGCCGGTAAGTTCGCTGATTTTTACGCCCGTGCGTTTCGCAACCTCTCGCCGCAGGTTTTTAAGCGCGTCTTTCGGCAGAGATTTTATATATCCCGCCGCAGTGTCGTTATCGTGCGTACCGATATAACTTACGCTGTTTTTCTCTATATTTTCGGGTAGATAAGGATTATTCGGGTTTCCGTCGAAAGCAAACAGCATAACTTTCATACCGGGCAACCCCGTATCTTTCAGAAGCGATATAACGCCGTCGTCTATAATACCCAAATCTTCGGCTATAAGACGGTTTTTCGGCATATTCTTAAGAATTTCACGTCCGTCGGCTTTCACCCACTCTCCCGCAATAGCCTTTTCTCCGTTCGGAATCGACCAGTATCTGTCAAGCCCCCTGAAATGGTCTATACGCACGAGATCGAATCTGTTCAAGGCAAATTTAATACGATTTTTCCACCATTTATAACCGTTTTCTTTCATCGCGGCGTAATTGTAAACGGGGTTTCCCCAAAGCTGCCCGTCCGCGCTGAAATAATCGGGCGGAACGCCTGCCACTCGTTCGGGATTAAGGTTTTCGTCAAGCAGAAACTGCGACGGATTTTCCCACACTTCCACGCTGTCGCCCGCGACGTAAAGAGGCAGATCGCCCATAATTTCGACCCCGCGATATTCGGCATAATTTTTTAATTTTTCGTATTGCTTTTTCAGCGTATACTGCAAAAATTGCCAGAAAAGTATTTCGTCGGCGTGTTCGTCGGAAAACTCCGCGATTGCCTTTTTATCGCGTTTCAAAAGTTTTTCGGGAAAACGCGACCGTTCGCCGTACACGCCTTTCAACGCCATAAACAGCGCGTAAGAAGAATATTCGCCGTCGTTGACGAACTTCAGAAATTCGTCGTCGGGAATAAAGCGCGAATACGCCTTTTTCAATAATTTATATCTTGTTTTATACAGCTTGGCATAGTCTATTTTCGCAACTTTGCGCTTTTCTTTCTGAAGTTCTTCGTCCGTTATAAGTCCTTTTTCGCGCAGGTCTTCGAGGTCGCAAAAATACGGGTTGAACGACTTATCCGAAGTCGTCTGATAGGGGCTGTCTCCGAACACAGTCTGACAGACGGGCAACGTCTGCCACACCGTATGGTTGCTTTTTACCAGAAAGTCTATAAAATCGTAGCTTTCTTTTCCGAAAGTGCCTATACCGTATTCACCGGGAAGCGAAAACACAGGCATTAAAATTCCGTATCTTTTCTTCATATGTAATAAAAATCCTTTTTAAAGCGTCAATAATCTGTCGCAGGCTTCCAACGCTTCGCCCCTTAAGCAAAACGCCGAAAATCTGACGTAACCCTCACCGCCCGCGCCGAAACCGCTGCCTGCGGTCGCTGCTATCCCGCACTTTTCAAGCAGAACTTCGCAAAATTCTTTCGACGTAAGACCGTCGGGAGTTTCCGCGAAAACATATGGCGACGAACAACTATTATTATACCACATTTTTTTATTTTTCAAAGCGATTTTTATAATATCCGCATTAGTTTTATAAAATTCCGCGCGTTTCCGACCCGCTTCTAAGCCCTCTTTCGAAAAATAGCTTTCCGCGCCGCGTTGCGAAACGTAAGACACGCCGTTAAATCTGCAACCCGTAAGTCTTTTTTTGATATCGTATATTTTGCCTAAGGCTTTGGGAACGACCGTATAACCGCATCTCACACCCGTAAAGCCGAGCGATTTTGAAAACGAATTGATTTCTATAGCGCATCTCTCCGCGTCTTTAACTTCATAAATACTTTTTATTTTTCCGTTCGGTACGAACGCCGAATATGCCGAGTCGAAAATAATAATCGCTTTCGTATCGAGCGCGTAATTTACCCAACTTCTTAAAAGTTCTTCGTCCATAAGCGCGCCGGTCGGGTTAGACGGCGAACAAAGATAAATCAAATCATATTTCTTTCCGTAAGGCGGAAAACTTAAAAAGTCGTTCTCTTTTGTCGCTACAAGATATTCCGCTTCGTTGCCGAGCGCGATATTTGCCTCCGCCGCGGCGGGATAACACGGCGACGGAAAACAGACTTTCACGCCGCGTTCGAACAGTTCGGTAACGTTGCCGAGTTCGCCTTTCGCGCCGTCGGTAATAAAAATTTCATCGGGCGAAATCTTTCCTCCGTAAACGTTTTCGGAAATCTTTTCACGCAAAAAGGCATACCCCTCGGCAGGCGGATAGCCCCTGAAACTCTTTATTTCTGACATCTCGTTCACCGCTTTTTTCATAGCCTCGATAATACACGGAAAAAGCGGCAATTTAACGTCGCCTACACCTAAATCGACGGCTTTTCTGCCCGTTCTGCGTTCGTATTCGGCAACTTTTTGTCTGAGTTCGCCAAAAACGTAATTTGCGGGTAACTTATCTACGTTAAGATTATATTTCATAATCGATCTCTCCCCTGAAAACTTCGTTCACCGCGCCCGAAAGCCTGACTTTTCCGTTTTTGAAACACACCGACAAAGTTCCGCCCTCTGTGTTTATTTTATATTGAGTTCCGCCCGTTTTCAGAAACGCCGAATATGCTACGGCAATAGCTCCGCTTCCGCAGGAGAGAGTATATCCGCTGCCCCTTTCGTAAACCGAAACGTCGAGTTCTCCGCCGTGCAGTTCTGCTTTTTCGACGTTTATGCCGTTATCGAAAAGTCCGCTCGCCTCCGCATAACCCGCAAGTTTGTCGGCGGGCAGAGTCTCGCCGTAAAACACAAGATGTTCGTTACCCGCGTTTATCGCGAATACTTCGTTTTTATTGACGTTAAGCCCTGCGGCGGATAACACTCTTGACAGTTTTTCGGAGTTTAGAAAAACAAACGGCATATCGAGTTTTGCCGTCGCTTCCGTAATTCCGCCGTTATCGGTCAACTCGACTTCTACCGTTTTTGAGCGGGTTTTAATTATAAAATCGTTTTTCTTAATTCCCGCGAAATCGCGCAAAAATTCAGCCGAACATCTGACTCCGTTACCGCACATATCAGCTTCGGAGCCGTCGCGATTGAAAATACGCATTTCCGCGTCGTACCCGTCTCCGCGCGACAGAGCTATAACGCCGTCGCCGCCCACGCCTTTATGTCTGTCAGAAGCAAAAATCGCAAATTTCGACAGTTTTTCGCTTGTCGCGTCGGACAAAATATAGATATAATCGTTTCCGCAAGCGTGCATTTTAGAAAACTTCATATAAAATCCTCAGTGTATTATATGAACTTATTTTAACGCTTATTCTACGGCGCAACGATGCCTGTCGAGATAAACCGAATCTTACAAAAACGCCGTCGGGACGAATTCGTCCCGACGGCGTTCTATTTCGTTGTTATATTAAAGAATTTCAAGATTCTTTCTGAATATGCGTCTGAAATCGGAGGACGCGTTCAACGCGTCTTTTATTTCAAGCGAAGCGTCTCCGTCTACTTCGGTCTTCATTATAACCGAATCGCCCAAAACGTCGCAGTTCAGCGTAAGAACGCAACTCGACATGCTTCTGTCAAGACTTTCGGCTATTCTAAGCATTATTCCGAGTTTTCTAATCGCGTCGATATCGTTTTCGTTGACGTATTCTTTATATCTCGCAAAATCGCTCATCTGGAATTCGTCGTTCTTATGAACCGCAGCGACAAACGACGCCATTACCATTTCTCGACTTGTAAGCCCGTATATGCTCGCGTTCTGTATAATATAGGCGGTATGCTTTTCGTAATCGTAATACTTTATAGCCGTGCCGCTGTCGTGAAGCATCGCCACCACTTTAAGTATCTTAAGATATTGTCTGGGGAATTTATGCAACACGCGAAGTTGTTTGAACAGCTGTATAGACAGATTTACGACGTGTTCGACGTGTTTCTGGTTGCAACCGTAAAATTTAACGAGCGTCTGCAAACTGTAAGACAAAACGTCGCTTATCGGCTTTTCAAGCGTGGTGGGAACGGCATAATTAAACATTATACCCTCTCTTAAACCGCAACCCGAAATGGCAATCTGATTGAAACCGACGTATTTCACGAACGCCGAAATCGCCGCGAGCGCGCTGGGCAATATGTCTGCTCTCTCGCTGGAAATACCCTTGATTCTCTTCTTTTTATCGAGATCGAGAACCTTAATCATATTATAGATATTATCGAATTCCTCTACGGGTATGCGATAGTTATGAACTTTATTGAGCGGGCTTTTTTTCATAAGCTTGCTGAGCTTGCAAAGACTTCTGAACGAGCCGCCCACGCCTATAAGCTGAGTTTCCGGGTCAAGCTCTTTAAGCCAATCTATACGTTTAAGCTGTTCGGTGAAAAACTCTTCGACCTTAGCCGCCTGCTCTTCGGGTTTAAGCCCGTCCTGCGCGAAAAGTTCGGTAAGCGTAACCGCACCGAACGGCAAAGTCTCGTAGTTGAGCAGATTTTTACGAACATATCTTACTATTTTAGTGCTTCCGCCGCCTATTTCGAGAATAACGCCCTTAGGCACGTCCATAGTGTTTATAACGCCCCTGTAAACGTAAACGGCTTCTTCTTCCGCGGTGAGAACTCTGAATTTTATGCCGCAGGTAGTAGCGACCTCGTCGAGAAAGCTCCTCTGATTTTTCGCGCGTCTTACCGCCGCTGTCGCAACGGCGATAATCTTTTCGATACCGTAAGCGTCGCAGAGTTTACGGAACATTTTAAGCGTGCGCATAGTTTCGGCAATACGCTGCGGTTTTAAAAACCCGTCGCGTTCCATATCTTTGCCGAGCCTTACGCTCTCTTTGATCTGGTCTATTACTATAAAATGCCCGTCACCGAGCATTTCGACGATCACAAGTCTCGCATTGTTCGACCCAAGGTCGATTATAGCTATTTTTTCCATTGTTTCCTATCCTTTTAAATATAATTTCACCGAATACGAGCTAACCCCTCCGCCGTCGGGCGTCACACCCGCAGCTTACTTCGACGATTACAAATTTACGCAATAATAATAACACAAAAAAAACCGTTTGACAAGACTGTTTTTCGATATTTGTGCAAAATAATCAAGTTATTGTGCAATTTGCCACTAACACAATACCGCATAACGTCACGCATCGCGGCAAACCGTCAATTTTGCGATAAAATGCGTAATTTCCGCGGTCTTTCTACTTTCTGCAAGCGGCGAGCATTTCTTTTAACACCGCTATTTGTTTATCCATTTCGATACCGTCGTCGGTCTCTTTGACATGCACGCGGCTGTCGTATTTCATCAGCGGGCGAACGGTACTTTTCAAATCGGAATTACCGTTCAGAACGTCCGCCACGGAAAACCCCGGTTCATGGCTTACGAGATAAAGTCCCTCGGAATTGTTTATAAGCGTATAGCCGCCGATACCCGTCTTCGGGCTGTACGCCTTTGAAAGCCCGCCGTCTATCGTTATATGTCGGCAATTTCCGCTTTCGGGCGTTTCGCCGTCTTTTACCCGCACGGGTTTATGCCGTAGTTTTCGATTACCTGCAAATTTCTGTAAAGACAATTTATTCGTATAAGATTACATACGAGCGCGGCGTTTCCGAAAAACGCGCCCATCCACAGAATATCATGGTTTCCCCATTCGATATCGAGCGAATGATACTGCATAAGTTTATCCATAATCTTATCCGCGCCGTTGCCCCTGTCGTAAATATCCCCGACAATATGCAGTCTGTCGATGGCAAGCCTTTGAATAAGATAACTTATTCTTATTATGAAATTATCCGCGTTGCCGAGTTCGATTATACCGTCTATGATACCCTTGTAATATTCCGCCTTGGTTATGCTGTGATACGGCATATTTATCAGTTCGTCGATAATATACCGATATTCCTGCGGCATAGCCTTTCTAACCTTTGAACGCGTATATTTCGCCGCGGTGAGTTTGGTTACTTCTATAAGTCTTTTCAAAAGCGTGGAATAAAATTCCGCGTCTTTTTCGTCGTCGGGAATTCTCGACAGCCCCTCTTCCGGATAATAAATAAGCGCGGCGAGCCTGTTTTTTTCTTCGTCCGTCGCGCTTGCGCCGAGCGCAAGGTCGATTTTCGTCCTTATAACTCCCGACGCGTTTCTTAAAATATGTAAGAATGTTTCAGATTCGCCGTGCAGGTCGCTTAAAAAATGCTCTGTGCCTTTAGGCAAGCCCTGAATGGCTTTAAGGTTGATTATTTCCGTTTTTATCGATTGCTCGGTCGGAAATTGTTTTGACAATAATTCAAAAATTTCTCTTTGCATATCAGCTATGTTCCACCTTACGCCAGATCGACGCGCGCGCTCGCATTAAGCGACAAATCGGCAAAATTACGTTTTTTATACTGTATATACCCCTCTGCGCCTATCATAGCCGCGTTATCGGTACAGAGTATCTTTTCGGGTAAAACGAGTTCCAGTCGTTTTTCGTCGCAACGCTTTTTAAGATTTTCCCGCATATATCCGTTCGCCGCGACTCCGCCGCCTATTGTTATCGTTTTCAAGCCGTATTCTTCCGCCGCCTCTATCGCCTTTTCTATAAGCACGTCGGTCGCCGCGTGCTGAAAAGAACACGCCACGTCCGCGCGGGAATATTCTTCGCCAGCCTGCTCCTTATGGTGAACGTAATTTATAACCGCGGTTTTAAGCCCGCTGTACGAAAAATTATATCCGCCCTCGCCTTTGAGCATTTTGGGAAATTTTATATTATTCTCGCCCGTTTTCGCAAGCTTTTCTATATTAGGTCCGCCCGGATAGTTTAAACCCAGAACTCTCGCGACTTTATCGAAAGCTTCGCCTACGGCGTCGTCGAGGGTAGAACCGAGAATTTTAAAATCGGTATAATCGTTTACGACTATCACCGCGGTATGTCCGCCGCTTGCAAGCAGACTGACGAAAGGCGGTTTAAGTTCCGTATCGCTGAGATATGCCGCAGCGAGATGTCCCCTTATATGACTTACGGGAACAAGCGGAACGTTAAGCGCGTAAGCGAGAGCTTTGGCGTAACTTACGCCGACGAGCAATGCGCCGAGAAGCCCCGCGCCGTAAGTTACCGCCACGGCGTCTATATCCGAAAGTCTGATATTCGCCTTATCGACGGCTCTCTGTACGGTAAGCGATATCGCGCTCGTATGCGCGCGAGAAGCGATTTCGGGTACGACTCCGCCGAAACGGATATGCTCCGTACACGAACTTGAAATTTCGGACGACAAAATTTGCCGTCCGTTCTTTATAATCGCCGCCGCGGTTTCGTCGCATGACGATTCTATCGCTAAAATTATCGGTTCGTCTTTTACGACAAACTCTTTTATTTTATCCGCGTACATTTTAACTCTGTTTCAAATAATCTATTATGAACTGGTCGATATCTCCGTCCATTACAGCCTGAACGTTACCCGTTTCGCTGCCCGTTCTATGGTCTTTAACCATCGTATACGGACAGAAGACGTAAGAGCGTATCTGACTGCCCCACTCGATTTTTTTGATTTCGCCCTTAATCGCGCTTGCTTCAGCCATGCGCTCCTCTTCGCGTTTTTCAAGGAGTTTATTCATAAGCATACGCATAGCCTGTTCTTTGTTCTGCATCTGAGAACGCTCGTTCTGGCAAGCGACGATTATTCCCGTCGGCAAGTGAGTTATTCTTATTGCCGATTCGGTTTTATTGACGTGCTGTCCGCCCGCGCCGCTCGAACGGTATGTGTCTACCTTTATTTCTTCGGGGCGAATCTCTATATCTCCCTCTTCCTGAATATCAGGCATAACGTCGACCGACGCAAAGGAAGTCTGTCTGCGCGCGTTTGCGTCGAACGGTGAAATACGGACTAACCTGTGTATCCCCTTTTCGGCTTTAAGGTAGCCGTAAGCGTTTTCGCCCTCGACCTTGAAACATACCGATTTCAACCCCGCGCCGTCGCCGTCGAGACGGTCGTATTCGGTAATTTTATAACCGTGCTTTTCGGCGTAGCAGATATACATACGGTATAACATTTCCGTCCAGTCGCATGCCTCGGTGCCGCCCGCGCCCGCGTGAAGCGTTAAAATAGCGTCGCACGAATCGTATTTTCCTTTAAGCAATGTACGAAGACGTATATCTTCTATCTCTTTTTCCGCTTCGGTAAGGTCCTTATCCACCTCTTCCAAAACGGATTCGTCGCCCTCTTCTTCTGCGAGCTGAATCATCATTTCCGCGTCGGAAACGGCTTTATCGGCTTTATCGAAAACGTCGAGTTTATTGCGTATCTGTTGCGCTTCGCGGCTGATATGCTTCGACTTTTCTATATCCGACCATACTTCGGGCTTTTCGAGTTCTTCTTCAAGACTTTTAAGTTTAATCCTGAGATTGTCCACGTCGAGAGAATATCCCGCCTCGCTCAGCGTTTTTTTAAGTGTTTTTACTTTATCTTCGTAAACGTCGTAACGAACCATCTGAAATTTCCTTAAATTATATTATAGTATATTATATATAAAATATTACCTTTTGTCAAGCGAGTTATAATCTATATTATCAAAGCCTATTTTCAAATAAAAAAACGCCCCTCTCGCAAAGGGCATTTAATAAGAACCTTCTAAATTTTCGTCTTTAAACAAATCGTCGTTGAAAAAATCAAAAAGCGTAATATTCAACGCTTGACAAATATCCAGCAACGTGCGCGTACCGACGTTTTTGCTTCTGCCATAAAATATACAACGAATAGTCGCGGACGGCAAACCCGATATTGTCGCTAACTTATTCGGAGTTATGTTTCTTTCCCTGCACAACCCTTTTATTCTTATGGTCAGAGCCTCTTCTAATTTCATCGATAAATTTCCGCTAATCTTAGTGTTTATAATTTTAACAGAAATATCAGAAAATTATGAGAGATATATCTCTTATCAGGTTTATAATAGCGTTTGTTATGTCCACGAACTCCGAAATTATAGCGGCGCAAAATTCGCCTTAAAATATGCAAAGCACAAACAATTGCATATAATCAATTTATTCATGTAAATTCAAACTATAAAAATACTAATTACTTGTTCAATAGGATTCTTCGCAAAGCTCGGAACGACAACAAAACTTTAAATAAGTTGTCATATTGAGCGTATGCGAAATATCCCACCGGACAAGTGATTAAATCTTTTTATTAAATTCTGCGTTATTATAGCTATGTTTCGATTAAAACTCAGCCCGCATTATTACCTTAAATCGGTTAAACTCTCCGACGGCTATTTTTCTATTTTTTCCTGTCCGCCCATAAACGGTCTTAAAACTTCGGGTATCGTTATAGAACCGTCCGCGTTCTGATACTGTTCTATAAGCGCGGGGAACACTCTCGAAGTCGCCAAACCAGAACCGTTAAGCGTATGAACAAATCTCGGTTTGCCGGTCTCTTTGTCTCTGAAACGGGTGTTGTTTCTTCTTGCCTGATAATCGTTGGCATTGGAAACCGAAGAAACTTCTTTATATATTCCCATAGACGGTATCCAAACTTCTATATCGTAAGTTCTCGCCATCGAAGCCGAACAATCGCCCGCCGCGAGTTTGGAAAGTCTGAAATGCAACCCTAAACCCTGCATAAGCGCGCAGGCTTTATTTACAAGTTCTTCGAAAGCCTCTTTGGATTTATCGGGGTGAGCGTACTGAACCATTTCGACTTTATTGAACTGATGTCCTCTGACCATTCCGCGTTCTTCGGCTCTGTAAGTTCCCGCTTCTTTACGATAGCACGGAGTATACGCGAAAAACTTCATAGGCAGTTTATCTTCGTCGAGAATTTCGCCCGCATACATATTGACGAGAGCAGTCTCCGCGGTGGGCAACATAAACTTAGCGCGTTTTTTATCTCCGTCTTCACTGTCTACCCAGTATACTTCGTCGGCAAATTTCGGGAACTGCCCTGCGCCGAACCCGCAGTTATAGCCGAGCATATGCGGAGGTAAAATCATTTCGTAACCGTCTTTAAGGTGCGTCGATACGAAGTAATTGAGCAGCGCCCATTCGAGCCTTGCGCCGTCGCCGCGATAGAGCCAATAGCCGTTACCCGAAAGTTTTACGCCGCGTTCGTAATCGATTATTCCGAGCGAAGTACATAAATCGACGTGATTTTTGGCTTCGAAACCGAATTCGGGCTTTTCACCGAAAACTTTTATAACCTTATTGTTCTCCTTTTCTCCGGGGAGCAAATCGTCATCGGGCATATTCGGCAAAGCCGCGATAAAGTCTGTGACTTTTTTCTGCAATTCGTCTATTTTCGCGTCGCCCTCGGAAATCTCTTCACCGAGTTTACGCATACGCGCGAAAATCTCGTCTACGGGCTTACCCTCTTTTTTCAGTTTGGGTATTTCGGCGGAAACTTTATTTCTCTCCGCTTTATATCCCTCTATTTTAGCCATCAACGCTTTCTTTTCAGCGTCGAGCTTAAGAACTTCGGTAAAATCGACTATACAACCTTTTTTCGCAAGTCTTTCTTTAACGAGTTCGGGATTTTCCATAATAAGTTTTATATCGAGCATATTATCCTCCCACGTCCGACTCCGTCGGCTTTCTCTTTTTACTAAATTATACACCTAAGCGAGCATAAAATCAATTATTTTACGCCAACTTAAAGCGTAAATTTTACAAGCGGCTTCAAAACGCTTGCTAAATCACTTTTTATATGCTAAAATTCATATCGTAATATCAGTAGGGTAACGACGAAAAAGAGTAAAAAACCAAAGGTTGTAAGAGATAGGGCGGTCGGTGCGAGCCTGAAGATCACGGTTTTCGAAAGTGCGTTTCGTTTCGCTTGCGATAAGCCCGCGTTTGCCGCGTAAAGGCTACAACGAGGGAAAACTTATGTTTTCCGAAAGAAAAGTGGAACAGCGTCTGCAAACGCCTTTTCTGTCCGTCAAGGATCGGAAAGGCGTATTTTTTTGAGGTAAAAATGTTTTTCAAAAGACTTAGAGAAGATATAAATTTCGCAAAACAGTGCGACCCCGCGGCGAGATCGAAATTCGAAATATTTCTCACCTATTCGGGAGTACACGCGTTGTCGCGTCACCGCGTGGCGAATTTTTTCTACCGCATACACTTTAAACTGCTTGCGAGAATAATCAGCCAGGCGGGGAAATTTTTTACGGGTATAGAAATTCACCCCGCGGCAAAAATAGCTTCGGGAATATTTATAGACCACGGTTCGGGCGTGGTAATCGGTGAAACGTCGGTCGTGGAAAAAGGCGTTATAATCTATCAGGGAGTAACGCTCGGCGGCACGGGAAAAGACAGAGGTCATCGTCGCCACCCGATTGTTAAAGAGGGCGCGATTATCTCCTGCGGAGCTAAAGTTTTAGGCGGAATAACCGTCGGAGAACACGCGAAAATCGGCGCGGGCAGCGTCGTGCTGAAAGACGTTCCGCCATACGCGACCGTTGTCGGAATTCCCGGCAGAGTCGTTCGCATAAACGGCGAAAAAGTAGACGGCGAAACCGAAAACAAAGACGTGATAGTAGAAGAAATCTGTTCGTTGAGAGCGAGAATAGACGAACTCGAAAAAAAATTAAAGGAAATCGAAAAATGAGAATTTACAACACATTATCGGGTACGAAAGAAGAATTTATCCCTATAAACGGCAACAAAGTTAATATGTACGCCTGCGGCATAACCGTTTCGGGCGAAGCGCATATCGGTCACACCTATCAGGCGTTAATTTACGACATAATAAGAAAATTTCTTATAAAAAAGGGTTACGACGTAACCTACGCGCGCAATTACACCGACGTTGACGACAAGATTATCGCCAAATCGCGCGAAACGGGTATACCCGCCGACGCCTACGCAAAAATGATGATTAAAAAAATCGACAAAGTGATGCGCGAAATGGATATAGACGAACCCGATATATGGCTTAAAGCGACCGAAACGATAGACGATATTATCGAATTCGTATCGGAGCTTATCGAAAAAGGACACGCTTACGCCACCAAGAAAGGCGACGTGTATTTTTCGGTTTCGTCTTTCCCCGCTTACGGCAGACTTTCGCACAGAAATCTCGACGACGCCCTGAACGGAGTGAGAATAGACAACGACGAGGACAAGCGCGACCCGCTCGATTTCGCGTTATGGAAATCGGCAAAGGAGGGCGAAATTTTCTGGGAATCCCCCTGGGGCAAAGGTCGCCCCGGCTGGCATATAGAATGTTCGGCAATGAACAGAAAGGCTTTTGGCGAACAGATTGACATTCACGGCGGCGGACGAGATCTCATCTTTCCGCACCACGAGAACGAAATCGCGCAGACCGAAGCTTTAACCGGCAAACGTTTCGTCAAATACTGGGTTCATAACGGGCTTATCAAGGTAAACGGACAAAAAATGAGCAAATCGCTCGGCAATTCGCTTTTAATGAGCGACCTTTTAAAGGAATATTCGAACGAAGCGATTAAACTCGCGCTGCTTTCCACCAACTACCGCAACGACATAAACATCACGCCCGAACTCTTCCCCGAAGCCGAAAAGCACTTATACGAATTTTACAAAGTATTCGTCGAAGCGGAAAAAGCGGGAATCAAGCCCGACGGTTCGTATCCCGAAATAAGCGAAAAGTTCGACGAAGCTATGTCCGACGATTTCAACACCGCCCTTGCGATTTCCGATTTATTCGGGTATTTCAAGACTATTCGCAAGTTGATTTCGGAGAAAAATCCGCAAGCGGGCAATATGCTTGCGGAAATTCGCGAAACTTACCGACTTATCGGTTTATTCAAGAAGAATGCCGACGAATACGTTAAAGAATACGAATCGAAGCACGCCGAGCCTATTCCGCAGGAAATAGCCGAAAAGGCAGAAAAATTACAGGCGGCCCGGCTTGCGAAAGACTACGCCGTTGCCGACGCTCTGCGTGCGGAAATAACCGCCGCCGGGTATGCCGTGATGATTTCGAAAGACGGAGTAACACTTAAAGCTCTGTAAGCGACCGGATATTGTCCGAGCATATATTTATTCCGTCCTTACTCAATGGGATTCTTCACTGCGTTCAGAAAGACAGAAAACGTTAAGCAAATATGTCATATTGAGCGTCAAGCGAAATATCCCACTGTATTAAGTAGTCCGCACTTATTCGGTGGGATTCTTCACTGCGTAATTCGGCGCTTAAACGCCAAAAGCGTTTAAACAATTGTTTTGCCTTTATTGTTTCGCAATAAAGGCTGCGCCTTATGAATATCTTCGCTCGTAAACCCTTGCAAGCAAGTTTGCTCTCTCGATATTGACAGAAAGACATAAAATATTAAATAAGTATGTCATATTGAGCGTAAGCGAAATATCCCACTGTACAAGTAGTCCGCCTTTATTCGGTGGGATTCTTCACTTCGTTCAGAATGACAGTAATATTTTCGGTGGGATTCTTCGTTTCACTCAGAATGACAAAAATATATAAGGTCGGATAATACTTGGATGCAACCTCAGGTTGCCAACGTCACGTTGCCGTGACGTTTCTAACGCTTCGGCTATTTCTCTCGCCCGGTCAAATGAGAACCTTGCCGTCGACATACGACATAAAATGCTCTTTAAGACCTAAAGTTTTCGTCATCTCCGTGAGCGTTACGTCGCCGTATAAATTCTCACGATATAACTTTTTCAACAATTTATCCGCGCGACTTCTGCCTATCGTATTTATGTATTCGGCAAACATCAAAAGCGACTTATCGTATGCTATCGCGACGTATTCGGAAAGCGACGAATATTCCGAAAGCGAACGATTCATTCTCGTATCCGCAGTGCCGTTTAACGTCTTGAATATATCGTAAAACGCCTTATATCCTGCTTTTGCGTTATCAAGCATATCCTTTGCTTCGGCTTCGCGCCCGTTATCGCTTAAATAAAGATAAACCGAAACTTCCGCAAGCCCCTCGTCGATATACGCCGCGCAGATCTGGTCGTTACCGACCCCGCAATGCCACCATTCGTGGGCAATTTCGTGTATAAGCGCGTATTCGAACGCTTCGCCCGACAGCCCGTCGGCTATATAACAAAGCCCCGAATATTCCATTCCGCCGTTTATAAACGGAGTTACCGCTACCGACATCGTCTTATACGGGTATTCGCCGTATAATTTTGAAAAATACGCCAGAGCGTCCGCCGCATCGTCGGCGGTTTTTTCGTCCTCCTCGAACGTATAGCAGGTCAACGTTACGTCGCCTACTCTCTTAGCCGAAACTTTGAATTCTTTCGACAGCACGAACGCAAAATCTCTGCCGCCGCAAAGCGAGTAATAATACGAGGTTTTTTCACCGTCCGAAAGGGTTTTTTCGGGGTATCCCGACGACGCCGCGATATATTCCGACGGAACGGTCAGAACCACCGAATAATCGCAAGCGTCGGCGTAATACGGGTCGCCGTAGGGCGAGTAAACGCATTCGACGAACGCCCCGTTTTCGATTTTACACGCCACGGGGAAAAAGTCCGCCAGGTTTATTGTTTTCGCCGTTTCGCCAAGCCTCAGATTTGCCTTAGGCAAAGTCGTTTTAAACCCCGTTTCTATCGTTACGCTTTCGCCGGGGAAAATTTCTTCGGTCGATACCGACAAAACGTTTTCGTCTTCACCGCACACCTTGAAATCGACGTCTTTATCGTCTGCTTTCGTATACAGAATCTCGATTCCGCCGTAGCCGCCCTTAAAGGTCTCGGTTTTCTTTTTTTCTTCGACGGGAGAATATTTCGCCGCGCTTCTGTACGCGTTGGCATACAGGTTGAATTTAATCTCCTTAAACGAATTATCGCTGTCGTTAGTAAACGTATAGAGCGATTTCCCCTCTATTACTCCGTTATCGTATTCGACGATTATCTCGTATTTATCTCTCTTACTCTCCTTTTTACAGGACGTTACCGCGAAAAGCGGAACAATAACCGCAACGGCGAAAATCAGCGCCGAAAATTTTTTTAAATACAATTCCGACATTAAAAAAAGTCCTCCCGTACATTGTACGAGAGAACCTGTCCTTTTATACGTTTTTCAAATATTTATTCGGGTCGACTTTAACTCCGTTCTCTGTTACTTCGAAGTGAAGATGCGCTCCGTCTTTATATTCTTGTCTGTTGTTATCCGATACCGTACCTATCGCCTCGCCCGCGGAAACGGTTTTTCCCTCGCTTAACCCCTCTTTTACTTCGATGGAATTATAGATAGATTTCAGACCGTTTCCGTGGTCTATCGTAACGGTAGTCCCTTGCAGATACGAAGTGGTTATGCTTTCGATTTTACCCGCGTAAGCGCACAGAACTTCCGTACCCGCGTCGGCAGTAAAGTCTATGCCCATATGCCCCGTATACACGCCCAAAGTCTTGTTGAAAACCACCGTCGAAGAAGTGTATTCTTTACCTATCGTCGCATTCTTTACGGGCGCGGTAAACACTATTTTTTGGTCGACCGGCGGGTCTTCGTCGCTCTGCGACGGTTTGTCAGGCTCGTCCGGTTTATCCGGTTCGCTCGGTTTATCGGGCTTATCCGGAGTATCCGGCGATTCCGGTTCTTTTACGCTCTCATTGGGGTCGACCGATTCTACGGGCGGCTTCTCCGCCTGGTTGGGCTTTTTATTGCCGCTTGTAGCAATCACCACAGCCGTCACCGTCACGATAGTGATCAGCGCGACCCCGATGAGCAGATAATACAGGTTGCTCTTTAAAAAGCTAAGTACCCGCGAGTTCTTTTTTTCCGACATATTTATTTGTTCCTCCTTTCAGCCTTAAAGGCTTTTACGCGATAGATTGTCGACCCGTTTTTTTACTTTTATACTCGGATTTCGAAAAAATTTTAAAAACTTCCGAAAATGAGCGGCGCGCCTGCCGTTATTCCGTTTTTGCTTTTCGAGACGTGCAGATTTATCCGCCGCCCGTCGATACGGGCTTCGTAGCGAAGTTTCGGTGAATAATAATATTCGCAATAAAAATCTTTGCCGCGTTCGGAAAAGATTTTTTCGGCTCGAAGTTCGCTAAGCAGTACTCTCAATTGTTTTTCGTTCTTCAGACATACCGCTTCGCCCTTTAAAAAAGCGCGCGAAACGACAAACGGGCTTTGACTTTCCCTGATTTCGCATGCCGACGAACTCTTATAAAGAAACAGCGTTTTTTTGCCGTTTACGGGCAATTCTCCGCCGAACGAAAGTCCCGCCGCCAATACGCAGGCAAAGGCGAACGCCATGCAAAAAAACGTTCTGAATATCGAATCTTTATAAAAAGACATAAAAAAACGCCCTCCTTAGTCACAGGAGAGCATTATTGACGTATTTTATGTTTTTTAATCTTTAACGGCTATTTTAGCGAATAATTTTATTCTCGCGCCGAAATCGGGAACGGCGGCGACCGTCTTTTCGGAAAAAAGCCCGTCGCTTAAAGAAGCGGTAGCCGAAATTTCATGCCCGCACACCGCAAGCGCGCTGTCCAGATATTTTTCGGCTATTTCGTCGCTGTCGAAAGCCCTGCCGGGTTTTTTACGCGGTCTGTCTATAACCTTTCTCGCAAGCGGCAGAAAACCCTTTCCGAACGCCTTTTCGTAAAACTCTTCTGGCGAGGTATCGTATTTATCGGGTTCGAGGCAGACGGCTTTTACGCCGACTTTTTCGCACGCGGCAAGAAAATCTTCTATTTTCGAGCCGTTATATATCGCCACCGTGACAGCCCCTGCCTTATCGGCAAGTTCGATGAACTCGCGGGCGGGTACGGTCGTTTCCGGCAAATCTTTGAAGCCCAGATGCGCGCGAAGAATTTCGGCTAAGTCGGACTTATAAAGCGTACTCGTCTTGTCTGAAAGTTTTTCCGTCTCTTCGCCGTCGAGCGCGAAATTGAGTTCGTCTTTAAGAAACGCTATGAGTTTTTCCTCTTCGGGAAATTTATCCGCGACTTTCGCGGCGAGCGCATTATATAAGTGTTCCGCGCTTTTTGCTTTAACGGTTTTGAAAATGCGAAGCTCCGCGGGTAAATAAATTCTGTATTTTCCGAACTTAACGTTTATAAGTTCTCTTATTTTATCGACGTGCTTTGCCTTTAACGCGCGCGCGTCGGCAAGCCCTTTTTCGAACTCCTTAACGTTTCCGTGCGGAACGCCTATCGCCTGCAAAGCAAGGCGCATACCCTTATATCTCGATTTTATGCCCGCGCCTATATACCCCGCGCAGGATACCATAGAAAGCCCTTTCAGAAATTCGCCCGAACCTTTAAGCGAAGCGTAATCGACAAGCCCCACCACGGGCAACGCCATTTTTTCGGCTCTGTAAAGTATCATCGACGGCGTAGGCGTAAAACCCGAATACAGCGACCTGAACTGAGCGTTGCAATAATTCTTTTTATTTTCCGCCGCCCCTGTCTTTTCGGAAGAAAGAGCTTCTAACGCGGCAAGCCTTTTTTTAGGAAATTTACTTTGCAGTTTATCTACAAGTTGTTCGTTTTGCATAGCGCATACCCGTTCGCATTTTGCGAAAATAGATGAAATACAGAACTATTTTAATACAAATTCTTGTTTTTGTCAATAAAATAGCAATATATCGCTTAAAACGGCGGTGAAAATTAAAAAAAATCAAAAATTTCGTAAAATCGATTGTAAAAAGCCCGAAAGTGTGTTACAATATTAACATATGATAAACCGCGCGATTAAATGCGCGCGTAAAATCGGAGGAAGCATATGAATAAAAACGAATTTGTAAGAAGCTATGCCGATACTCTCGGCGTAACCATCAAAGAAGCCGAGAAGTATTTCAACGCTTTTGTCGACACGTTGACGGAAAACCTTAAAAAAGGCGAATACGTCCACATTTCCAACTTCGCGACGTTTTCCGTGAAGGCAAAGAACGCGCGCGACGGCGTAAATCCCCTTACAGGCGAAAAAGTAGTAATCGAAGCGTGCAACGCGCCCGTTATCAAATTCAGCAAAGCCTATAAGGAACTTTTCAACAAATAATTAAAAGGACTGCGGGTCGAGGTCGACGAGGCGAGGTCGGTTGACCCCGCCCCGTCGATTATTCTATGAACATAGTTTATCTTAAATACGCGGTGGCGGTTGCCAAAGCGGGTTCTTTAAACAAAGCGGCGGAGGAACTCTTCGTCGCTCAGCCTAATTTATCGAGAGCAATCAAAGAACTCGAACGCGATTTAGGTATAACCGTATTCGAACGTAACCCGAAAGGCATAAGTCTCACTCCCGACGGAGAGAGGCTGATTTCTTACGGGAAAAAGATACTGCGCGAGATTGACGAGGTAGAAAAGGAATTTACCGAAAAACAGACGAGCAAAACGCGGTTTTCCGTCTCCGCGCCGAGAGCCAGTTATATCTCCCGCGCGTTTGCGGAATTTACCTCCGCGCTTACCAAAGAAGAACGTTTCGAAGTTTACTACAAAGAAACCAATGCTCGGCGCACCATAAACGACGTGCTTGAAAACGACTACAAGCTCGGCATAGTCCGTTACCCCGCTCAATACGACAAGCAGTTCAAAGAAAACTTCGAAGCCAAGGGGCTTAATCACGAAATAATAGCCGAATTCGACTATGTCTTAGTCGCAAGAAAAGACAGTCCGCTTATATCTTCGGAAGAAATTACGGTAAACGACCTTGAAAAGTACGCCGAAATAGCGCACGCCGACCCGTTCGCGCCGTCCGTTTCTACCGAAGAGTTACGCCGCGAGGAATTATCTGGCGGCAACCGCAGAATATTCGTTTTCGAGCGGGCAAGTCAGTTCGACATATTATCCACCAACCCCAACACTTATATGTGGGTATCGCCTATCCCGAAAGATCTTCTTGAAAGGTACGGGCTTGCCACACGGAAAACTTCGGTTGCGGGCAGAAAGTACCGCGACGTCGTAATATATTCCAAGGACTACAAGTTATCCTCCCGCGACAAGGCGTTTATAACCGCGCTTTGTGCTTCTAAGCGCGAATGTTTCGAATGACGGATGAACGACAAGAATAATATAAACCGTCTTATAGGGCGGTTTTTAACACGCTTCGGTATATATTTTATTATATATCGTTATATAAATATAAAGGTGCAAAAATGGATCTTGACAGAGTAATAGCGGTAAGAACCAACAAGACGGTTTTCCGCGACGGCGAGCTTTGCGTAAAGGTATTCGAAAAATCCTTTTCCAAAGCGGACGTTTTAAACGAAGCGTTAAATCAGGCGCGAGTCGAAACGACTTCGCTTAGCGTACCCAAACTCCGCGAAGTAACCACTATCGACGGTAAATGGGTTATCGTTTCCGATTTCGTGGCGGGAAAAACGCTTGAGCGGCTTATGGAAGAAAACCCCGACAGAAAACACGAATTGCTTGATAAATTCGTATCGTTACAGGTTGAAATACAATCTCAGAGTTGCCCGCTTCTCGTAGGGCTGCGCGACAAATTGAAAAAGCGTATCGCGCTGGCAAAACTCTCCGACGAAGTGAAATCGAGATTATACGACAGTCTCGAACAGATGCCGAAACACACTAAACTCTGTCACGGAGATTTCAATCCGTCGAACATAATCGTCGGCAACGACGGGAAATATTACATATTCGACTGGGCGCACGCCACTGTGGGCAACGCTTCCGCCGACGCCGCGAGGACTTACCTGCTGTTCTGGCTGGAGGGTAAAATTTCGCGAGCCGAAGAATATCTCGATTTATACTGCGTAAAGACGAACACGGAGAAAAAGTACGTCAAAAAATGGCTGCCCGTAGTAGCCGCGGCGCAATCGGTGACTTGCCGACAAAACGAACGCGAATTTTTACTGGCATGGGCTAACGCCAAAGAGGAGGACTTATGATAAAAATTAAAGTCTGCATCGGCAGTTCGTGCCACATACAAGGTTCGCGACAGATAGTAGAAGACCTGCAAACCCTGATAGCAGAAAAAAATTTAAGCGACAAAATCGATCTGGGCGGAAGTCTTTGCATGGGGAAATGCGAAGCGGGCGTATGCGTAACCGTCGACGACGAATTATATTCGGTAAGCCCCGAAACGACGAAAGAATTTTTCGAAAAACATGTATTAAGCCGTATAGCAAAGTGATGCAGCCCGACGCTGCGCGCGGTTTGCGTACTCGATACAAAAAACAATAAAAATATATAAGATAATCAAATCGATAAGGGAGTAATTTATTATGGTGATCGTTCGGGTGTGCGTGGGCAGCTCTTGCTATTTAAAGGGCGCGCCTGAAATCGTAGACTTGCTCGAAAAAAAGATAGCCGAAAACAAACTCGAAAACGAGATAACGCTCGTAGGGAGTTTTTGCGCGGGCAAATGCAACCGCGTAGGCGTGACCGTTGCGGTGAACGACGAACTTATAACCGCCGTAACGGCAGAGAACTTCAACGAACTTTGGAACGGAAAAATAATGAGCGCGGTTAACGCCGCAAAGGTCGAGGGGTTATGAGTAATTGTCTGACTTTAAAAAAATCCAATTGTAAAAACTGTTATAAATGTATACGTCACTGCCCCGTTAAATCTATAAGATTTTCGGCAAATCAGGCGCACATAATCGGCAACGAGTGCATTTTATGCGGACACTGTTTCGTAGTCTGCCCGCAGAACGCCAAAGAAATAGCGAGCGAACTGGAAAAAGTAAAAGTACTTTTACAGACGGGCGACCCCGTTTACGTCAGCCTTGCTCCGTCTTTTATTGCCAACTATGACGGGGTGGGCATAAACGGCATGCGTGCCGCGCTTAAAAAATTAGGTTTTGCCGACGTGGAAGAAACCGCCGTCGGCGCGACGATAGTTAAAACCGAATACGAAAAAATGCTTTCGGAAGAAACGCGCGACGTTATAATTTCGTCGTGCTGCCATTCCGTAAACTTACTTATACAAAAATATTTCCCCGACGAGCTTAAATACCTTGCCGACGTGCTTTCTCCCATGCAGGCGCATGCGAAAGTCATAAAACGCAGAGTTCCGAACGCCAAAGTCGTGTTTGTCGGTCCGTGCGTGGCAAAAAAAGACGAAGCCGAGTATTACGAGGGTATCGTCGACGCGGTGCTTACTTTCGAAGAAGTTACCGAATGGCTCAAAGCCGAAAAAATCGAACTTACGCCCGATATGGACAAGACGGAAGAAAGCCGCGCGAGATTTTTCCCGACGACGGGCGGTATTCTCAAAACGATGGCGCAGGACACGGATTATACATATATGGCTATCGACGGCGTAGAGAACTGCATCGCCGCGCTTAAAGATATCGAAAGCGGAAAAATTCACAAATGTTTTATAGAGATGTCGGCGTGCATAGGCAGTTGCGTAGGCGGTCCCGTAATGGAAAAATACCACCGTTCACCCGTAAAAGATTATTCTGCGGTCGCAAAATACGCGGGCAAAAAAGACTTTAAAGTCGAAATGCCGGGCGACGCAGACGTAAAAAAGAATTTTACGGCGATAGAACTCAGAAATTCTATGCCGTCGGAAGAAGAAATAACGGCTATTTTACGCAAAATGGGCAAAACCCGCCCGGAAGACGAGCTTAATTGCGGGTCTTGCGGATACGATACCTGCCGCGAAAAAGCTATCGCCATATATCACGGCAAAGCCGAAATTTCAATGTGTCTGCCCTACCTTAAAGACAAAGCGGAAAGTTTTTCCGATTGCATAGTAAACAACACCCCCAACGGGTTAATCGTGGTAAACGACAATCTCGAAGTACAGCAGATAAACGCCGCGGCGAGAAAAATTATGAATATACGTTCCGCTTCGGACGTTCTTGGCGAAAACATCGACCGTATACTCGACCCCGCGGTATTCACCCGCGTTTTAAACGGAAAACGCAGCGTGAGAAACGAGCGGACATATCTTGCCGACTATAAAAAATACGTCGAACAGACCGTCGTATACGACAACAACTATAACATGCTTGTCTGCATAATGCGCGACATAACCGACGAAGAAACCGAGCGCGAAAAGAAAGAAAGCATTTCGCGCCAGACCGTGGAAGTTGCCGATAAGGTTGTAGACAAGCAAATGCGAATCGTTCAGGAAATAGCTTCGCTTTTAGGCGAAACGGCTGCCGAAACCAAAATCGCGCTTACGAAATTAAAGGAGTCTATATCCGATGAATGATCTTTGCGTAGACGTCGGCTACAAGAGTATAAACCACTACGGCGAACAGCTGTGCGGCGACCACGTCGATATCGTCGAACAAAACGAAAACTCGCAGGTTATCGTGCTTGCCGACGGTTTGGGCAGCGGAGTAAAAGCCAGCATACTTTCCACGCTGACCTCGAAGATAATTTCGACTATGATGGCGGAGGGGCTTTCCCTTGAAGATTGCGTCGAAACGATTGCCGCAACCCTGCCGATATGTTCGGTAAGAGGCGTAGCGTATTCGACATTTACAATCGTACACATAGTAAACAACGAAACCGCAGAAATTATAGAATTCGATAATCCGCAGGTTATAGCTCTCAGAGACGGCTCGGTTTATCTCTACAAACGCGCCGAGTTGAATATCGGCGGTAAAAAGGTCTATAAGTCGGTTATCGACCTTAAAGACGGCGATATTTTCATCGTTATGAGCGACGGCTGTCCGCACGCGGGGCTTGGTATAAAATACAACTTCGGCTGGAAGCGCGAGGATATTATCGCGTATATGCTGCCTTTCGTTTACTGCGGATACACGGCTAAAACCCTGTCGACCATTCTTGTCGACGAATGTAACCGTCTATACGGCGACAAACCCGGCGACGACACCACGGCTTGCGTTTTAAAGGTAAGAAAGCGCGAACCTATGAATCTGTTGTTCGGTCCGCCCTCCAACCCCGACGACGTAGACAGAATGATGTCTTTATTCTTCTCTAAAGAGGGCAAACATATAGTCTGCGGCGGCACGACCTCGACCTTAGCTGCCAAATATCTCGGAAAACCGCTTATAACCAGTTTGAAATTCGAGAAGAGCGACGTTCCGCCGATAGCGGAAATCGAGGGCGTAGACCTTGTAACCGAGGGCGTAATAACGGTAAACAAAGTAGTCGAATATGCCAAAGACGCGTTAAAAGCCAACGAGCAATACGAAAAATGGAGTTACGGCAAAGACGGCGCTTCGCTGATTTGCAGACTGCTGTTCGAAGAAGCCACGGATATAAACTTTTTCGTAGGGCGAGCGGTAAACCCCGCGCACCAGAACCCCGAGCTTCCGATAAACTTCAACATTAAAATGAACCTCGTAAAAGAGTTATCGGAAAGTTTACGGCAAATGGGCAAGCGCGTTAAAGTAAGTTATTTTTAAGACATAAAAATATCCCGCCGTCAGGCGGGATATTTCACTATTGCCGTTTCATTCGTAATTTTCCAATATAAGTTCGCCGTCGTCGATTTTCGTAGCCAACGAATTTATAGTACCCTCGTATATCAAAGTAATGCAATCCAACTTCAGGAAGTCTTTCGGGCGCATTAAACTCGTATCGTAAGGCAATTCTATTCCGCCGCCGTCGTGCAGAAGATTAGCCACAAACTGAGAACAAAACCGTTTATATTTAAAGGTCTTTTTTATTCTGAACGCGCACAGAAACGCGCCGAGTATCGCGTATTTGTATTTCTGCTTTTCGTCCTCATACTTCTTTATCTCTTTTTGTATGTTTTCAAACTGTTCGTCAGTCAGATCTATGGTAAATATCTTGCACGGGCAGTAATCGTATTTTTTCAGAGTGTTGGTTCGTATATTTTCTTTCACGAAACCCGACGGTAACGGTTTCATACCGAATCTGCCGAAAGTATACATACAATCGAATTTTCCGTTAAAAGAAAGCGTCGAGTGCGTTTCTTTGCTATGCGTAAAAAAACTTACGCACTTAGATACGCCCGTTTTTGTACCCGAAATAAATAAATATGCTTTTTTCATAATTCTCCTTAAGTCGCGTTAAACACTCTGACCCTGACGCCGGCTTTTTCGGCTTTTTTAACGGTGTAATAAGTTCCTCCCGCCTTAACGCCGCGCCACCCCGCGAAAAGCAACGACGAATTTTCCACGAGAAAATCGTTTCTCGCAAGCATACAGCCGTCGAAATACGGCGCGGTCTCTTTTACGGTTATATCGGTGTTTTTCAGCATCTCCGCGTAAGCGGCTTTATCCTTTTGTCTGAATTTAGCGCTCTGATCGCCGCACGGCACAACCGCCACGATTTTTATTTTTTCGCCCGCGGTTCTCAGCTCTTCGAGCGCGGCGAAACACTCGCTGTCAAATCCCACAGCCATTCCTATAAGGAAATATTCGTAACCGTCGTCTATAATCGATTTCAGTTCGGCTTTGAGTTTTTCACGGTCGAAGCCGCGCGAAAGCACCCTATGCCCGGTCACCGCGCACGTTACGTTTTTTATAAGCGGCGGCAATGTATTTATAAGCATTATTACTCCGATAAACGCCTGATAGCCGCCTTATAGGTCGCGTATTGCAACTCTATGTTATCTATCGAAGCAAATTCGTTCGGCTGATGTATGGCGAAATCGACTCCGTCGACTTCAGGACCGAAAGCCACTCCGTTTTTCAGGGCGCGCGCGTAAGTTCCGCCGCCTATGGCTATCGGCTTTGCCTTTTTACCCGTAACTTCTTCGTACACGCCCAAAAGGGTCTGCACAAGCCAACCGTTTTTATCCGCAGACAGCGGAAGTTGATGAGAAAGTCTTTCTACCGGAAGATATTTCGCAAACTTTGCAAGCAACTCGTCTCCGAACGCCGTTACGGGATATCTTATATCGACCGAAACGTAAATATGCTTATCGTCGGAAGAAATTATATCGGGACTCATCGTGAGTTTTCCCGAATGGTCGCAAAGCGTGGTCATTCCGAGATAGTCGTCGAAGAGATATTTTTTGATATCTGTATCGATCGCGCCGACGCTTTCGAGCGCGCAGAGCATTTTAAGTATGGCGTTATCGCCTGATTCGGGCGTAGAGCCGTGCGCAGATTTACCGTAGGCGACGTATTTGCCGTTTTCCTTGACCACTCCGAATTTTTCCATATCCGGAATATCGCCGTCATACTCTGCTTCGCAACGGTCGCAAACGACGTTCACCCTTTCGCCGCCCGTTATGCTCCTGAGTTTTCTGCTCTTTTTAAAAGTGAATTTAAGGGGCATTATACCCTTTTCGGCGTAAATAACGGGATAATTGGCGTCGGGCGAAAAACCGAGTTCTGGCATTACGGAAACTTTATTGAAATGCTCTATGCACTTCCAGCCCGTCTCTTCGTTACAGCCGAGAATCAGTCTGATTTTCTTTTTAGGGATAAAACCCTCGTCCTTCAACGCTTTCAGACATTGCAGGCAAACGACGGCGGGGCCTTTATCGTCGGTCGCGCCTCTGCCGTAAATTCTGCCGTCCTCTTCGGTTGCGGAGAAAGGCGGATATTTCCATTTTTTCTCGTCGCCTGCTGGAACGACGTCGACGTGGCAGAGTATTGCAATCTCTTCTTTGCCCTCACCGAAATCTATTTCGCCTATATAGTTATCGTAATTGACCGTTTTAAAACCCATGGCTTCGGCTCTTTTCAGCATAAAGTCGAGCGCGTCGAAAACGGCTTTGCCGAAAGGCATATTACCCTCGGCTTCGCCCTGAACGGACGGTATCGTTATGATTGTTTTTATATCTTTTACTATTTCGGAAATTCTGCTATCCATAAATTTACCTCGTTTTATTAAAAATTTAAAAAACACCCTGAATTTATTATACACTTTTTTTAATTTATGGTAAAATAAAAACAAGTATATTTTATAATTTATAGACATATTTTGTAAATTTTGCCAAAGGAGAGCTTTATGAACACAGTCAGAACGAGATTTGCCCCAAGCCCGACGGGCTTTATGCACCTCGGCGGACTTCGCACCGCGCTTTACGCTTATCTCTTCGCCAAGAAGAACGGCGGAGATTTTATACTTCGTATAGAAGACACCGACCAGCAACGTTACGTCGAGGGCGCGGTCGAACTTATCTATTCTTCACTCCGCGAATCGGGTCTTATCTGGGACGAGGGTCCGGACATAGGCGGTAATTACGGTCCGTATATTCAGAGCGAAAGAAAAGACATATATATGAAATACGCCAAGGAGCTTATAGAAAAAGGCGGAGCGTATTATTGTTTCTGCACGAAAGAAAGGCTTGAAAGCCTTACAGACGAAAACGGCAACAGAAAATACGACAAACACTGTCTGCATCTTTCTAAAGAAGAAGTCGAACGTCGCCTTGCGGCGGGCGAGCCTTACGTTATACGTCAGAATATCCCGACTACGGGCGTAAGCGAATATCACGATGAAATCTACGGCGAAATAAAAGTCGAAAATTCCGAAATGGAAGACAATATTCTCATTAAAAGCGACGGCATGCCGACCTACAATTTCGCAAACGTCGTCGACGACCATTTAATGCACATAACCCACGTTATAAGAGGTACGGAATACCTCTCTTCCACGCCGAAATACAATCTTATGTACGACGCTTTCGGGTGGGAAAGACCCGTCTATATTCACCTGCCCACGATAATGAAAGACGCCACGCGCAAACTTTCGAAACGTTACGGCGACGCCAATTTCGACGACTTTATTAAGAAAGGCTATTTAAAAGAAGCCATTATAAACTACGTCGCTTTACTCGGCTGGGCGCCAAAGGGCAGCAACGTAGAAAAAATGACGCTTAAAGAAATGGTGGAATTATTCTCGCTTGACGGAATTTCAAAGTCGCCGTCTATTTTCGACGAAGCGAAACTGCGTTGGCTCAACGGCGAATATATAAGAGAACTTTCGGACGAAGATTTTTACACTCACGCGCTGCCCTATCTTCAGGCGTCGAAAGTAAACGGCAAGTTCGACCTTAAACGCATCGCCAAACTTATGCAACCTCGTATAGAAGTTTTCGGTGAAATACCCGAAAAAATAGACTGGCTTGCGGAAATGGGCGATTACGACCTTTCGCTTTTCGACAACAAGAAGAACAAGACCAACGCGGAAGTCGCAAAAGAGTTGCTGCCGAAAATACGCGCATACGTCGAAGAAATAGAATCATTCGACAACGACACTCTGTATTCCGCCCTTTCGGCAAAAGCCGCGGAAGCGGGTATAAAAAGCGGAGCTTTATTCTGGGTAATGCGTATAGCCATAACGGGTCAAGGCGTAACCCCCGGCGGCGCGACGGAAATGGCTGAACTTCTCGGCAAAGAAGAAACTCTTCGCCGTATCGATTTTTCGCTGGCGTTATTAAACAAATAACAGACGACAGGTGAGCTTATGGCTTTAAGCGCAGAGCAAAAACTCGCGGTCGAAACGTTCGACCGCAATATTCTTCTTCTCGCCTCGGCAGGAACGGGAAAGACTTTCACCGTCGCAAACAAGGTGGCGGAAGCCCTTAAACGCGGCATCTCTCCGAAAGAAATACTTTGCCTTACTTTCACAGTCAAAGCTCAGGAAGAAATTACAAACGACATTCTCGCATATTCGGGCGAAACGGGCGTAAACTGCTTTACAATACACGGATTCTGTTACCGCCTTATCAAAGATTGTCTTTCCAAAAGCGGAGACGGAAGTTTTTTAGCCGTTGCCGACGACGTGGACGCAGGCGAAACGCTTAAAACTCTTGCAGACGGCATGATTGCCGAAAAAACCGACGATAAAGACGCGCTCACGAAAATGCCCGACAGAAATTTCGCGAGAATTATGTCCGAAATAAAACGAGAAAAAGACGAGCTTGGCTTTTCGTATTCGTCAGACGACGGATACGGGGTCGCGCTCGCCTCTCTTTTTAAAAAATCGGGGTTCGACGATATGTTCAACTATCGTCTGCCCGGAGCGCAGGCGACCGACTACAACTTTTACAAGTTACTCCGTTCCCGCGGAAAAGAATTTTGCATAAGATACTCCGAAATTTTAAAGAGTTCCAATCTCGTCGATTACGACGATCTTTTATATCGTGCAAAAGAGTTTATACAAAACGGCGAAGTCGATTTAAACGCCTACAAGCTGATAATAACCGACGAAGTACAAGATACCAACATGCTTGAATACCGCATTATAGAGCGGTTTTTCGGCAATGCGGAAGTGATGCTCTGCGGAGACGAAAATCAGACCATTTACGGGTGGCGGGGGTCTGCGCCGAAAGAAATTATAAACGACTTCAGAACGAAATACAATCCGTTGGAAATCAGGTTGACGAAAAACCGCCGCACGACAAAGTTGCTTACCTGCGCTGCGCAAGGTTTTCTCGAAAACGCGTTCGGGGGCAATTACAAACCCGAAACGACTGAAATTCCGCAAGGCGAAAAAATAACCGTTCTTAAATGTCTCTCTCCGCGCGACGAAGCCGAAAAAATCTACAACGAAATAGCCGATTACGCGGGCGACAGAACCGAAATATGCGTAATGGCGAGATCTAACAGATACGTCGCGCAACTATACAGACACTTATCGCGGATAAACTCAACAAAAAACGTAACCGAACGGATACCTTTTTTTACGGCGGATTCAGACCAACAATTCTACAAAAAACCGCTTATCAAAGATTTTCTCGCCTTTTTGCGGCTTGCCGTCAACCCGAACGACGTTTCCTCGCTTGAAAGAATCTGCAAACGCTATCTTAAATCGATAAAAACCGATCTCGTTTCGGCAATAGACGGATACGGTTCGGCGGGGCTTTCCGTAAGCGCGTTTATGCGCGACGAAACCTATGCTCACGGCGACCCATTCTTTACGCTTATCAAAGCCTACGGGGAAAGCTCCGTCGTCGTCTACGATCTGGAGACCACGGGCGCAAACCCTTACGACGACTACCCTATACAGATTTCTGCCGTAAAACTCGGTAAAGCCGGCATAACAGACAAATTCGACGTATTCGTTATACCAGAAAAAGAAATTTCCGCGGGCGCGTTAGCCACGCACGGTTACGACGAAGAATACATAAAAACACACGGCGGAATAAGTTTAAGACAGGCTATAGAGCGATTTTCAATCTTTTCGCAAGATTGCGTACTCGTAGGACACAACTCGGCGGCATTCGACGATATAATGCTCGGAAAGGCGGCGCAAGCCGTCGACGAACAAATTTTCGCAACGGGATATTACGACACGTTATCGATAGCGAAAACCTTTTTCAAATCGGAAAAAAACTACAAATTATCTACGCTTTGCGAAAAATTCGGCATAGTAAACGAGCGCGCGCACGATGCTTTCGCGGACGTTTCCGCAACCGCTTCGATACTCGCAATATTACTTGACGATTATATAATTCCGTCCGCCGCCATAAGAAAAAACCTGATAGCCTCCAACGCGTCGGCTTTCAGGGGTTTTTACGGAGATATGTCGCGCTTTAAAGCCGAAATAACTACGGGAGACGTTCGCGGAGCGATAAAAGACATCGCCGCTTGTTACGGCTTGATAAACGAACAATCTAAAAAAGACGACAGGGAAAGCGCAAACGAATTATACGTTTCGCTTAAAAGCATAGAATCTGCTCCGCGCCCCGAAAAAGCGTTGGAAGAGTTACTTGCAAGCGTGGCTTTATCGGGCAGTCAACTCGATTTAGCCATAAAAAAGCTTAAAAAAGTACCTATTTTGACGATTCATCAATCGAAAGGGTGCGAATTTGAAGAAGTTATTTTCGCCGGCGTAGCCGAAAACGAAATTCCGTCCGTACCCGCGATGCAAAGCGGAAACGAAGAAGAGGAAAAAAGAGTATTTTACGTCGCGCTTACAAGGGCAAAGAAAAAACTTATACTGACGTATTCTTCTACTAAATCTTTCGGGTACAACGAATACGAGCGTCTGCCCTCGCCTTACGTCGCGTTTATACCGGAAGAATATATCAGCCGATAGATTTATAAAATCTTCTCACCGTATTAAGTATGGGATAGTCGCTTGTTCGGTGGGATTCTTCGGCAAAGCCTCAGAATGACATATATTATTTGTTTTTTTATATCATATTGCGCGCAAGCGAAATATCCCACGGCATTAAGTACAGAGCGATTACTTGTTCAATGGGATTCTTCGGCAAAGCCTTAGAATGACATACTTAGTTTAAATTTTCCTGTCATATTGAGCGTAAGCGAAATATCCCATTGTAACAAGAAGTCCGCACTTTTTCGGTGGGATTCTTCGTTTCACTCAGAATGACGTACTTTGTTTATTTTTTCTGTCATATTGAGCGTAAGCGAAATATCCCACTGTATTAAGTAGTCCGCACTTTTTCGGTGGGATTCTTCACTTCGTTCAGAATGACAATAATATATAAGGTCGGATAATACTTGGATGCAACGTCACGTTGCTCACGTTGCTTATATAGCGTCAGGCGGCAAAAGGCTTACCGGATTGTAATAACGTTCTGCTTGCCGTGTAACCGCTTTCAAGCGCGGAAAATAAATAACTTTTAGACTTTATCACGTCACGCTTAACGGCTATCCCTTTTTCATAACATAATCCTAAATAATACTTAGCTTCGGGACAGCCTGTAACCGAGGCTTTTTTCCAGACTTTAAACGCTTTTTTTTCACTTTTTTTTACGCCGACCCCGTAGAAGTAATTACGAGCAAGCAATAACATCGCGCCCGTATGCCTGCGATTGGCGGCTTTTTTAAGGTATTTTATCCCCTCAATCAAATCTCGTTCGCCGCGCGCTTCGGCTAATAGCAGATAACCGTACATATATCTCGCTCCGCTATGTCCTTTTTCCGCCGCGAATTTATACCATTCTCTGGCGATATTACGGTCTGCGGCAACCCCTTTACCGTAAAAATATCTGTCTCCGAGTTGATATCCGCTTTCCGCATTGCCATCAAACGCATTTTTGAACATTATTTTATTGACCATAATAAACTCTCCTTTTAGCCGCGAGCGGCTATGTTTTGCTTTGTGAGTTTATTATATTACAATAAATATGACAAACGCCTGTCAGTTTTTATTATTTATTTTTAATTTTATGAATTTAACCGCACAAATTATCTGAATCACAAGAAAAGCCGTTTCTACGATCATAGCGACAAATGCGAACGACACTATCGAACACTTGGGGTTTCCGCCGCAATAAACCGATAAAATTTCGGCATTTTTCATCGAAAGCGCGGTAAAAAACGCGAGCGCGGTAGTTATCAGACAAACTGCCGAACATATTACGGCGGCAAAGTTTATTTCCTGCTTCTTAGTTGCCCGCGTAACTATCGTCAGCACTATAGCGACAACAAGCGCGACTACCGACACGAGCGCAAGCGTTCCTACCGCCGCAGTCTCGGCTTCGGCATAATAATTGAACGGCACAGCGATATCCCCGTAAATTTTATCGGTAGACGAGTATTTACCCGTAAGCGCAGCAATGGCAAACGCAAAGCCGCTGACTTTAACTTCTATGCCGTAAGCGGAATTATCCACCGCGGCGAAAGCGAAAAAATAGCAGAGTAACGCCGTCGCGCCGACGACCGCCGCCACGATATAAAGCGGAAGTATTTTCTTTAATTGCCATTGATATTTTTTTAATATGTTTTCTTTTTCGCGTAATGCTTTTTCTCTTTTATTAGCCATAATAACCTCTCATTTAGTAACGTAATAATTTAAGTTTTTATAATCTTCTATAACGCTTATTTCGCTCGCGTTAAACGTTAAAATTTCTATAAATTCCTTTGTTTCGCCGTCGGCGGCAAAAACGGTTATTTTTGTTTTTTCCGCCCCCGCAACCGTTCCTTTAACGTGTATCCAACTTTTTTCCACGCTGTCTTCGCTCTGATTTTTCGGTTCGGGTATCTGCCCGTCGTAATTAAGTATAAAACCTATCACCGTATCTTTTCCGCATTTGCAACCGTACCCTGACGAACATTTTCTTACGCCCAAACGATAAGTTTTACCGTCAATATCGGTTAAATCGTAAGTAAAGCAATCGAAATCGATATCTTTACCGACGTACTGTTGCGGATAATATTGCATATTCGTCATTACGAGAAAGAAATTATCTTCTTTCAGGGAATAACGTTTCTCTTTGCAACCGCTTGCCAAAATTATTATAAAAGCCGCCAACAGAGCGATTATTCTGTATTTTTTCATTTTGTAGTTCTCCTTAAAATCGAGCCTGCCGCAGAAAAAACGAAAAAGCAGACTATATCCGCCGCCACTATTGTCGAGCCGACGGGAGTGGCGAACAGTATCGAGCAGATTATTCCCGTAACGGCGCATAAAACCGATACCGCGCCCGAACATATAACTACCGATTTAAAACTTTTAAACACCCGCATTGCCGACAGAGCGGGAAAAATTATGAGCGCGGATATCAGCAGCGAGCCGACAAGGTTCATTGCCAGCACGATCATCACCGCTATCATTATCGCCGTGACAAGATTATGTACTTCGGCTTTTACGCCCGTGGCTTTCGCAAAGGTCTCGTCGAACGTAACGGCAAAAATGCGGTTATAACTGATAGTAAAATAAACAAGCACAATTACGGACAGCGCGACGCACAACCACACTTCGGTCTGAGTAAGCGTCAGTATCGAAGTCGACCCGAAAAGCGTACTGCATACGTCTCCCGACAAATTGGAAGAAGTGGAAAACAGATTGAGCAACAGATATCCTAAGGCAAGCGACCCGACAGAAATCATAGCTACAAGCGCGTCGCCTTTAACTTTCGCGTTCTGCCCGGTTCTCAAAAGCAATATCGCGGCAACTATCGTTACGGGCATAACTATCAACATATTTTCGGTAAGCCCTACGACCCCCGCGACAGCCATCGCGCCGAACGCGACGTGCGACAAGCCGTCGCCTATATATGAATAGCGTTTTAACACCAACGTTACGCCGAACAGCGACGAACAAAGCGCAATCAGTACCCCGACTATAAGCGCGTATCTGACGAACGGAAATTCAAAATAGCCTATCAATTTTTCAAACATCGTATTTCGCCTCCCCTGCAAGAAAGTTTTCGGCAAGTCGGCTTTGCAAAAACTCGTCGCGACCGCCGAAAAAGCATTTTTTTGCAACGAACAGAACTTCAGAGCAGTGTTTTACGACAGCGTTGACGTCGTGCGTGACGGAAATTATCGTAAGTCCGTAATCGGCGTTTAATTTATCGGTAAGCTCGTAAAGTTCTTCGGTGACAAGCGGATCAAGTCCCGTTACAGGTTCGTCCAGCAGTAGCAGTCTTTTAGCCGCGCACAAAGCCCGCGCCAGCAACACGCGTTGTCTTTGTCCGCCCGACAGTTCGCGAAAACATCTGTTAGCAAGATTATCGAGTTCAAATAGTTTCATATTTTTTTCTGCCGTTGCCTTTTGCTCGCGGGTATAAAACGGTCTCCACCCGGAGCCGTTAAGGCAACCCGAAAGCACTACTTCTTTAACCGTTGCGGGGAAATCGTTCCGAGCCGCCGAAGCCTGCGAAACATAACCTATTTCTGTCGGTTTTACCCCGTCTCCGAAAATTATTTCGCCGCTTACGGGCTTTTGCAGACCTAAAATCGTCTTTACAAGCGTACTCTTACCCGACCCGTTTTCACCGATAATACAGAGCCTGTCGCCTGCTTTCACGGTAAAATCGACTCCGCTTACAACCGCGCGCCCGTCGTAACCCGCGCTTAAATTTTTACAGATTATAAGACTCATATTTCCGCCTCCAGCGCGATTTTAAGCGCGGCGAGATTTTCCCGCATAATATCTATGTAATTAACGCCGCTTTCGGCGTCTTTCAAAGTTGCAGACTGCATTGAGTTAAGAATTATGATTTTTTGATTTTTATTTACCGTATTAGCTTTTACCGTTTCGGCAATTTCATGGGTAGAGCCGTCTATTTTTATTATCGCGGGGAGACCGAGTTCGTCAACTTTTTTCGCCAGCGAAATTATCGTTTCGAAACTTGCTTCGGTCTCTGCCGAGCAGCCCGAAAACGCGGCGGAGTAATCGAGTTTATAATCTTTGACGAGATATAAAAACGGAAATCTGTCGCCAAAAACCAAAGTATGATATTTTGCGGTTTTACAAGCCGCGGCATATTCGCTGTCGACCGCCGCAAGTTTATCGTAATAAGCCGCGGCGTTTTCTGCGATTTTAGTTGCGTCTTTACCGAGAGACTTAAGTTCTTCGGCTAATTTACCGCACAAATAAGCCGCGTTTTTAACCGACAGCCATATATGTTCGTCTTTTTCGTGTTCTTCTTCGTCGCGGTCATGTTCTTCACCGATATGCTCCTCGTCGCGGGCTTTATCGCCAAGCAGTTGCATAAGCGACAACGGTTTAACGTTTTTGCCGACGTTTTGCAAGGTCTTTTCGACCCATTTATCGGATTCGCCCCCGACGTAAATAAACACGTCGCTTTCCGCTATCGTGGCGATATCCGCGACGGACGGTTGAAAGCTATGCATATCGGTTTTATCTTTCATAAGCAGCTCGACGGAATATTCGTCGCTGTCTTTCGTAAGGCTTTTCACCCAGTCGTACACGGGGAAAACCGTGCATACTACCGAAATTTTATCGGATTTTTCTTTTTTGTCGCAAGAAATCGCGCCAAAGCAAGTTATTAAAGTAATCAACGCCAGAATAAGCGTACAAAATTTTTTCATTTTAACTCCTAAGATATTTGTGTTTGCGCCAAATTTTGTAACCTGAAAATTTAGGCACGCAAAAATAAGCCGAAACCATGCTCTGCCCGTTTTACGATACGCAAAACAAGCCGAACGCATACGTTCGACGAAAATTCGGTTTATTTAAAATAATTTAATTCTAAGCAGTTAAAATATCAAAAAGGGAAACCGGCGTTACAGCCGTAAAAAAGCCGTTTCTTTGTTTAAGAACAAAGTATATGGCGGCTATTGAAAAAACGAAAGCGGCAAAAACAACGGGGGCGTTTTTAGTTCCGCCGAATATTTCTTCCGCAACGGAAATCATTGCGCACACGGGGCAGGCGTTTTCTCTGCACTCGTGTCCGCGATTTTCTACCGTAAAATCAAAAGAGAGCGCGACGGATAATACGAAAAGAACGGTAAGTATTAAAACCGCTATTTTACGCTTTTTAATCATTCGTCACGCCCTCCTGCAGTTCGGTTTGCGGCGACGGTAATAATTACCGAGCGACCGTGAGCATTATAATTATATACAATACGAAAATTATGGAAAGCACGAAAAACATAGGCAACAACATCATTTTGACCGCCGCCCAGTAGGTTTTCCATTTTTCTTTGAAAGTCGAAGTCGATTTTGTCTTAGCCGCTTTGGCTATATAAGACGGTTTTACTTCCGACATATCGCTTATAGACGACCCGTCGTCATAATACACGACTTTCTCTTTTTTTTCTTTCTTCTTTTTCTTTTTATCAGACATTTTCGTCCTGCGAATACAGATGGCACGCCGTGAAATGCCCCGGTTCGTATTCCTTATACGCTGGGGCTATGTGCTTACATATCTCCATCGCATGCGGGCAACGAGTGTGGAACTTACAACCCTTAGGCGGATTTGCCGGGGACGGAATATCGCCTTTCAGCAGTATTCTCTCTGTTTTTTCGTCCGGGTTGGGGTTCGGCACTGCCGAGAAAAGAACTTCGGTATACGGGTGAAGCGGATGAGCGAAAATATCCTCTTTATTACCGAATTCAACCATAGAGCCGAGATACATAACGCCTATCTTATCCGAAATAAATCTTACGACCGACAAGTCATGCGAAATGAAAAGATAGGTAAGCCCTCTTTCTTTCTGTAACTTTTTAAGCAAATTGATAATCTGCGCCTGAATCGACACGTCGAGCGCGGAAACCGGTTCGTCGCAAACGACGAATTCGGGGTTTACAGCCAAAGCGCGCGCGATACATATACGTTGACGTTGACCGCCGGAAAACTCATGCGGATAACGTTCGTAATAATAATCGCGAAGACCGCAACTCTCCATAAGTTCGAGAACGTAATCTTTAACCTGTTCTTTAGGCACTATTCCGTGTACCTTTACGGGTTCGGAAAGTATATCGCCTACAGTGCTTCTCGGCGGAAGCGAAGAATACGGGTCCTGAAAGACTATCTGCATTTTCGTGCGGAGAGCGCGCATCTGCTTGGGCGAATATTTGGAAATATCTTCGCCGTGGAAGAACACCTGTCCGTCGGTAGGCTGATAGAGTTTCAAAACCGTTCTGCCCATCGTCGTTTTACCGCAACCCGATTCACCGACTATACCGAGCGTTTCGCCCGGTTTTACCTTAAACGAAACGTCGTCAACGGCTTTAAGCGTCGAAAGCGGTTTGCCGGTTATCGTCTTTTTAAGCACGAAAAACTTTTTCAAGTGTCTTACTTCGAGAATAGCTTCGGGGTCGGGCGGCAAAAGTTTATCCGCCTCGCTTTTTTCGTCTCTTTCGAATTGTTCTTTAGCGGCTTCGGCTTCGTCGTCGTAACCCTCGAAATTATCGGCTACTTCGATTTTTTCTTCTATAACCTCGCCGTCTTTTTTAACTATCGTTTCTTCTTCGGCAAATACGGAAATTTTCTCTTCGGTTTTTTTCATTTACGAAACTCCTTTCCCTCGTACAGGTGGCACGCGACGAAATGCGTTGGGCTTACCTGCACCATATCGGGGTACTTGCCCGAACATTTTCCGATACATTCGGAACATCTTTCTTTAAAGTAACAATAATCGGGCATATCTACGGGGTTGGGAACGTTACCGGGAATATTGAAAAGCGTATCGCTGTTCGATTTCATCGTCGGTTTCGATTTCTGCAAGCCTTTGGTGTACGGATGAAGAGGATTATGGAAAATCTCCGAAGCCGTGCCTTTTTCTATTATTCTGCCCGCGTACATAACCACGACGTAGTCCGCCATTTCGGCAATGACGCCGAGATCGTGCGTTATAAGCAATATCGAGCCGTTAATACGTCTCTTCAAGTCGTTGAAAAGTTCGAGAATCTGCGCCTGAATGGTAACATCGAGCGCGGTAGTCGGTTCGTCGGCAATAATAAGCCTCGGTTCGCCTGCCAGAGCCATAGCTATCATAACGCGTTGACGCATACCGCCCGAAAGCTCGTGCGGGTAAGAAGCGTAAACTCTTTCGGGCATAGCGATTCCGACCATGTTGAGCATTTCGATAGAACGGTTTTTAGCTATTTCGCGCGTTGCGCCCGGAATATGCAGAAGCGAAACTTCGTCGAGCTGATTACCTATGGTAAATACGGGGTTGAGCGAAGTCATAGGCTCCTGAAAGACCATTGACATCTGTCTGCCGCGCAGTCTGTACATTTCGCGTATCGGCATTTTGGCAATATCGAAAACCTTTTCTTCCATTTCGAATTCGCCTATGCCGTTTTCGCGTCTTTTTTGTTTAGGAACTTTGATTTCCCGTCCGTCTTTATCGAGTTTCGGCGCTCCCGTCTTTTTATCGATTACGGTTTCGTAAATGACGTTGCCGTTTTCGTCTTTTTCGTAAACGGGGATAACTTTGCCTTTTTCGTCGCGTTTAAAGTCGTAAGCCTTAAATCTTATCGACCCGTCGACTATCTGACCCGTAGGTCCTTGCAAAAGGCGCATTACCGACATAGAGGTTACGGACTTACCGCAACCCGACTCACCGACAACGCCGACCGTCGAGTTTATGGGGATATCGAAAGAAACGCCGTTTACCGCCTTTACAACGCCCTGATCGGTGAAAAAGTAAGAATGAAGATCCTCTATTTCGAGAATGTTATCCGGATTTTTCATTTCGGAAATAAATTCCGATTCGGGGCATTTGCGGTTTTTGGCTTTTTCAAGCCTGCGCATTTCCTTGTTGTTCGCCTTGGCTATCTCGCGAATCTCTTTTCCCGTAAGATAATGGTTATCGGACTTTTTAGTCTTTTTATTTTCGTTATTGTCCATATTATCTCCTCTGTTTGGGGTCGAGCGCGTCGCGGAGACCGTCGCCTATAAAGTTGAAGCCCAGAACCGCGATAACTATGCAGATACCTGCGGGAGCCCATACGTTGAAATTGTTTTTAAGTATGTCGGGGCGTTTGGATATAATCTCTATCATAGTACCCCATGAAGCATTAGGCGGCTGAACGCCCAAGCCGAGGTAAGAAAGCGTAGATTCCGACAAAATCATTCCGCCGAGCGAAAGGGTCATCGTGACGATTATCTGCGGCAAAATGTTGGGTATCAGGTGTTTGAATATTTTTCTCGCGCCAGAATAGCCCATAGCCTCCGCCGCGACCATATATTCCTGTTCGCGGAGATACAATATCTGTCCGCGGACAAGTCTCGCCATACCCGTCCAGGAGAACAGAGCGAGAAAACTCATAAGCAAATAAATATAATATTTACCCGGTACGCCGTTCGCGTCGAGAATAGTACCGATTATAAGCATTAACGGCAGCGACGGCAAACACATAAGTATATCGCACAATCGCATTATGATATTATCGACGATACCGCCGTAATAACCCGCAAGACCGCCCATTATAATACCGAACGCGGAAACGAGAAATACGGATATAAAGCTAAGCGACAACGAAAGCCTGCCGCCGTACATCAGACGCACGAAAATATCCATACCCTGCTCGTCCGTTCCGAGCAAATGCTCTTTGGAGGGCGCGGCGAGTTTGTTTATCTGATTGCGTTTCGCTACCATCTGAATAAAAGTCGTTCCGTCGTCGAGAGTAATGGTGTATTCGGTATACTCCACATTACCGTTCATATCGCTGTCGTTGGGTCCGTAGGGATGATACACGAGCGGACCTAACCAACTGAACACGAAAAGCACGGCAAGCATTATAATACCGGCAACGGAGAGCTTAGAACGGAAAAACCTGCGCATTATCATACGCATAGGACTCATAAGTCTTACGTTTTTATCGAGCGGTTTTTCTTCGGTCTCACCGATATTTACGTTTTCGGGGATAGCGGTTTCTACTTCTTCAACCGTTTCCGCTATTTTTTCATTTTCGTTCTCGGAGAGATTTTCGTTTAATAAATCTTTGTTTTCTTCCATTTTATCTCTCCTTTAAGCCAATTTAACGCGCGGGTCTACCACGGCGTACATAAGGTCGGCAAGCAGAACGCCTACAACCGACAAGAACGCAAGGAACATATTATAAGTCATTATAACGGGAATATCCGCCTGAGTCATCGCTTTAAGAGCGTAACTTCCGATACCGGTAAGATCGAATACCGATTCGGTTATCATCGCGCCCGAAAACAGCGACGGAATAAGCCCCGCAAGACTTGTAACTACGGGTATCATGGTATTGCGGAAAGCATGTTTATATATAACTTTCATTTCGCTTAAACCTTTTGCTCTCGCGGTACGAATATAGTCGGAATTTAAAACTTCGAGCATATTCGTTCTCGTCATTCTCATTCGCGAACCGATACTGAGAATAACGACGGTTAAAATAGGCAGGAACATATGCTTTAAATAGTCAAGCACTTTTTCAAAGCCCGTTAAAGTTACGCCCGCTGTTTTCATACCCGAAACGGGGAACCAACCGAGTTTATTCGCGAAAATATCTTTGAGCAACTGCCCGAAGAAGAACGACGGCAACGATATACCGATAAGCACGAAAACCGTTACGACGTAATCGCGAACGGAATACTGATGCGTAGCGGCGGTTATACCCAAAGGTATAGCTATTAAAAATTCGAAGACCGTAGCGATAGCCGCGACCATAAAGGACGTACCTATTCTGTCGGCGTTGAAAATCTCGTCAAGCACGGGGCGATGGCTGAGAAAGCTCTCACCGAAATTAAGCTGACATACGTTGCCGAGCCAGTTGAGATAGCCCTGCCATATCGTGGTATCGAGACCGTAAGCGTGTTTCAACGTGTCGATAAATTCCTGCGGAACTTCCTGACCCGCCTGATAAAGGTTAAGTATCTTTTGTTCAACGAAACTCGTGGGCATACAACGAAGCAGCGTATACAAAATTATAGATACGCCGAGAAGAATAAGTATGGACACTCCTATTCGTTTAAGTATATATTTAAACATCTTTCCTCTGTTTCGGCAACGATTACCGCCGCCTGTAAGTTATGTGATTTGACGTTGTTTTAAACGATTATTCCGCCGTTAAAAACAAGTTGCCGCCTTGCAATGATTTACCCGCTTTTTCACGGATTTTATCATTGCAAGGAAGCTACGGCGGAATAACCGATTGATTTTTTGTCTCAGCCGACTAATTCAAGTTCCCAGATTTTTTCAAGGGGCGAAGTATATTTATTTACGTTCTTGTTGAACCCCTTTATTGTTTTACCGTTGAATGCATAAAGGTTTTCACGTTGATAAACAGGCATTTCAACGGCAAGATCAAGAACCAAGCTCATTGCCTTTTCATACTTTGCAGCCCTTGCTTTTTCACCTGTTTCGGTACTGCTGTCAATTGTTCTTGCCTCATCGATAAGGTCACTGAGTTCGCCATTGATTATATCCCACTCGTATGCGTAAGTTGTAGTATCTGCTTTGATTGCATTATACCCCCAAGCGAGAACCGAAGTAGCACCGGAATTCTTATGATATACCTGATACATATCGGGGTCGATAGTAGAACCCCAAGCTGCAGCCCAAACAGCAAGAGATCCCGTCGCGAGTTTTGTAAGTGCAGACGAATCAGCCTTAACTTCTACATTCCAACCGCAGTCGTTAAGAATTTCAGCAGCTTGTTTAAATACCGCATAAGTCGGGTGATCGGTTATAGACGCGCCCGCAATGGTAAATTTAATATTCTTATCAATTTTACCTTGGTATTTTTTAGCTTCTTCCTCATATTTCTTTATCTTAGCTTTAGCATCTTCTATACCAGTCCACATTGTATAATCATGTCCGTTATTTTTAGAAGCCCCACCAGCATCAAGAGGATAAGCCCAGCTTTCCATAGACATAGGCCAGTCGATAGTTTTACAAGTATTTTCAACATAAAATTCTACCGCAAGGCTTGTTTGCATAGCCGACATTATTGCACGACGAATACCTACGTTAGGCACTTTACCGGCATTTATACCAATATAACCATAACCAAGCTGGAAACAATCAGCTATTTCTATACCTTTGCTTTCAAGAGCTTGCAATTGATTATAGTTGCTTCTCGTAAATTGCGGAACAATATAGTCAAGCTCACCGCTTGCAAGGTTGTCTATTGCGTTTGCAGCATTTGTAACTTTCATTTGCAACTTCTCTGTTTTTACATCAAACATAAAGTTGTGATTAGCCTTATAGTAAACTATGTTACTACTGATAAAAGCCGAACCGCTCGGATTATCGCTATTACTTTCGTCAGTTGCTTTATAAGGTCCTGCGCCGACAGGAATTTCAACGTGTGTACGAGACTGAATAGTCTTGCTCTGGAAAGTCGAATCACCCCATTCTACGCCGTATTTATTATTTGCTATATCCACTTCTCTGCCGTTAGGATGCTCTGTATCCGCCGTATAATAATGAACAGGCGCAACCGAGAAACCGAAGTTATATATAGCTTTAGGATCGATATCATCAATCGTTATTTGCAATACCGCATACTCGTCGTTATTTTTAACGGTTCCGTCTTCATTATATCCGCTTGCCACTTTATAATCTTTACCGTCAATAGTTACTTTTTCAACCAAAGTATCGGTAGAACCGGCTCTGACATGACCTAACGATCTGATACCCTCGATATAAGGAAATTTAAGACTACCCGAATTATTGCCTGTATGAAGAAGTACGTCTTTAGCTTCTGCAATAAATTGAGTTCTGATAGTATTCGCCGTTCCCCAATAGTTCAAAATTTGATTAAGCTCAGACTCTACTTTATCTATATAAACCTTATTTATTGCCTGTTCTTCGGTGGTATAAGATTTTAAATACTCTTCATAGCCTTTAAATTTCTTAATATATGAATAGTCTTTTTTATTGTTTTTGTCAAGACCATACTCAATTTCGACATACCCCTCTGCAAGGAAAAATTTAAACACATCGTTTTCAAATAACTCTTTCAAATCAGTGTTTTCGCATTTGTTATAAGGGGGCTGCGTTAAATCATACTCTGTTGACCTTGCGGTTTTAAAATCTGTCTCAAGTTCTTTTTTGAAAGTAGTAAGTGTAAGTTCATAATCGTCAAGTATCTGTTGACGACAATCTTCGTCATCAGTTTTACCCACAGCTTTTTTGTACGCTGGAGTAATAGAACACTTTGCTATTTCCTCTTTCATTCTTTCAATACTCAAATTGTAAGTCGTAGAATTAGGCTTATCTCTTCCTTTGTCTTCAAATATGGAAACAAGTTGTCTTATTCTCTCATTTGCATATGTTAATGCCTTTTTATAAGTTTCAGATTCTACATCTTGACTTTCGTCAGAATAATATTTCTGTGTTCTATATGATTTTAAACCCTTTATTTTAACTGAATACATCGTAGACGACCCGGAATATACGGGATCGAGATATTCATACATATTGAACATTACGTCATTAATGGTAAGGGGTACGCCATCGGAGAATCTGAGTCCGTTTTTAAGTACGAACGTATAAACGCTGTCTCCGTTAGCATCCTGCTCAACTTTATAAGCTTTAGCAACAGTCGCTTCATTATCGCCAGCGACAATTTTACCATTGCTGTCGGTAGTAAGCATACTTAACTGAGTCATACCGACAACGTCCATATCCGTACCTGCGGTAGCGTAGAAAGGATTGTACAAGCCGTTAAGTTCTTCTGTCATGATAACGATTGCGTCTTTTTTCTTACCGGTATTTGACGAATCGTCATTCTTTTTACAACCAATAAGCGTTGCAGAGCAAGTTACTGCCATAGTTGCGGCAACAGCCGCGCTTAAAAGACGTGTAAAAGATTTCTTTTTCATTTTTTTACCTCCGTTCTTGAATTACATAATATGTTTCACTATAAGATTCTTCTTCTCCCGAAGTCGTGAAAGCTAAAACTAAGTTCCCGTTTTCGATTAATAAATTATCGGGTTTTATCTTATAGCGTATTGCCTCTAAAATTTTATAGGTCTCTTCGTCACAATGTATCGTCAAGCCCACATTGTCACTTACGAAAGCCAAATCGTCTACATTTCCATTTGCGATAAGATTTACTTTATAACCGTCGATATTTGCACTCTTCTTAGTTATGGCACCTATTTTCATTTCAAAATTTGTAAGATTAACATCTTCCAATTTTGCTTTCTCGTCGATATAACCTGCGAAAGAGCCGATCAATGATTTAGCATCGATTCCACCAGAGACAAAATCCACAGTCACATTATCAAAATCTATTTTATGAATAACTGCGTTTTCCGCTATTCTGCCAAAGAGTCCTGCATAATCGCCGCTTATAGTGATTTTTGCCGAAATATTCGAGAATTTTATCTTTTTCCCGTCTTTTCCGTATATCTTACCGGTGAAAGTTCCAGTTGTTAATAATTTAGGCCACTGAACTTCTGTGAAATCCAAATCGTTTGCAATTTCATAATCTCCGTCAACTGAAGCATATTTAACAAATTGCTTTGCAGTTTCTATTTTGTATTTTTCGCCGTTGTCGTAAGCTATATATACATTGCAAACTCTATTTTGAGCATTTCCGTGTTCATCGACATAACCAGTATGAATATACGGTTCACCATTTCCTACCGTTATTTTCTCTTTACATTCTCTATCAAGATAAGCGGCTGAAAAAGTTGTACCTTCGATTTTAGGAAATGTATAAGCATATTCATTTGTCTCGTAATTCATTGCCCCGTCTACCCAATCAGGAAGATAAATTCCCGCCTGATAAGCTTTTGCCGTGCCTTTTACTTCGGACGGTATAACGCCGAGCTGATCTTTCCTTATAAACTCGATATTTCCGTCGGGTTTAACGCGGTAATAATCGAACTCGAAAAATTCCGTCCAGAGCGCGTACAGAGTAAACTCCTCGCCTGCGGTATCCTGTTTCACTTCGAAGCTGTCGGTTTCGAAATTCCATTTATCGGAATACGAATAACTTCCGTCGGCGTTTTCCGTACGGGTTTTATACCAACCGACTAAAATATTCCCCGATTTCGTCAAAGGATTTTTATTCGATTCGCTTTTTCCGATATTTTCTCTGCGTTCGTCAACGGGGTCAAGCACCTTGATATGCACGTTGCCGTTTGCGTCCGCAGTATACTTATACGGATTGAACATATCGAAAAGCGTTACGTTATCGCCGCCGCCGATTATGCCGCCGTTCGTATCGTAATTTATTCTTACGACGTTTCCGTTTTTATGCGCCTGGTCGGGCGCGCTGAGCTTACCGCACGAGGCGAACCCCGCGAGGCAAGCTACGATCGCCGCCGATATCAGAATTGTAATGAGTTTCTTTTTCATATTTTTTATCCGTTTCTGTAAGACAGAATTATTTTTTCTTTTTTGCGAGATACGCGCCTATTCCGACTATACCGAGTATTGCCGCCGCGCCTACTCCGCCGATAGCGTTTCCGCAACCGCCGCAACCGTTTTTGTTGCTGTTCGAACTCTCTTCGGAGGTCGTTTCGGAGCCTGTATCCGACGAATCGGAAGAACTCTGTCTCTGTTTAAGATATTTAATAATGTTCTCGGCGTTCTGCAAGTTCGAATAGTTGGAAACGAGAGCCTGTTGTTCGAGTGCGAGCGCGTTATACGCCGTTCTCGCGCGAACCACCTGAGCTTCGTCCGCAAGAGTAAGATTTGACGGAAGCGCGCCGATAAGACCTATTACTTCGATAGTGTCCGAAGTCAAAGCGTTGCTGCCCTCGGTTATTCTGCCGAAATACAACGAGAACATCAAAGTATCATAGCCTTTACCGTTGGCGGGCTTAACCATCGTCATATCGTTTTCGATCTTGCCGATATAATTGACGAACGTCGCGCCGTAATAGTAGTTGGAAATTCCCGAAACTACATTCCACATATAGTAATCGTTAATACCCAAGCCGCCGTAACGTTTGCCGTAAGGTACGTTTTCCACGTTAGCGTAATCCGCGTCGTATTCTTCTTCGAGTATCGGCGCATTATAGCCTTTGAAGATAACCGTCGAGAGTTTATCCGCTCCGAAGAACGCCTTATCACCTATCGCGAGAAGCGTAGTCGGAAGAGAAACGCTTGCTATGCGACTGCCCTCGAACGCTCTGGCAGAAATTCTTACAGTTCCCTCTTCTACGTTATAGTAACCGCCCTCTTTATATTTAGGATAGCTTACGAGTTCGAGACCCGTGGATATCCCGGAATAGAGAACTCCGTCGATAACCTTTACGGTTTCGCTTATATCGTAGGTTTCGAGAAGTTTTTCTCCTACCTTTTTGCCGTTATACATTACGTCGGTCAATTTGCCGAAGGTCGCAATGTCCGTACCTGCGAACGGGTTTTCGCCAAGCTCGGTGAGTTTATCACCGAATTTAACTTCGGCAAGTTCGCTGTTTTCAAACGCGAAGTCGCCTATCGAAACGACGTTTGCAAGGCTGATTTTTTCTATCGCAGTTTCTGCAAACGCATATTTGTCTATCGAAGATATTCCGTCTGCGTTTTCAATCGCGGCAAGTTTATAGTTGCCGACAAACGCGCCTGCGCCGACGGTCACTTCATTGCCGAACTTGACTTTTTCGAGTTTTCCGTAAGCGAAAGCGTAATCGCCTATCGTCTTTACGGACGAAAGATCGAGCGAAGTATCGGGCGCGCCGACGTATGCGTAAGTGCCGATAGAAGTGACAAGCGAATTAAGTCCGTTTTCTTCCAGAGCCGAACAACCCTCGAACGCGCGCGCCGGAATAGCCGTTATTCCGCCGCCGAGAACTACGGATACAAGTTTTTCGTTACCTTTGAACGCTCCCTCGCCTAAAGCGGTTACATTCGTAAGGTCTGCGTTTTCCATAGCCGCCGCGTAAACGGTGGTCTTTAAACCGAGCGTTTTAACTTCGCCGTCTGCGTATATCTTATTATAAGCGTAAGAATATTCGTTGTTTTCGCGTTTATATTCCTGAACCTCCGTACCGGAGAACGCATACGCGCCGACCGATTCCGTCTGCGACAGGTCGATTTCCGTAAGCGCGACGTCGTTATAGAACGCGTAATCGCCTACATTCGCTCCGCCGCCGAGTTCTACCTTTGTAAGGAGTATATTGCCAGCGAAAGCGTAGTTGCCGATATTCGCGCCTTTACCGATAATAACTTCGGTAAGCGTCGACGCCGACTTGCCGTCTATATCGTAACGGAAATAATAGCTCTTTTCTACAATATTGTCGTTTTCGTCAGTCACGTTATATTCGTAGGACTTATACGCCGCGGCAAACACTCTGTCGGGGTTGACGCTGGAACCGAGCTTCTGATAATAAGCTACAAGGTTTTCGTAAGTCTGGCTGAAATCAACGTCGCTTTCGAAAGCCGATCTGCCGACGGTTACGTTATCGCCAAGCGTTACCTTTTTAAGTTCGGTAATATTCGAGAAAGCGTAATCGCCTATCGTCGTGCCGCTACCGATATTTACTTCGGTTATCTTTGTTTTCGCAAACGAGCCTTTACCGATATATTTTACTTCGGTAAGGTCGGGAGCCGTCGCCAAAGCGGTACCCCGGAAAGCGTAATCGCCTACGGAAGTAAGTTTTCCGAAAGATATCGATGTAAGTTGCGTACAACCCGCGAAAGCGTAATCGCCTACGGCTTTAACTTCGGGAGCGACTACCGTTTTAATGCCCGCGTTACCCGATACCGCGCCTTTCAATATTGCCGTCGCGCCTGTGTTAAGCGTGAACGAATTATAGTTGGGAGCGACGAGAACGAGTTCTTTATTTTTATTGAGAAGATTTTTACCGTTGTTTTCCGCAGTAAAGATGCTTCCGCTTGCTAATTTGAATTGCGCTACTTTCGTACCCGCGAAAGCGTATTCGCCTATAATCGCAACGTCTTTACCCAAGGTTACGTCGCTTAACGCCGAGCAACCTTTGAACGCGTTGGAGGAAATAACCGCCGCGTTTATCGTCATCGAAGTAAGACTTGTGCAACCCTCGAATACGTTTGAACCGATCTTTATCTTAGGAGCGTCGAACGTAACCGTTTTCAGGCTCGTATTGTTCGAGAACGCGCCGATACCGAGCGATTGAGAGCTTTCGGGTAATACTGCTTTATCGAGCTTATTGTTAGCGAAAGAATAGTTTCCGATAGCGTTTATCTTGCTGAGCGTGATATTTTTTATCGCGCAGTCGGAGAAAGCTCTTTCGTTGATGAATTTAACGTTTTCTAAGTTTATCTGCGTGAGTTTTTCGCACTTGTAGAACGCGTAAGTTCCTATTCTCGTCAAAGTCGACGGAAGAACTACTTCTTTAAGCGCGGTAAGCCCCGCGAAAGCATAAGACTGTATTTCTACGACGCCCTCTGGAATAATAACCTTGGTTATCGTATCTTCGCCTATATATTGCTGTTTGATATAATACGGATCTTCTTCGTCGATTACGTCGCCAGCGGAAAGATCCTTATCGACGTATTCGTAACCCGAAAACGCATAAGCGTAGATAGTCGTTATACCTCTGTCGGCGGGAATTTCTACCGTACCGCCCAGACCTCTGTAATTCATAAGGTAAATGCTGTTCGCGGTGAACGGGTCTTTTACCGTTATGTTTATCTGGTCGGAATAGAATGTCATTTCGTCGTCGAAATAAACCGTTGCGAACACCGTCGTTTCGCCTTTTTCGTTAGCGGTTATTTTGCCGTCGGCAGTGATATCCGCCACTTTCGGGTCGCCCGATTCGAACAATACTTTTGTTCTGCCCTCGAAATAAGAATCGAGAGTGTATTCGAGTTTAACCGATTCCGACGGGAACATCGAGAGCGTTTTTTCGTTGCCGAACGCGCGTTTATTGCCGGTTTCGCCTATTTCGCGCTCGTTGCTCGAAACGTTATAATACGCTTTGAGCGTTTCGTAACCCGTAACGGTGAATTTGTTGACCGAGGGTATCGAATAGCCTTTGTCTTCGCCCGTTACGGTGATTACGCATTGAGCCTGAACAGGTTTACCGTCGGCGTCTTTTCCCTTAGCGGTAAGCGTCGTAGTACCTTTTTTCTTTGCGATTATCGTTCCGTTTACGATAGAAGCGATATCGTTGTCGCCAATTTCGTAATCGAGCGTTTCTATCCAGCTTTCGCCCGGATAAATCGAAAGAATTTCGGAAACTCTGAGCGTTTCGTTAAGATCGAGGCTGATTTCCTCTTCGGAGAAATTCATTGCGAGAATTTCGTCGGGAAGCCTTATCTGATACGACGCGGAGTTAAACGCGTAATCATAACAAGTGACGACGAAACTGTCGTTGTTGGTCTCTACAGTATAATTGCCCTCTTCGTCGAATTTCGGACCCATAGATTTTTTAATCTCTTCTACATAGTCCGTAATCTCTATCGACACTTTCGAGGTCGAATTATAAGACGAGTACACTGGGGTGAGATACTTGCTGAAACTGTTCATTGCGTAAGTGTATCTCGAACCCGGTTCTGCGGCTACGATCTGTCCGACCTGAACAGCCATAGCGTAGTGATTGTCGTAAATATCGAAGTCGGCAAAGAGTTTCGTCTTCTTCGTCGTTTTATCGTATTCGCTTCTGAACGTAACGCCCGTTACGGTAGGAGCCTGGAAGTCTATATAGAGCGGGAATTCGAAAGTGTTTCTCGCGTTCTTCTGCTCCGCGTTGTCGCCGTAATCGATATAAGTCTTTACGGTAACGGTATATTTCGTATTGTTTTTAAGGTTCTTTTCGAGCGCGTTGAACTCTATATCCATCGACGAGCCGTAAATCGAACTGCCGCTATGCAGCGACTTGCGCTGGTTGCGTATAACCTTATTGAAAACTTCTCTGCCCGTCGCGTCTTCGGTAATAGACACCGTCGCCGTGCCGACGTTTCTCAGAAGCCCCGCCGATATGCTGCGGATTTTCGTTATCGAAGAACCCTCGTCATCGTCAAGACTCGTCGGAAGAGACATCGCTATTTTATCTTTGTTAGCCGCGATTTTTCCCGCCGACGGATTCTGCGTGAACGGATAAACGCCCATCGTCATTATATAATCGGAATACAAGCCGCCGATTACTCTCGTCGCATAAGCGTCCGCCATGAGTTTATCTTTATCGTCAAGCCCCGCGTTCACCTCGTCGACGTTGGTATCGTAATACTCTTCGTCGAAGATAGGAGCCTCCGTCCAGTCGCCGTAGAACGTGAGAAGCGGAAGATTAAGATTTACGGTAGTACCCGCGGTCGCCTTGAAGCGAATGAAGCCCTCGACGTACATTCCGTATTTGAACGAGCGTTCGAGATAAGCTTTGTCTTCGGCAGAAAGACGTATTTCTACCGTGACTTTTGCTACCGAGTTAGCGGCAATCGATACCGACGTGCCGTTTTTGGAACCGTTTTCTACGTTTTTAACTTCGAAACTCGTTCCCGAAAGGAGATAACCCTCCTGAGTAACGACAGTATCGCCGTGGCTGGTATACGTTTCGCTTACGCCCTCGGTCTGAATAATCGTCGAAAGATCGTAAGTTACGGAAGAACCCGAAACGTTATTGATATCGAACGTGGCGGTATAAACGCCCGTTCTGTCTTTATCGTCTTTAAGTTCGAGCTTGGATTTGTCCATCGCCTCGTTCGTATCTCTGTCGTAAGTCGTTATAAACGACGCCGAAGTGACGGAATTGAGCAGATTGACAAGCCCCGCGCCCTGTTTTCTTACCGCATAAGGAAGTCCGTTCTTATTCATAACGATATCTGCGGTGGACATCATAAGCTGATTTACGAGAGCGGTTACTCTTATGTTATATTCGGTTGATTCCTTTTTGAAACCCGCAAGCCCGAAGCGTTCCGCGTTTGCGTCCGCCTTGACGTACTGACGGATAAGGGCGGTTGCGCCCGCAAGGTTGGGCGAAGCCATCGAAGTACCCGAAAGTCTGTCGTAGTCCTGACCGGGAATAGCGGAAAGTATTTCGCCGCCGTGAGCGGTTATTTCGGGTTTGATTCTCAAATCGGAAGTCGGACCCCACGAAGAGAAGTCGGACATGAACGGACCGGCTTTCTGGCTCTTGGAAATTCTGATAGTTCCCGTTGCGTGCGCCGCGAGCTTTTCGCCCTCGTCCTGCGAGATGGAGCAAGCCGCACCGACGTCCGCGCCGACGGACATCGAGATAGTACCCGAAACGTTATTGTATATTATTACGCCCGCCGCGCCTTTTTCTTTAAGCGCGACCCTTATTTTGTCTTCGAAAGTCGTCTGTCCGCGCTTTACGAGTACGATTTTACCCGCATAATACGATTTATCCTGCGCGTAGTCGGACGAACGACCTATACCGGGGATAGTGACGTATTCGAAGTCGTAACTGTCGACGTCGCCAACCATTTTAAGAACTTCTCCGACGAAATCTTTCTTTTTCGCAGCGGAGTTGGTAGATTCGTTGAAGTAAATTATATCGTTGCCGTATAAAAGATACGGGGTTTTTACGCCGTCGACCGACGCTACGGACACAGCCGCGTCGTAAGTGGAGGGCGAACCTACCGTACCCGAATCGGGGTTTGTCGTGCGGCCGTTGTTACCGTTCTTTTCGGAACCCATGGTAGCGTTATAGTCGTTAGACGCAGCGGTTATAAGCGAAATGCCCGCCGCTTTGACTTTATCGTAAGCCGCTTCTACGTTCTGCTTATCCACTTCGCGCGTGAAACCGCAGGAAGAACCGAGCGACATATTGATAACGTCTACGCCGAGAACGACGCAATCTTCTACCGCGGCAAGTATCCAGGAAGTTTTAGCCCCCTGTTGCGCGTCGGAGAAAACTTTCATTATAGCGAGCTGCGCATTGGGCGCAACGCCCGTTATGGTGTCGTCTTTACCCGCGATTATGCCCGCGACGTGCGTGCCGTGTTCGCTGTTTATAGGTAATACGTCGGAATCTTTATCCGCGTAATCGTATGCGTAAGGAACTTTCTCGTTGAGATATACGTCTTCGCCCGTCAAACCAGACGTGAACGCCGCGGCTCTCGTCTGCGAAACCCTGTCGGAAACAGAGGCAAGAGTAAATCTCTTGTCTTTAGAAGTAAAATTATTTACGCTGAATGCCGAGTGAGTATAATCGAGACCCGTATCGAGTACGGCAACGACGACGCCGTCGCCCTGATAACCGAGCGGTTCGAGCGAAGAGCTGTCGAAAATACCCGTATCGTAAACGTCGACCTCGTTGGTTACGACTTCGGTTACGGCTCTTTCGTATTCGTCGCCTATAATCAATTCGGAGGAATCGCCTATAAGTTTACCGACCGTAGAAAAATCTTTGGCGGCTATTTCTATTTCGAAACCGCTGAGAACGGTATTATACTTTTCACCTACCGAATATCTTAAACCCGAAGCGGATAATTTTCTCAGAAGAGTTTTTCTCTGCTTTTCGATTTTATTTATGGCGTTAGCCGCGTCGCGGGTCAGAATATAGTCGGACACGGCGAGCGAACTGCCGGAATACTCGTAAGCGTCAAGCACGGAGTCCACGTTCATGCTTACTATTACGGATATTTTCTGATTGTCGTTTACTCCGTCGGGGAGTTTATAGGCAACGTTCCCGTCAAGATACTGAGTAATATCGTTATCTACCGCCGCGCCTATTTTCGTTATATCCGCCAGCTGCGTCTGTTTCGCCTCGCCGGATATAGCCGACTTTCCGCTATCCGCGAAAAGCGTCAAAGAGAGACTTGCCGCCATTAAAAGCGACAGTCCCTTTAGCGCGATCCTTTTGTTTTTCAATGTTTTAATCTTCATTAAGTCCTCAATTCAGTTCGATAGCCGTCCGTCTAAAAAGCGAAACTCCACCGATTAGTAAACTATTCTATTTTATATATTCTACAACAAATTTTAAAAAATGTAAAATAATTATAAGCCGTATAGCGAATAAAATCGTTTTATGTTTAAATTTTCACTTTTTAAACCGCAAGCCGTTTAAATAAACACTTCCCCCTTTTCGGGGGGAAGTATTTAATCTTTGCATTTAAGCGTTTTTTTCGATAGTAGCCGTTTCGCCGTTAATTTTTACGGTAAATACGGAACCGTCGGAAGTAGTTATCTTCTTCGAGCCGTCTTCCTGCTCTTCGGTAGTCGACGGAACGTAATACGCGCCGTTTTTATCGTTTTCGCCTTTATACCAGATGAGCATTATCTCGTCGTTTTCGGTATTTACGTCGAAATACGATTCGCCGTCCTGTCCGTAATAGGTCTTCATTACCAATTCGGAGACGCTTGCCGATTCGAAAGGCATAACCTTTTGAGATCCGACTTCTTTTTCCTGTTCTTTGAACGTTACGGCGTAATATTTGGTTTCGGTTATCTTACCGTCGGCGTCGCGCGTTCTGGTTATAAGGTAAGCCGCTTCGGAACCCGTAAGTCTGGCATCTGTTTTAACTTCTTTTCCGTCTTTAGTAAGCGAAATGTTCAACACAGAACCTGCGGTATATCCGCTTGTAAGATCCGTATAAACCACTCTTTCGACGGTGACGGAATATGCTCCGTTTACAAGTCCGCTCTGAACTCTCGTATAAGCGTATACTCTGTATCCGTAGCCGTTTCTGAACGCTCCGTGCCGCGTTATCCAGGTATAGAGTTTATAAGTGTAACCGTCGGTAACTTCGCCGTCTTTCTTCTCGTATTCGGGGATATTGAACGTAACGATGAACAATCCGTTCGACTGTTCTTCGAACGTTCCGTTTTCGACGGTGAACGTATTGCCGTTTATATCTACGATACCGCTGTCTTTGCCGAATTCGCCGCGGAAATATCTCTGACTTACGATTTCTTCGCCGTTTTCGTCGTAAACGTATATAAATTCGATTGTGCCGATATCGTTTTCGAAACCGTCGACAGAACCCGTATTGATATAATTTCTGTAATAGTTATCGAGATACTGATAAGCGGGAGCGGTTACGACTCTCTTAAGCGAAAGCACTTTATATTCGCCCGCGTTCTGAGAAACCGTGCCGTCTGCGTTATACGCGCCGTGGAAAGTTATATCGAGGTCGAGACGGAAATATCCTATCACGCTGTAAATTATCGAATAATAGGTTTCGTATTCGCCGTTATCGAGCTTTTTACGGGTTATGGAACCGTTCGAAAGAACGAGATCTCCGTAGGTTTTGGTACCGTCTTCGCCTACCGTCGGATATCCGCCGAAAGTAGCCGTACACGACACTTCGAATTCGTCGGAACCGGTCGGCTGGAAAGTAAGCGATTTAAGATATATGAAGTATTGGTCATCTCCCGAACCCTGCTTTATTCCGTAAGTCGTATCGTCTGCGCCGTCTTTCTTTTCACGGTCGAACTTAAGACTGTTTCCGTCGTTATAATGGTAGGTTTTATTATCTTTTTTGTATGTGAACGATCTGTAATAATACGCGCCCTCGGCTTCGTTGTAAACTTCGAGTTTGCCGAGATTTTCGGTGATAAAGCCGTAATCGTTGACGTTCTGCGCAGTTTCGCCCTCTTCGGGTTGACGATAAATTATATATTCGTCCTCGTCGGTGATGTCGTAATAGTAACGCTCGTCTCCGTTATATATCGCGAAACCGTATTGCGTGAAGTTGAACGACTCGAAGTTTTTGGTGTAATAACTTACGTTGTTACGGTTGAGCTGTACCGCCGTACCCGCTTCTTTATCGTAAGCGTACAGGCAGGCGTCGGTAGCCGACGAATTTACGAAATACAACAGATTTTCGGTGATTATGGTGTAAGTTCCGTTTTCCTTTACGCCTTTCGGTCCGTACTTGACGGCGTTGCCCGCCGCGTCGAGTTCGATTATAGACCAGTCTTTATCGTTGATATAGAGTTTGACGTTTTCGGAATGTAACGTCGAGAACACTCTGTACGCTCTGTTGTTGCTGATAACGACTCCGACTATTCCTACGACTTCATAGGCTTTACCGTCTACAGCGTACTTAAGCGTATAAGCCTTTTTCGCTTCGTCGTACTCGTATACGCCGTCGCCTTTCTTGACGAATTTTTCGTCTTTAGTATTCGCGTTTTCGAGTTTCTGAACTTCTAAGCGTCCGTAACCGTCGAACATGAAGTATACGCCCTGGAATATATTGTTATCGTTGTAAGCGTAACGACCGTATTCCGCTCCGCGTAAAGTAAACGTATCGCCCTTGATATCGAAGTAAAGCGTTCTGTTATCCGCAGCTATTACCAACACGCCCTCTTCGGGGGTTGCCGTTCTTCCGCTATATTCTGTTCCGTCCATCGCCACGAACTTGCCGTTGAACAGGAAGCCGTCAAGCGTTATGGTTCCTATACCGTCGACTTCGTATTCGGTTTTGAACGTCTTATCCTCTTTAGCGAAATATTCTTCGCTGCTGCCGTAAAGGTGGAGATATTCGAACGTCTTTTCGGTAGATTCGAACTTCATTATCTCCGCGCCGCTTTCGGTCTTTTTGCCCGTATCCGTTACGGTTCCTTCGTATTTAACTCCGTCTACGGTATATTCCGCAGTGCCGTCGCCGTTCAGTTTAAGCGTTTCGTTTCTGTCGGTATTGCCTTTTACGATAGCGTACATCGTGTACGGCGCGTATTCGAGTTTAGTGAACTTCTTGGTCTCTTCGTTTAATTTAACATATACCGATTCGGTTGAGCCGTTGCTTTCGTCGTAAGCGGTTATCGCGGTTATTCCGTCGGCAGACGTTTCATACGTTCCGAGAATGGTTTTACCCTCTTCGCTGTAACGTATCATTCCGCCGATTCTCGTCAGGCTCGCGCTGCCGTTTTCGGCTGCGAACTCCGTAACGTACGAAACTTTTTCGTCGCCCGTCTTCTTAGCGCTATACCAGTAAGTCGCTTCGTAGACTTCGCCGCTTATAACCGACTTGCCTAAACCGAATTCGATTTCTTCGATTTTAGCAATATCTTCTACGACTTTCATCCAGACGACTTCTTCGCCGTCTACTATATGATAGTAAAGGTATACTCCCGTTTCGGCTTGTTCGTTTTTAGATATCGAACTTGTATTGAAAGCTTCTACGCTGTAATGATATACACCGTCGGTTTCGGTAAACGTACCCTCGGATATTTTCTCGTATGTTCCCGAAGTCGTATAACCGTAAACGGTCATATGCCCCGGAGCGGTATCGTTTATTGCGATAAGCGGCGCGTAATAGGTGCTGTCGATTCCGCGGAAGTAATATTCGGCGTAACCCTGCGCTTTTTCTTCGAAACTGTAGGTCGTCTTTGTCGTTTCTTCGCCGTTTTCGAATATGGTTTCGGTTTTGCTCGTTATAAGCAAGCTCTTGACCGTTTTTCCGTTCTGAATAAGCGATATTATCTTTCCGCCGCTGAACAGCGAATCGCTCGCAAGGTACAAACCCTCTATTTTCTCGTTTCCTTTTTCGTAAACCGCGTTGAACGAACCGTCAAGCGTAAGTTTTGCGGTTTTATCCGCGCTTTCAAACGTCGTGTCGTACACCGGATTATAGAAAACGTAATCGTATTGACCCTGATCGCCCTTTATCGCATCTTTATATATACGGAATCTGCCCGCTATCGAGTTGGACGTATAAAGCGTCAGTATCATTTTTTCCAGATCGAAAACATATGCGTAGTTTCCGAACATAAGCGGATTCTGATAGAACGTCGCCGTTCCGAAACCGTCGAGCTTTATGCTGTAATATCCGTCGGGATAAGACGTCATATTTCCGCCGGAATACACGCCGCGATAGAGCGTGCCGTATGCGAGTTCGGAATCGTTTCTGACGATGAACACGCTTTTTGAGGATCCCGAAATGGTAACGGAAGAAAGCCTTATATGCATTTCCGTGCCGGCAAGTTCTCCGTCGGTGAAAGTCGCCACGCAATAACCCTGCGCGTCGAAAACGTAAGTTCCCGTCGACTCGCTGTCCTTAGATTTATCGTAATAGGTAACCCCGTTATAATCATCGACGGTAAGCGTTATCTGACTGTTTTGTCCTACGCCGTTGACGTAGTTGACATATGTTCTCGATCTTAACTTATCTCCGTAAGCGAAAGTTCCGTCTTTAAAAATTTTCCCCTCAAGAAATTCGGTGCCTGTGCTGTCGGCAAAACCGAAAGTGGAATCGGCGGCTGTATAATATCCCTTGAAGATTTTTCCCCCGCGGGAAAGATACACGGTGTTCTCTTCGGTGGCGGATATGAACAAATAGTCGTCGCCGCCGAACATATCTTCATTACCCTTTACCCATACGCCGTAAAGCGTGGCGTTTTCGAACGGGGCAATCTTTGAATTTTGTCCTTTATCTTCGGCGCTGCCGTTATAGAGAACCGAAGATATATAATCTGCTTCGTATTCGACCTCGGTCGCAAGGCTCGATTTAGCCCAACCCGCGAGATAATATCCCTTAGCGGTATAATTGTACGGAACGTCGATTTCCTGACCGTATTTTACGGTCTTTTCGATAACGTCGTCTTCTTTATTCGCGGTTTCGGGATAGTTCGTATCGAATCTTACGATGAAGTTCGAACGTTTATAATACAATACGAAAGTATTTTCGCTTACGGTTTCGCTTATTTTAGCCAAGGGTTTGCTGCCATCTCTGTTCGCGTCAAGTTCGAAGCCCGTACCGCCGAAGTCTTTCGACGGAACCGTACCCGCGTAAGCGTAATCGACGACTTCCTGTTCTTCTTTGACGAAATCGCCTTTCATATCCTCTTTCCAGAGAGTTACGGTGTATTTCGTTTTATATTTTGCCGTAAGCGTAATATCCTTTTCGGGCATGACGTAAGAAGAGGTAAGATCTTTACCGTCTATCTGCCATACTCCGAACTGATGATCGGCTTTCGTCGGAGTTAAACCGCTTACCGCCGTAGTTACGAGTTCGCCCGCTTTGACGTAAACCGAGGTTTTATCCATACTGCCGCCGTTCAGATCGAACGTAAGCGTAAAGAGTTTACCCCATTTTGCGTAAACCGTGACGTTTTCGTTTACGGTGATTTTAGTGGTTTTTTCACCCGTACATTCGGCGTTTAAATACCAACCCTCGAACTCATATCCCGTTCTTTCGGCGGTGGGAAGTTCGTATTCCGCTCCCTTATCGAGCTGAACGCTTGCTATCGCCGTTCCTCCGTTAGTCTCGAACGAGAGCGTAAACTTTTCGTCTTTTTTACAGCCGACAGCCAACGCGCCGAGCGCGACCGTCAGAACCGTCAAAAGAGCGATAAATAGTTTCTTGATTTTGTTCATATGTTTTAACTCTCCTTTATAGAGAAAAATTTATAACAGTTTATTACGTCGCCGCGACTTAAATTCGATTAAGCTTCGACGGCGCGCCATACGGCGTATAACGTAACTCCGTTTTCGGCGTTTACTATTTCGTCGGCGGCAAACGCTATTTCTTCGGAACCCGCGCTTACGGACCAGCCGACAAACTCGTAGCCTTTACGAAGCGGCGCGGATATGCCGTTTTTAGTTTTGCGGTTGGATATTCCGTTTTCTTTTATCTCGACCGATACGACGTAACTCTTATCCTCCGACAGAGTGCAGTTCCATATCACCGCCGAGTACGAACTGTTCCACGTTTGTTCCCATTTCGGCATAATGCCCTCCGCGTCGGAATAGAACGTGGCGGCTTTTTCGCCGTAAAACGCGTGCGCGCCGATCGTTTCGATATTCTTATCGAGTATTATCGAAGTGATTGCCGACCAGCCCTTGAACGCGAATTTACCTATATTTTCTACGCTTTCGGGTATAACGATATATTCGATTTTATCCATTCCGTAAAACGCGTAATCGCCTATATCGGTAAGCCCGTTACCGAGTTCGAGCGTAGTCACGCCGAAACATTTATAAAACGCGCTCTTGCCGAGTTTTACCACGTTATCGGGTATAACCAACGTTTGAAGCTTGGTGCAGTTCTTGAATGCGTAATCGCCTATAGACGTAACGCCGCTGCCGATTGTAAGGTCTTCCAAAGCCTTTAAGTTGGCGAAAGCGTTCGCTCCGACAGTCGTTACGCTATCGGGTATAACGAGCGTTTTAAGCGAAGTATTGCTCGCTCCGTCATCGTTCATATTATAGAATGCGTAATCTCCGATTATTTTTACGGAATTACCCAAATTTAAGTTGCGCAGACTTCTGCAGGCGTAAAATGCGCGGTCGCCTATCGATTCAAGTTTCGTCGCCCTGCTGAAATCGAGGTCTCTGACGTAAGAACAGCCGTAAAACGCGCGCTCGCCTATCGTAGTTAAATTTCTCGATAATTCTATTCTCGTCAAATTAACGCAGCCGTAGAACGTATATGGTTGAATTTCGTTTATGTTGTTACCAAGTCTCGCGCTCACAAGCGAGGTACATTCATAAAACGCGCCTCTGCCGATAGAACGGATGTCTAAACTGTTTAAATTTACGAGTTCCTGCAAGTCGGCGCATTGATAAAACGCGTAATCGGCTATGCCGACGGTGGGGTTGTTTCTGCCCTCGTCTATTACTATCGTTCCGCTTGGAAGCGAACTATAACCGACTATCCAGTTACCTGCGTATATAAGCCCTTGCTGATGCGTAGCCGTATCGGTCCAAAGACCGGAATTATAGAACGCCCGCGTACCTATCTTTTTTACAGTATCTGGTACAAATAGGTTAGTCTGCGTATTGTTTCTAAGTTCCGAACAATTTCTGAAAGCGTAAGAACCGATAGTTTCGAGATTACTCGTCTGCGTTCCGCCTATAGCAGTGGCTATAAATCTTACGTTAGCGAGGATTTTACAACCGTCGAAAGCGTAATCGCCTATGGTTTTTATCTTTGTCGCGATAACCTTATAGAGTTTTTGACAATTCGAAAACGCGCTGTTTCCGACGTATCTGAGCGAATCGGGGAAAGTAACATTAACAAGCTCGCTGAAATTCGAAAAAGTTCCGTCCGCAATGCCGACGACGTTATCGTTGCCGACAAGCGTTATCGTATCGCTTTCGTCTTTAAGTTTAATCGTATTGCCGTTGATATCGGTCAACGTGGTGACGATATCGGGCGAAGCGGCGACTATCCATTTACCGACGTAAACAAAAGGTTTGTTTTTATCTCTCGCCTTGCCGTTGTCGTCGACGATATCCGTATAATATTTGCTGGCGTTGAATGCTGTAACGCCTATCGATTTCAAACTTTCGGGAAGCGTTACGCTTGAGAGAAGTTTATCACCGAAGAAGCAGCCGTCGCCTATGGTTTCAACCCCCTCCGGAATAACTATTTCGGCAAGTTTCACGTCGTCGGCAAAAACGCCGCGCGCTATTTCGGTAAGGTCGCCGTCGGCGGCAAACTTAACTTCGGAAAGTTCTGTCGCTCTGTAAAAAGCGTATTCTCCGAGAACTTTAACGCCCTTGCCTATCGTCGCGCTCGTAAGCGCAACCGTATCCGCGAAAGCATAACCGCCTATTTCTCTTACGCTGTCGGGTATTACTATAGTTTTTAACGCCTTACAGCCCCTGAACGCGCCGTCGCCTATCGCCGTCACGCTGTCGGGAATGGTTATCGCCGCAAGCGACGAACAGTTGATAAACGTATTCGTTTTTATTTCGCTTATGGTTTCGGGGATATTTATCGTTTCGAGCGAACGGCAGTTCTGAAATACCTTTTCGCCTATGAAATTTACGCTGTCGGGTATTACCACGCTTTTAAGCCTTGTGCTGTTATAAAACGCGCCGTCGCCTATATAAGTGATATTTTTGCCTATCACGAGATTTTCTATCTTAGAACCCTTGAATGCGTTCTGCGCTATTCTTATTACGGGTTTTCCCCTGTAAATTTCTTCGATAACCATATCGCCCGTTATCGAAGTGGGGCAACGCGAGATCTCGTAAGCCGTATTGTTGTTTATAAGCTTATAAGTGCAACCCGTCTCTTTATCTCTCGTAAAAGTGAAAACGTCGGACCATTCGGAAACGTCGTGCACGCTGTCGCCGGGGATTGCCCTTACCGTAACTTCGTAATTGCCGTCGGTGAGCTTTGACATATCGTACGTCGGAGTGTTCACCGTCGCGGGATACGACGTTCCGTCTTCTTTTACGGCGTTTATCTCGTATCTTCGCGCGTCGGCTACGGTTTTCCATGTGAGGACGTAGTTTAAATCCATAGTCAGCTCCTGCGGGGCAGACAATTTCGTCTTTCCGCAGGACGCCGCCATCATAAGGCAAAACACCGCCGCAGACAACGCTATTATTATATTTTTGATTTTTTTCATTAAAGTCCTCCGATTATGCGGGTATGCGTTTTAACGCTACCCGCGCGGTAAACCCGATCAAGACTGTTTCTTGTCGCGAGCTTCGCGGATAATTTCGTGAAGCCACTTGAACTTGAATTTCCTTACGGCGATTTCCGTTACGAACAGGATAATCGCTATGATCATAAACAAGTATCTCGGGTCGAACACCTTTTCTATCGTCTTGTCAAAATTATCGAACACGGCGTAATGCGCTTCGTTCATATCCGCGAGATACGCTCCGCCGCCGTTTTCGGCTACGGGTTTAAAGAAATTCTCCTCGTAATCGATATCGGCAGCCTGTAACGCGAGATCGTACTCTTTCGAATACGAAAAAGCTTTATATATCGTATAAGTTGCGAGTTCGTTGCCGTCTTTATCCTTTTTGACGAGCGTTATCGAGTACACGCCCGCTTTTTTGACCACGAAAGTACATCTTCCGAAGTTATTCGCTTCGGCAAGCGGAGAAGTGACGTAAAAGTTACGATTTCCGCCCTCCGTTACGGCGTTCATCGAAATTTCTTCGGTATTTTCCGTACTTACGTCCGTGATTTTTCCCTCGACCCTTTCGCCGTCTTTAAGCGTTGCGAAAACGCTTACGCGGTTGATATAGTTATCTTCGGAAAGCTCCACGCGCATTTCGTTGGGTCGGATATTTTCCGTCGGCATAAGGTTGCCGATTATATTGCCTATCAGCTCCCGCCCGATATCCGACGACATAAAGTCGCTCGACCATTCGCTCGACTGCAAGTCCGTCATAAAGCTGCCGACCGTGCCTTTACCGAATTTCCACTGCGCGTACAGCGGCACTTCGTAATCGCCTTTCAGTATCAGATAATCGTTGGATCTGACCCTTACGCCGTAGAAACCGCCGAGTTCGGGAGTATCTAACTGATAAGTCTTTCTCTTTACGATATTTCCGTTTTCGTCTTTAACTTCTTCTTCTCTGTAAGGCAACCCCGCAAGAATAGGCGAAGTCGCTTTGTCTACAGTGATATAGAACGGCTCAGCGTTTACTTCTTTAAGCTGTTTAACGTTTAACTCTTCACGCATTTCGCCGTAGAGTTTTGTAAGATTGCTCGAATCGTAAGTACGAACTCTTCTTCCTCCGGGGATACCGCTCTGCTGTCCGCCCGCCGCGTCGACAAGCCTCTGAAGCAATTTGACGTTGTTGGAGTCGGAAGCTTCGGAACCGATACACAAAGCCGAAAACGTGATTTTATCGGAATTATAATAACCTTCGAGAGTTTCCTCGCAAGCGGTTACTTCGTCTGCCAGTATCTGTCCGTCCGTAACCATTATAATATGGCGTCTGCTTACCTTTCTGTTGGCTATGAGCATCTGAACCGCGTCTCTTACAGCGCCCGTGAATGCCGTGCCGCCGCCGAGTTCGGGCATTTTATTCTGCAAAGTATCGTAAATAACGCTCTTCTGCGTTACGGGCGTAAGATCGAGAACTCTCTGCGGACTGTCGCTGAAAGTGATAATACCGAAATAGTCTCTTTCGGTAAGCGCGTTAAGACATTCGCCCGCGCCGTTTATCGCGTGCCAGTAAGCATTCTGCCCGGCTGCGGAAATACCGCTCATCGAACCCGAACGGTCGATTAAAACGACTACCGCGATAGGCGGAGTATAGTCAATCGCCTGAACGGGCAACATCGATTGCAACAACGTTCCGCTTAAGTCCAATCTGTTATAAGCGTGCGCCGTAGAATCTTCTCCGACCGTTCCGTCTTCCGTACCGCCCGTAGTAAACAAGCCGCCGCCGTAGTCGAAAACGTAGGAATACAGCATTTCGTCGAATTTCTCGGGCATTTCGGAGCTTAAAAGGTCTTCGTTCGCTATGTTGTTAAGCACCACCTGATCGTACTGTCTCAATTCGTCGACGGTCTGAGGCATATTTTTGGCTTCGCCCGTCGCGTGGACGTTGGCTATCGTCGGCTTATACCCCTGCGAAGTCAGAAGCTCCGCAAGTTCGACCGATTCGCCCTCGGCATGCTCGATAATAAGTACTTTATCGAATTTTTCGAGCAGGAAATAAGTGGTATAGCTATTATTTTGTTCAACCGCGTCGGAACCGCTTATCTTCGCTTCTATTTTGCGAAGTTCCGCTTCGCCCTCGAACGCGTAAGTGAAATTCACGTTTCTCGCGCCCGCCGAAAGGTTTACGTCTTTCGTTTCGATTTCGCTTCCGTTATCGTAAAGCGTAACGGAAACAGACGCTTGCGCGGTGGACGATAAAAGAACGTCTATCGTACACTCGTCGCCCGCCTTGACGTGATAATCGGGTAAAGTTATGCCCGTTATTCTCACGTCGTCGCCGTCGAAAGATGACGGAATGTTGACGGTGTCGACCGTTATGTTCTTCGCCGTTACGGCTTTTATTACCGTAAGCGCGTTTTCGTCGGTCTCTTTACCGTCGGTAATAAGCACGATTTTACTTGTGCCGTCGCCGGTAAACAAATCTTTTGCGTAAGACAGCGCCGCGGCGATATCCGTCGCGCTCGTATCGGGTTTATCGGCTCTCATATATTCTTCGAAAACCTTGTCCGCGTCGGTGGAAAATTCCGCGACGTAACGCTGATCGAACCCGAAAGTAACTATGCCTACGTTGAATTTATCGTTTTTGCCCGCGTCGAGAACGGCTCTTACAAAGCTGTCTCTGTTTTCAGCCGACTGTTCTTCGGTGTCCGACATATCGACGAGCAATAAAACCTGATTGCCCGTGTTGTTATGCTCGGAATGAACCGTCATTCCCGAAAGCACCGTTACGGACAAAATCATAACTATGAGTTGAAGAACTATCGTCGTGATACGATTTCTGTTTCTTCTGTATTTTTTAGAAAGCCTGAAATGAGGCAGCAACACCAACGCTATCGCGGGTATTATCAACAATAATAACCAAGGGTTGGAAAAACTTAACCATAAACTACGCATAAATTTCCTCCTCCCCTTACAAATTGTCCAGTAACTGCAATATCCATTCTATGAACAGTATCGCAACAAGCGCGGCGGCGAAATATGTGAGAAGATCTCTGTAGAAGTCGTTCTCGTTTCTCGTCTGGTACGGGTCTGCCAGGCTTTCCTGTACGCTGAAGATATTGAGTTCGGAAGAAGCTATCTTTACAAAGAAGCTGTCCGAAAATTCTCTGCCGAAAGCCGAAGTCTGCGACACCGTATAGCTGCCCGGAGTATTTACGCGCATCTTCGCGGGGAATTCGCTGTACTCCGCAGTAGAGGTACTCGTCACCGAAAGCGACGAACCCATACCCTGAAGCGTTACGTCTTCGCCTACGGTATAGACGTATTTATCCGTTGCGGACGGGAATATCGCCTTAAACAGGTTATTCATAAACAACGGGAAAGAACCCGTTCCGTCTATTCCCCAATCGGAAAATTTAAGCGAGAAAGTAAGCACCGCCACTCTCGCGTTTTCCGTTTCCTTATATATAAGAGCGGGATAGCCGTCTATAGCCATAAGCACTTTATAGCTGTCGTCGTTAATGCTTAAACGTCTGTATTTGCTGATTGTTATTCTCGTGGGGTCGACGTTTCTCATAAGGGGATGTCCCTCTCCGTCGTCGCCGTATTCGAGTTCCGGATAACCCGTATCGGTAGGATACGTCTGAGAAAGCGGATATTCGTCGCCGTTGAGCGAGAAACCGCAACCCGACGGAGCCTTGGACGGGTTTACAAGAAATACGAAACCGTCTTCGGGGAGTTTGGCGGGCATAGTGTTTTCGAAAACATAATAGTCGTAACCGCTTATGATTTCGGGATCGCCCGTATTTACCTGAGTATATTTAATATCCCATTTATCGGCATATTTATTCTGCGCATAAGTGAGCGCGCCCGTTATAAACGGACTCAAAGACCCCTTGCCGTCCGAGTCGACGCTGTAATAATACATATTGAGTTTGTTTTTATTACCGCCGTAAATTTCGAACGTGTTATCTTCTACGAGCGAATCGTTTTCGTTGATGGTAACTGTGATTTTATCGAACGAAACAATACCTGTTTCGTCGCCCGTCGACGGATCGGTCAGCCCGATTTTACCGCGCAGGTCTATTATCTCCGCGCCGTCGTATCTGCCTACGCCGGTACCTTCCTCCGCGTCGTCGGCTTCGTTTATGTTATAAGTAAACACTATACGTTTTGACAAATCGTCCGTACACGAAACGACTACGGGGTCGAAAACCAGGTCTTCGCCGGAATCTTCGTCGGTCGCGTTCGCGCCCGCAACGCTTACGTTCACCTCTAAGTCGAGCGGACGACCGTAACAAGCCACTTCTATGATAACGTTATAGTAGTTATCGACTATTTCGGCATAAGCGTTGAGAATGGAGGCGTTCCATTCGGTTTTGTTTATAACTTCGTTGCGTTTAAGCTGAATACCGCTCGGCACGTTATAGAAATTCGTATCAGTATAGAGATAAACCGCCGTTTCGGGGTTGCCCTCTATAAGTTTTTCGCACATCTTAACCGCTCCGTCGAGATCGGCTCTGCCGTAAGTGCATTTGGCGTCGGTAAGCGAATCGAGGGAATCGAAAACCTGCGCTTTATTATCCGCGCTTACGTTCTGAGTGAGAAAATACGGCGCGTTATCCGCAACAATTATCGAAACTTTTCCGTTTGCGGCGAAAGTTTCCGTGGCGAGAGCGCGCACTCTGCTTACCGCGCGTTGAAAACGCGTTTCGTCGCCGCTTTTAGCTTTCATGCTTGCCGAAGAGTCGATAATAGCGATTATTTCGGGTTCTTCTGTCTGCGTTTTAAGTATCTGCGACGGTTTCGAGAGTATCATCGCGCAAATCGTAACGATAAGTATCTGACATATTATAATAAGTATGTCTCTTAATCTGCTTGTAGGGAGCTTTTTCTTTTTGTACTTCCGGCTCAGTTTCCACACATATGTGCTTGTAATGAACTTTTGCTGATAGTTAGGCTTGATTATATATATTATTATAAGTATCGCGATGCCTATCAGCCCCAGAAGCCCCCAGGGTGTCAATAGCTTCATTCGATTACACCAACCTTTAACAACTCTCCGAACAAAACCTTTTCAATGGGCTGGTCGGTGCTTACTGAAACGTAGTCGACGTCACGCTTTGCGCAGAATGTACGCATATCCTGCTTAAAATCTTTCAAAGCCGCCTCATACGCTTTCTGTTCGGCGCGGGTTATTCTGATTCTCATATTTTTGCTCGTATCGTCAACGCCCTCCGATTCGGAGTCTATAAGCGTAACGCGCCCGTCGTAAGCGGGGCCGAGTTCGTCGGGCGTAAGCACCTGAACGAGCAGAACTTGTCTGTGTTTATAGCGCAGATAATCGACGGCTTTCTTCCAGTCGCTGTCGGTCATAAAGTCCGATATGATAACCGAAAGCCCGTTATTCGCGCTTGTATCGGGGCAGGAAGCGACGCATTTTTCAATGTCCGCCTCGCCGTCGAAAGTAACCTCTTCGAGCTGACTTACAGCGCGGAAGTAGGAGTTTTTACCTATTATGGTACCGAACGGATTAGAGGTCTTTTCGCCTTTCATAATATTGAACGTAACTTTATCCATATTATGAACAGCCAAAAATCCGAGCGCGGCGGCTGCGCCCAGCGCGTATGCCGCCTTGTTCGGATCGTCTTTACCCATCGACGCAGAACAATCGAGAAAAATCTGAATCTGCATCTGACGTTCGTCGGTAAATAATTTCAAGAAAAATTTTTCGAAACGGCTGTATAAGTTCCAATCTATACGACGTATATCGTCGCCTAACTGATATTCGCGGAAATCTGCGAACTCGACGGTCTGACCGTAGGAATTAACAAGGTGCTTTCCTCCGAAATATCCTGCCAGATTAGATTTTAAGTTTAAGGACAGCGTTTCGAGACGACTGAAAAATTTGTCGTTTAAATACGAAACTTTCATTTTGCGAACTCCAAGTCACAAACCGCCGCGTAAATTCCGCGAGCGATCACTTTTTGCCTTTAAACGTCTTGCCGACTTCTTCGACTATCATCTTAATGATCTCGTCTGCCGAAATTCTCTCCGCGATAGCCTCGAAATTGAGTTTAAGACGGTGACGAAGAACGGGATAAGCAAGTTCGTTGATATCCGAATACGCAACGTTGAATCTGCCCTTTATCAGAGCGACGACCTTTGCAGCTGAAATAAGAGCCTGACCCGCACGCGGGCTTGCGCCGACTCTGACGTACTTCTTGGCAGCTTCCGAAGCGTTTTCGCTGTCGGGGTGGGTTGCCGAAGTCAAAGTCATCGCATAGCGGAGAACTTCTTCCGCTACGGGAATCTGGTTCGCCGTTTCTCTCATTCTGAGAAGTTGTTCGCCGTTACAAGCCGCTTCCGCGACCTCCGCCATAGTCTTCTGCGTCATATCGACTATCTGCATAAGCTCTTCGAGGCTGGGGTTCGGAACGATGAGTTTAAACATGAAACGGTCCATCTGCGCTTCGGGAAGCGGATAAGTACCGTCCTGTTCTATGGGGTTCTGCGTCGCAAGGACGAAGAACGGTTCTGCAAGTTTTCTCGAAACGCCCATTACCGTAACGGTATGTTCCTGCATTGCTTCGAGCAACGCGGACTGAGTTTTGGGCGTCGCACGGTTGATTTCGTCGGCTAAGATAATGTTACTGAAAATAGGTCCGGGCTGGAATTTGAACGTCGAGTTGCCCTCTTCGTCCTTTACTATAATGTTAGTACCCGTAACGTCCGCCGGCATAAGGTCGGGCGTGAACTGGATACGGGAGAACGGAAGATCGAAAACTCTTCCGAGCGATCTTACAAGTCTTGTCTTGCCGACCCCCGGAACGCCTTCGAGAAGTACGTTACCGCCCGCTATCATGGCTACGATAGTGCCTTCGACTACGTCTTTCTGACCTATAACGTCTCTGCTTACCTGTTTAAAAATCTCGTTGCATTGTGCGCTGAACTGTTCAATGTCCTTTTCTGTTATCATTTTTCTACTCTCTGTATTTTAAATTTTTTATTTTTTAATAATGTTGAAATATCCGTCTATCGCGTCTCTGTCTTCGTCAGTAAGATTTCCGTTATCGCGAGCGTTATCCGTAGCTTCTTCTCTTGCGGCGTCGTAATGGTCTTTATAGTCCTGTTTACCGTCTATCACCTGATCGTTGCTGACGTAAGAACCGCCGGGGCTTATGCCGCCGTTATTGTTACTATTGCCGTCGTTACCCTGCCCGTCGCCGTCGCCGGGCTTTTCGCTGTCGCCCTGATCTTCGCCATCGCCATCGCCTTCACCTTCGCCTTCACCGTCGCCGTTGGCAGGCTCGAACACCGCGATTATCTTCATATCCTCTTCGATCTTGGTATCCTGACGATACGGTTCGCCGGCTTCTTTCTGACCTTTTATGACCCAGCAGGAGAACACATAACCGTCTCCCGCTACGGCGTAAATCTCGGTGGCGTCTTTGCCTTTCTCGATTCTCTGAACGATATCCCCGACGATTTCGCCGTCGCCCCGGGTGTCGTATTCGACATCGTAGTAAATCGGGTCTTCTCTGGTTATATCGTCGATTATATCTTTTCCTCCGTCGATTACCCCGGCATTAGCAAGCGCGCCGACGGTAGTCATACCCGCGCCGAGCGTCGCCGCAAAGCACGCGGCTATAATAAGCGGAATACTTACCACGATTTTAATAAGGTCGGAACTTATCGTGCCGAGCGTTTTTACCGCGTCTTCGCGTTGTCTTTTGGCGATATAAGATTCGTCGCCCATATGCTCGTTCATGGTTATCATTCTTTCTTCAAGGCCCAACTCGTCTATACGCGTTGCGACTGCGCTCGACGTGGGTTTGAATTTATAACGATAAAATAACGGAGCTGAAACGCCCGCGCCTACAGCAAGCGCGATAAACGCAAGCCAAAAAAGCTTGGGATTGAAAAACCAAAATAAGATTGCCGTTATAAACATAGCCGCAAACCCGATTATCAAGCCGCAGATAACAGCTTTCGTCATGCTTTCGCGAGCAACGCGCTTATAATACTTTTCGAACAATTTTACCGATTTCATAGCTTCTCTCCTTTAAAAAAGATTTTTCGGGCGAAACTTGACGAAAAATAAGGTTTTTTATTAAAAATTATCCTAAGTTTCGTCGAGGTATAAGCTGTACTTATACCTGCTATAAGCTGTACTTATAATTATAACTCGCCCAGTTATAATTGTTTGTAAGTATACCACAAACGCCCGAAAATGTAAAGAGTTTTGAATACGTTAAGCAAAAAAAATGCTTTCCGCCATTAAATTTTCATCTTCCGATAATAAAAAACAAAATACGGTTATTCATTTATGCAAAATTTATTCGAAAAATATTCAACATTTCCGCGTAAAAAAATAATACGAGCCGCCCGCAAATGCGGGCGGCTCGCGCCTGAACGACAACTTACAGACTGCCGTTACGTTTCATTTTATCAAAAGTCTGAGCATAAGCGACTATCAATGAGATAACCAACAGCGCAGCGTCGACTATAAGCATTATTTTTACCGACAACACGCGTGAAACATATATTTTCGCATTCGTCGAGCGCGACAAATACGCCGCGTAACTGCTGGATTCATACTCCGCCGCCACCGCGTTATACTCTTCTATAACCGAAGAAGTGACCTCGTAGAGATTTTTGAGCTTTGTCGTAGTTCCGTCGGTTTCGGTAGACGGTTTGAGCTGATCGGGGGTAAGGTCTTTATATGCGTTATAACGCAATTCGAGAACGGAAGCTATTTTCTGAGCCGCGGCGGCGTTTTTCTGCGCCGTTTCGTTTCTCAGAGTAAGTTCGTTATATATCTTAGCGAAATCCTGCACAAGCACGTTGTTTTTATCCGTAACGGACAATGTTATTTTCAAATCTTTATAATATTGAAGTTCTTTATCGGTTTCGGCGGCGAAATCGCTGTAACGTTTCGCGTCGATAACGGCTATATCGTAAGCGTTTTTAAGATAATCTTTAGCGGAGACCGCCGCGTTTTTATTGCTCAGACGCAAGCTCACTATCGTATCGGTAACTCTGTCGGCAGCGTCGATATAAGAATCGAGCGAAGCGACTATTTCGTTAAGAGAACGCCCGTTTGTCCCCTTGAAATCTCCCGCAGCCGAATTATAATAGGTCATAGTCGAAAGCGACGCCTTTACTATTCCCCTTAAATTTTTAAGCATATCGGTGACGTCGTAAGCAACCTGAATATACTCCAGTTCGGAGATATTAGAGTCGATATTATAATCGAAAGCGATCAGTTGTTCGAGTTCGCCTATCGACGAAAGCTTTTTGATAAAGCCCCTCGTTACGCCGTCTGCCAACGCCTTATATTGATTTGCCGACAAGCCAAGAGATTTATCCTCTTCGATATCTATTAGAAATTGCACGGAAGTCGCGTCGGTTTTCGTATCTTTTGTTTCCGCAGGCGCGGTAACGGTAAGATTGGGCGTAAGCGCGGAAATGATTTTTTCCTGTCTTGCGGCGTCGGTTGCGAACAATTCCGCGACAGCCGAAGCCAGCACCTCGTTTTTTTCCTGAGCGAGCATATTAAGCGTATTATCTTCCGCATTGCCCGAAGTAATAACGGCGGAGGCGTGGCGGGTATCCGTACACACGTTTACCACCGACATTACGGCAGTTGCGATAATTATACTCGACAAAGCGTAAACCAAAAGTTTTTTCCAGCTTTTGCCTATCACCTTGAAGAATTGAATAAGCGTCATTTCGTTTTCCGTAGAAGACATTTTTTACTCCTATAAACAAATATCCCATATATTTTAGCACATCGACGAAATATTAGCAACCGATTTAACGGTCTTTAACCGCAAGAATACAGTTTCATCGCCCTTTACCCCATACAATTCGGTTTTCATGTCGGGGAAAGCAAAAAAAGGTTACGCTCCTATCTTTTTAAGAATAGAAACGCAACCTTTCTTTTTCTGCTGATTTTTTATATTATTTATCAGCCGTTATAAGCTATCGTTGCCTCGCAACCGCTCAGCCATTCGGTACCGAACAGTTTAGCCGCCTGAGATTTTTTAAGAGCGAACGTTATAGTCTGATCTTCGCCCCAACCGTTGAACGCGTTTTTAAGCGAATACACGCGCGACGGAATAACGACAGACTTAACTTTCGTACAACCGTCGAACGCGTTTCTACCGATTTCGCACAATCCGTTGCCGAGCGTGACGTTTACAAGCGATTTACAATTCATAAACGCGCAGTCATTTATAGTCCTTACGGAATCGGGCAACGTTATTTCCGTCAACCCCGAACCCGAAAACGCCGATTCGGATATTTCCGTAATCATTTCGGAAAGCGTTATCGTTTTAAGAGCTTCGCAATTGCCGAAAGCATTCGAGCCGATAGTATGGACGGTCTCGGGAAGAGTTATTTCCGTTATACCCGAACCATAGAACATATAGCTCGGAATTACCGAAAGTTTCGCGGGAAGCGTTACCTTTGTAAGCGAAGCGCAATTTTCAAACGCTCTGTCGCCTATCGTCGTAACCGCATCGGGAAGAACTATTTCAGTCAACCCTGCTCCGCTGAACGTCTTTTCGGGAATTTCGGTAATACCCGCAGGAAGCGTTATCGTTTTAAGCGAAGTACAATTTTCGAACGCTTGTTTTCCGAAAATCGGATTGGCGCCGTTTTCGAACGTTACCGTTTCGAGCGCAGAACACCCGCTGAACGCCGTTTTACCTATACTCTCGACAGCAGAGCCTATTGTTATAGATTTAAGCGACGAGCAACCGTTGAATGCGCTATCGTATAATTTAGTCAACTCTCCCGAAGCTTTAAATTCGACAAGTTGCTTACAACCGCTGAACACTGCATTTTTAACGTCCGATACCCCGCTCGGCAGAGTTATAGAAGTAAGACCCGAATTCTGGAACGCCGACTGCATAAGATCCGTCAAACTTTCAGGTAACGCAACCGAACGCAAAGCCGAACAACCGTTGAACGCCGCAATGTCGATATAGGTTAATTTACCGCCAAATTCAACATTTTCAAGCGCTATGCAACTATTAAACGCGCTATTGCCCAATTTTTCAAGATTTTCCGGTAACTTCACCTCGATGAGCGATTCACATTCAGCGAACAAATTATTCGCCATCGTTTTCATATTCAGCATAGACAAATCCAACGTCGTAAGCCCTGTGCCGCCGAACGCGCCGTCGCTCAAAACAACTTCGGGATTCGTAGTTGCAAAATCTATAGCCGCAAGCGAAACGCAACCGTTAAACGCCGTTTCTCCTATTTTCACAAGCGACGACGGAAGATTTATCTTATCGAGCGCAACGCAACCGCTGAACGCGTCATTACCTATTACTTTTATGCCGTCGGCAAGTATCACCTCTTCAAGCCCCTTGAAAGAGCGGAACGCGCCGTCGGAAATTTCCACAACCGTAGACGGAACGGAAATCTTTTTAACGTTTACGTTATTTGCGAAAACGTCGGAAGCGATATTCGTCACGCCGTCGGGAAGCACAAGCGTTTCGTCGGCAACAAACGGTTTACCGTTGGGGAAAGCAACGACTTTAACTCCGTCTTCAATAAGGAAACTGTTTTTAACGGAGTATTTCGCATTGTCTTTATCAACCGTTATTCTTATAAGCGACGGTGCGGATAACGCGCCTCCACCGATAGAAGTAACCTTTGCGGATAAACGAATAGTAGTAAGACCGGAGGAAGCAAAACATCCGCTGCCAAGCGCAGTCACGTTATCGGGTATCTCTATATTTTCGAGCGACGAACAACCCTTAAACGCATTATTGGGTATTGCCGTGAGCGATTCGCTGAGTTTTACGGTTTTAAGACTGCTACAACCCTCAAACGCGCTGGAAGCAAGCGATGTCACACTCGAAATATCAGCCTCTTCAAGTAAGGAGCAACCGTTAAACGCATTAATCTCTATAGTTGTTAAACCTGATGGGAAATTTACGTTTTTAAGTTTATCGCAACCATAGAAAGCGTCATTTTTTATTGCCGTTACCGAATCCGGTAAAATAACTTCTTCTAAATCACCTGCATATTTAAATAACAGTTTCGGAACAGACGCGAGTCTTGACTCGCTCAAATCAACTCTTTTTATAGAAGAATATTTAAAACATTGCCCTAAATAGAATTTCGTATTGTCGCTTAACGCGCCGAGTATTTTAATATTTTCTAAACCACACCCCTCGAACGCGCTTATACTCAATTCAACTGCACTTATCGGCAAGCAGTTTCCGTCTGCGGAACCTGCTCCGTCATAATACATAGTTTTAAGCTTAGGCGTGTTTTTAAATACGCTTGCGCCAATCGCCTGAAGTCCCGCGGGAAGTATTACCGTTTCAAGGTCAACGCAATTAGCAAACTGTCCCGAAGCTTTACTCTTTAACGGAGACTGCGCTTTCGACGACAATATATTTTTGTTAGTAAGATATTTAAGCGACGCGGGAAGTTTTACGCTCACAAGCCCCGCCCCGTTAAACGTATCGGGTCCGATATACGAAATTTTGTCGGGCAAATCAATATTTTTCAACGACTTGCAATCTCTGAATACAGAACCGTAATCAGGATTCCTTTTACCCGAAGAAGTGTTCGGTCTTAACGTACCTAACAAAGTCAAAGTTTCAGGCAACGTAACAGACGACAGATTAGTACAGCCGAAGAAAGCCCCCTGGTTAATCTTTGTAACGCCCTCGGGTATTTCAATACTCTTAAGCGACGTACAATTTCTGAACGCATACGTTCCGATTTCTTTAAGACCTTTAACGTCAATCGTTATGTTTTCGAGCGAAGCCATGCCATCAAACGCATAATTTCCTATAGACGTTACGTTTTCGGGAACGACAAACGAAGTTATCTTAGTACCGGCAAGCATATTTGCGCTGATTGAAGTAACCGTCGACGGAAGCGTTATTGCCGAAATTTCAGTACCGTTAAACGCATTGCTTCCTACGGAAGTAAGGCTCGAATTATCCGCGAAAATTACCGAAGCGAGTTCGGAACAGCCGGCAAACGCCGAATCTCCTATAGTCGTTACGTTTGCAGGTATCGTCACGGAAGCGATCTTTGTTCCGCCGAAAGCGTCGGAACCGACAGAAGTTACCAAAGCGGGAATTTCTATAAACTTTAACGCCGTACCCTTAAACGCGGAAGAACCGATCGTCTTTATTTCTCCGCCTAAAGATACGGTAGCGAGAGCAGAACAGCCGTTGAACACTTTATCGCCAACCGCTTCGAGGCTTTCGGGAAGATTGACGCTTTTCAGCGACGTACAATTTTCAAACGCGCCATTACCTATACTTTCAATCGAGGGCGCGTTTTTGATAAACACGATTTCGACGAGATTTCCGCAGTTTGCGAACGCGTTTGCGCCTATCGTCTTGATAGTTTCGGGTATGATAACTTTGGTAATGTTCGGCTGACCTTTATAAGCGTCGGCTTTAATTTCCTGAATACCGTCGGGCAATCTCAATTCGCCCTCGGCAACGCCGAATACGCAATACACCACATGCCCGTCTTTACTGCAAAGCATTCCGCTATTTACGCTAAGATTTTCGTTTTCTTCGGCAACGGTAACGTTATCGAGCGTTACGCAACCGTCAAGCGAATTACCGAGCGACGTTACCTTAGACGAAATTTTAAGTTCGGTTAAGCTTATGCAGCCCTTGAACAACGAACCGCCCAAAGTCAACGCGTTCGCCGTTTCCGGAATTTCGAATTTAGTTATTTCAGTCCCGACAAACGCCTCGTCACCGATACTCTGAAGCGCGGCGACGCCCGCATTATCGACGGCAAATTCGACTTCGGTAAGTTTCGAGAATTTGAACGCTTCGTTTCCGACAGAAGTTACGCCCGCGCCTATTTTTATCTTTTTAAGAGAAGTATTATAGAACGCCTGTTCGTCTATAGTCGTTACCTTATCTCCAAGAGCAATCTCCTTAAGCGACACGCAATTTTTAAAAGCATATGTGCCTATCGCCGTTACGGAGTTACCCAAATTGACTTCGCTGAGGAATTTACAGTCAAGGAACGCGCTCATAGGTATCGACGTAACGCCGTCGCCTATCGTAATTTTTCTCAAAGAATTACAGTTATTGAAAGCGTTTCCTATCGACGTTACGGAAGACGGCAGAGTCACTTCCGTTAAACCCGTATTCTGGAACGCCTGATTACCTATTGTAACAAGTTTTTCGGGCAGATTGATATTTTTAAGATTCTTCGAGTTTGTGAAAGCCGATTCGGGGATAGCCGTAAGTTTACTGCCGGGCGCAAATTCTACGGTTTCGAGAGCGTCGCAGCCTTGGAAAGCATATTTACCTATTTCGGTAACGCTTGCAGGTATCTTGACCTTTTTAAGCGCAGAAGTATACCCATAGCCGATATCGAACGCCGCAACACCTATTTTAACTGTTCTTTCGGGGAATTCGATTTCTTTGAGACTTATGCATTGCGTAAACGCACCGTTTCCACCCATGCCGTCGGCTATCGTAAGAGATAATTCTTCATTTCCGCTTTCGAAATTTATCGTTTCAAGTTTTTTCGCTCCAAGGAATGCATTGCAGGATATTGTTCTTACGGTATTCGGTACGGTTATTTCTTTAACCTCCGTATCCTGCAATAAGAAATCTACTATGGTTTCCAACCCGTTCGGCAATGTGACTTTCGTCAATTTATCCGCGCCGGTAAACAATTTTTCTCCGAGCGCTATCTCTCTGTCGGCAGAGCCGTTAAGGAATATTACTTCGGTAATGACTTTATTGCCGTAGAACGCGTTCGGGGCAACGTTTTCGACCGTACCGGGTATTTTGACAACGCCGTCTTCACCGCCGCACATAACGGGGCAATAAATAAGATTCTTGGGTTTTCCGTCGACTTTCTCGTACATTATACCGTTAACCGACTCGTATTTCACATTATCCTTGTGGAAGTTTACCGCCGCAAGAGACTCGCAGGATCTCGCCAAGCCCTCATCGTTGACATAAGTGAATACGTTTTCGCCCAATTCTACAAGCGAAGCGGGGAAATTAACCGTAACGAGTGAATTACATTGTACGAATACGCTGTCACCGATAACTTCAAGCCCCTCCGGAAGAGTTATTTCGGTAAGCGCGTTACAATATGCGAACGCAGACTCGCCTATTTCGGTCAATTTATTTCCGCCGAACGTTACCGACGAAAGATTTGCGTTATTATAAAACGCCTTATCTCCTATCTTTGTAAGACCCGACGGCAACCCTACGGAAATAAGAGACTTACAGCCGTTGAAAGCAAAGTCGCCTATCGTTATAGGAGTATCGCCGTTTGCAAACTCTATTTTTTGCAACAATTCGCAATGAGCGAAAGCGTTATCCCCTATCTTTTTGAGCGAAGCGGGAATTTTTACGGTTCTTAAATTTACGTTTTCTCTGAACACGTTAGCGTCGATTTCTTCAACGCCGTCGGCAATAACGATATCCGTCGCGCCGCCTTTCGGGTAGCAGAGAAGTCTTGTCTTATCCGCACTGTACAACGCCCCGTCGGAATCGATAAAGTAGTTTTTATTAGCTTTATCGAGTACTACCGTTTCGATTTTATACCCGAACACGGCAGATATACCTATAAGCGGAGTGTCTTTACCTAAAGTAAGTTTAGTTACCGCAAAACCGGAAGTAAAGCCCTGCATAGGAATACTGCCGAACGCATTGTCGGCAAATTCCAGCGTTCCGTCGTCTACGCCGACGCACCCGACGGTAACGTCTCTTAAAGCCGCAGAGTAAAACGCATACTGTCCGATACGTTTAAGATTTGCGGGTAAAGTGACTTTTTCAAGTCTGCCCGCCCTGTAAAACGCGGCTTGTTCAATCGTAAGCGCGCCGTCGTTCTCGTCTCCGCCAAACACGAGCGAAGCGAGATTAGAACAACTCATAAACGCTTCCTCGCGGATAGTTGCGACGGTACCGGGAATCGAAACGTTTTCGATAAGCGCGCAATTTCTGAACGCGGCGTTTCCTATCTCGGTGACGGTATTCGGCAACGTAACGTCCGCAGTTCTGCCTCTGGGACAATATATAACGGTCTTTTCGTCTTTATCGGTAAGTATTCCGTCTACAGACGAATAATTGACCTTTTTACCGACCACGTCTATTCTCTCAAGAGAAGTAATTCCGTCGGTAGCTTTATAAGCGTTAGTACCGAAGATTTCTTTATCGAAACCCATCGTAAGTTTAGCGTTTGCGTTGACAGAACTTGCAAACTCGCAAGAACTTGCTTTGAGCCTGCCGGGAAGAGTGAGTTTTACAAGCGCGTCGCAACCGAAAAATACGTTGTGACCGAATGTAAGCTCTTTCGCTTCTTCGCCGTCTTTTTCGGCAAGGAATTCGACTTCGGTAAGCAGTTTAGAGTTTTTGAACGCGTTGTTTCCGACTGCCGTAACCGACGAGGGTATTATTACCTTTGTCAATGCGGAACCCGAAAGCGCGCCCGTAGCCAAAGCGGTAGCGTCGTATGCAACAGTAAACGTTCCCGTTTTTCCGTAAGGAATAAGCGCAAGCGTCTTGGTTGTTTTATCGCCGTCGGTTTCGGTAACATAAACAGCTCCGTCGTCGGAAGTAAAGCCCGATTTATCGACGCCCGACGTTTCGTAAATCATTATAGATTTAAGATTATGACACGACGCGAACGCGCTTGTGGCAACGCCCTCTTTCATACCGACAGAGAAGTTTACGGTGTCGGGAATCTTAATATATTCGAGTTTATCCGCGCCCGAAAGGGAGTCAATGCTGACTACGGGCAAAGTACCCATTATATCTTTGACCGTCGCTTCCGTAACGTAAGGAATACCTTTTCCCTCGGTAACGATATAACCCGTTCTCGTGCCGTTTAAGGTATACTCGAATACTCTCAACCAATTGGCGTAGAGAATAACTTCGTTATGCGCGGCGCTCCATTTTTTAAGACTTACGCCGCTCATATCCGTATATTGATCGCCTACTCCGTTAGGCTGGAAGAACCAACCGCCGAACACAAGGTTTTCGTCCTCGCTTTCGGGAACGCTTAACGTATAAGTTTCGTTATAACGAACTTGTTCGACAGTCTGTTCGTCGCCGTTTACAAGCGTTACGTCGTATGCCTTGGACAAGAAATCGGCGTAAAGCGTAATTCCGCCCGACTTTAAAAGCTTATCGGCAAGATATCTCGCGCCGTTATTCGCTCCGCCGTCGGGTACGTCGTACCAACCGTCTATATCGAAGCCCGTTACGGTAAGTTTTTCGGCAGGGAAACCGAGTTTATCGCCTTTAGCCTTATACTCGACCTCGCTCTGTCCGTTTTTACCTATATATTTAATCTCATATACGTCAACGGTTATGGTCTGAGTGTCCCCGCAAGACCCGTCGCCATAATAATAAGATACGGTAATAACGTTTTTACCGCTTTCGGTAAACGAGATCGGCGCGCTTACCGTCTCCTTATTATAGTTTGTTTCCTTGCCGCCGTTGACCGACACCGCATAGCTGTCCGCCGCAACGACGGGAGTCCAGTACACCTTTCCGCAATCGTATTTAAGCCCCCGAAGCGAATCGTCGGCAAATTCGAACACGTCGGACTCTTCGGACTTATCGGTTTCGTTAAACGCCGTAATCGTAACTTTATTGAAAGACTTTATATCGTCGGAATCAAAAACTTTCTCGTTAGCGGTAACGGTATATTCGGTTCCGTTCAATTTAACGGAATATCCCGTTGCGTTTTCTACCGATTTCCATTTAAGGACGTTGCCGTTTACGGCAACCCCCGCGGGGGACGCCAACGGCGTTTTATTATACGTCAATATTGCGGCTTCGGGGCTGTTGTATTTATAGTTTACGGGATATATTTCTATATCGTATTTTCCCTCGGCGTATTCCTTTAACGAAAATTCGTTTGCGTCGAGTTTTATCTCTTCGCCGTTTATCGTTAAGACGTAACCGAGAGCGTTGTCAACGGCATTCCATACGAGTTTACCGTCTTTAACATCTATCGCGGAGATTTTATCAAGCGTTTTATCGTAAACGAAAACCCCCTCGGAGCTTATTAAACCCGCGGCTTCGGCTTTAACCGTAACTTTTATGCCGCCTTTCTGCATTTCGCAGCCCGAAATATCGAAATAAGTATAAGTTCCGTTATCTATCGAAGTATGTTTATGATTTTTATTTCCGCAATCGACCGTGATTATATACTTTTCGGCGTTCTCTACGGGATTATATATAAGCATACCGCTTTCGGCAACGGTGAAATCGGATACGCGAGCAAGAGCCTTATTGTTATAATAAGCTTCGAATTTATTGTCGCCCGCGTTATCGGTTATTACGATTTTATATTCGCCCGCAGCCATTTCGGAAAATTTACATTCCGCTTCCGTCTTCGTTACGGGCAAAGTTTTATCAAACCCCGCAGCGGATATCGTAACTTTAAACGCAACGGCGTTGTTCGCGCTCCAGGTTATATTGTCGCCCGCGACTTTTACGCCGTAAATACCGCCTTTCCATACGGGATAGAGGTTGACGTTTTCTTTAAGAACTTCGTCGGTATATTTATAGGTGAGTTTCGCTTCGTCGTTGAAATCGCTGACGTACCAGCCGTCGAATTCCTTTCCGTCTTTGACGGCAAGCGGTTCAAGCCCGTAAATTTTCCCGTTATGAGTGGAAATCTTTTTATCGGTTCCGTCTTTAAGCGTAGCGGTAAACTCGCGCGCGCCCGCGTCCGTATCGATATATTGAGCGTATACGGTGATGTCGCTTCTTACTGGTGCAGCGAAATTATATATTTCGCCGTAATCCGCCGCAGCATACCAGCCGACAAATTCTTTACCGTCTTTACCCGCAGGGTCTGCGGGTTTTTCAACCGGTTTACCGTTCGTCACCGTCTTTACTTCGGTAGCCCCGCCCTTGTCAAACGTAACGCTTCTCTTGATTTTCTCAAGCAACGTATAGGACTTACCGCCGTAAGTTATGGCTAATTCGTCGCCGTTTATACTTGCCGAAACTTCGTTTCCGTCTACGATAAGTTTAAGCTCGCCGCTTTCGCTCAACGTGTAATCGCCGGTTTTGCGTTCACCCGCGACAGACAAAAAATAAGTTTTCGCGTTCGTTAAAGTAACGACGTACTCTTCGGCTTCCGCAACGCAATAGTATTCTGCGTTTTTAGCGATTCCGTTTTCGGTAGATTCCGGCTTGCCTTTACAAGACGCGCCGAACGCAGCCGTCATCGCGACGAAAATCGCCAACAGAAGAACAACCAACTTGTTTTTTCCGTTCATATCGAACCTCCTCAAAAATTTTTGCATATTATTAAAATTTTAATGCATACAATTTATATTATTCATAATGCTATAAGCTGAGCTTATAGCAGGTATAAGTACAGCTTATATCACGAAGATTTTGCGTTAAATAGAAATTTATCACGCTAAAGTAAACGCGCACGTTTTATTTGCCTAATATTATATCACTTCGACTTTACATTGTCAATTGTTTTACGGCTTTTTATAAATGTAAATATAAATTTTTTTTACAGGTTTATTCATATAAAATGCCGATTGCAAAAATAAACGCGACCGAGGTTTATATCTCGGTCGCGTACAGTATCAGGCGGGCTGCCAACCCATTTTCTGACCCGATAAAATATGAATATGAAGATGCGGAACGGTCTGCCCGGCGTCGTCTCCCTGATTTATCACGAGCCTATACCCGTTTTCAAGGTTAAGCTGACTTTTAAGCGCGGGTATCGTTTCGAAAATATTAAGCAATTGCCGTTTTTCGTCTTCCGTCATTTCGGAAAGATACTTGAAATGCTTTTTCGGTATGGCGAGAAAATGATTTTTCGCCATAGGCGCGATATCGCGTATTATTATAAAGTCATCGTTTTCGAACACTTTATCCACGGGTATATCCCCGTTTACGAATTTACAGAACAAACAGTCTTCCATATAAATACTCCTTATTTCAGTTTTTAGTCACTTCGGCAAGCGCGCCGTCGCGGAAAGCCGACAACAGCGACACTTTGTATTTTCCGCGTTTTAATTCGCCTTTGACGTAACAACGAATATAATTGCCCGTATACCCCGCCGAATAACCGTCAACGGTCTCTTCGGGGATAAATTCCGCCGTCAAGCCGATATTTTTTTCTATAAAAGCGTTTTTAAGTCGCATTTTCAAGTCGGTGATTCTCTTCATTCGCTCGTCTTTTACGATTGGATCGAGTTCTTTGAGTTTCGCGCCCACTGTTCCCTCGCGCCGCGAATAGGGGAAACAGTGTATATCGGCAAACTCCGCCGCCTCCGCAAGCGACAAACTGTCGAGAAAGTCCTCTTCGGTTTCGGTGGAATACCCGACTATTATATCCGTCGTAATAGCCGCAAGCGGGAAAAACCGCCTTATAAGCCGACATTTCTCCAAAAATTCCTCGCGGGTGTAATGTCGGTTCATACTTTTAAGCACCGCGTTGCTGCCCGACTGAAGCGACAGATGAAAATGCGGGGCGAAATCTTGCAGCGTTTTAAGCGTCCTTAAAAAATCTCCGGTTATCACGTTTACTTCGAGCGACCCCAACCGCACTCTGCACTCAACGTGTATAAGCTCTTCTATAAGCCCCTGAAGCCCGTCGCCATTTTTATCGTAAGCCGAAAGGTTTATTCCCGTTATGACCGCTTCGAGCGGAGACAGATATTCAATCTCTTTAAGTACGTTTTCTTTCTTTCTCGAACGCGAACGCCCGCGCAGATAAGGTATTATGCAGTAACTGCAAAAATTATCGCAACCGTCCTGAACCTTGATAAACGCTCTGTCGCGATCTGTTTTCGCTGGAAGATATTCTTCGTAATACTCGTCGTCTTCATAGAGCTTTTCGCCCGTTTCGGAGAGCATGGAAAGTATTTTGTCTTTAGATTTCGTACCCGTAACCAGCGTTACGTTTTGTTTTTTCGCAAAATCGGCAGGAGCTTTTTCGGACGCGCACCCCGTAACGATAATTTTACAATTCGGGTTGAATTTTCTGGCGCGCGCTATTGCCTGACGGGATTTTTTCTCCGCTTCGGCAGTCACCGCGCAAGTATTTATTATGTACAGGTCAGCATAACCGAGTTCGTCGGACACTTCGTAACCGAGCGAATGAAGTCCGTTTAAAAGCGACGAACTCTCGCAACTGTTGACTTTACAGCCCAGTGTAAACACTACAGCTTTCATATCTTCCTCATAACGAGCGCGATCCACTCGCCTTTATCTCTGCGTTTTTCCGTTTCGAAGCCCAGCGACGAATATTTTTCGATAACTTCGTCGACCCGCCCCTTTATAATTCCGCTCATAATCATCACTCCACCCGTCGTTACGTATTCCGTAACGGTATCGGCAAGAATAAGCAACACGTCGGCGGTAATGTTGGCAAGCAGCAACTCGCCCGTGATTTTCTTTTCGGTAAGCAGATTGTTAAGGCAGACTTCGCATTTATCTTTTACGCCGTTCATTTCGCAGTTATGCGAAGCGGTCTTTACCGCGACATAGTCTATATCTGTCATAAACACGCGTTTTGCGCCGAGTTTTGCCGCGGCGATGCCCAATATACCGCTCCCCGTGCCTACGTCTATAACGGTGTTCGCGTAAGGAATATATTCCTGCATCAGTTCGATGACCATTGAAGTCGTTTCATGCTCGCCCGTGCCGAAAGCCATATTACTGTCGATTACGACCTTGACTTCGTCGGGCTGCGGCAGATAATCTATCCAGGCGGGACAGACGACCACCTTGCCGAATTTCATCGGTTTATAATGTTTACGCCAAATCTCTATCCAGTCGTCGCCGTCGACGATTCGTCTTACTAGTTCCAGACTGCCGACGTTTATAAAACCCTTACACCTCTCGCGCAGGGTTTCGAGATCTTTTTCTATTTCGGCTATGGTTTTATCGGCAATATCCGTCGCTATGTACGCTTTTACGAGCGTTACGTTACGATTGAGTTCTTTCAGAACTTCTTCGTCGATATAATCCCATGTCGAACGGCGTTCGTTTACAAGTTCGGCAACGTCTTTAACGTCGCTTATCGCAACGCCGTAGTTAGTATAATTCCACATAATATCCGCGACGAGTTCCTGAGCCTCCGTCGTTGTGGAAACCGTAAGTTCGATAAATTTCATAGTTAAATTATAGCAAATCCGGCTATGAAAAGCAATTATTTATAACAGCATTATCCTTTTACGTCTAATTATTTTTGAGCTTACAGGGCGTAACTCCCGTCGTAAAATATTTTATCCCGAATATTACGTCGCGGCATAAACGCGCGCAACCTCGAATATGCGTGAATGTCCCTTTACGTTGGGGTGTATTCCGTCGAGGCATATCATGCTCTCGAATTCGTTAGTATTGAGAAATTCGCGGCGCAAATCTATAAGCCCCGCGCCCGCGCCGAACGCGCATTTCAATATCTCGTTATTGAACATTTCCTGATGACGGTGTATGGTGTTGAAATCTCCATTGAAATATTCAAGCACTTTTTCGCCGTCCGCAATCTTGGATATAACGTTATCGAAATATCTTTCCGAACTGATAGGCACTATCGTACACACGACGGGTTCTATACCCGCCGCCTTTAATTTAGCTATAGTTCCGGCGTAAATTTCGGCAAACTCCTCTATACCCGTTTTGGGAAAATGTTCTTTTTCGGGCGTCGCGGCGACGTCTTTCCAATCGAAATCGGCGTCGTTGCCGCCGAGTTCGAGTACCGCCACGTTGCGTTTGCCGCCGTCCGCTTCGGCAATATATTTATCAATAACGCCTTTCTGCGCAAGGCGTTTGAGCGACTGCCCGTATCCCGAACGGTTATCTATTTCTATGCCGTACCACTCGGAAAACATATTTACGGCGTTATCTTTAAGTACTTCTATCTTGCCGCCGTCGGTGAAAACGCCTTTACCTATCGAATCTCCGAAAACGGTTATTTTAGTATTTTCAATCATAACATAACCTCCGCCGACCAAAACGTTTATCGGCTTTTGACAAAAGCATATACCGTTTGGGCAAAAATTACAACCTACTTCGGGTTTTACCGTCTATCCCCTTGAAATTCTCAAAGTAGAGCCGTTTTTAATGAACTCTACTCGCGGTAGATACGCGTATAAATATTGTCGTTTTCGACATTTTACGTTATTTTCGATTGATTTTTTACGGCTTATATGCTAAAATATATAAAAAAGTTTTTAGGAGATCGTAATGCAAGACGTAAAAGTGATTTTCGCCCGTAATTTAATATCTTTAAGAAAACAAATGAAGTTGACGCAGATAGAACTCGCGGAAAAAATAAATTATTCGGATAAAGCGGTATCGAAATGGGAAAGGGGCGAATCCATACCCGACGTAACCGTGCTTATGACGATAGCCGAGCTTTTCGGGGTTTCGCTCGATTTTCTCGTAACCGAACACGACCAGCCCGAAATAGCCGCCGAACAATCGTCTTATGCGAAAGAAGTAAAAAAGAAAAACCGTATGCTTATTTCTGCTATCACGGTTTTTGCCATTGCCGTTTTAGAGACGATAGTTTTCGTCACTCTTCAATCGATTTTCAAAAACATAGGGCGCAATTTATTATATTGTTATGTATTCCCATTGCCGCTCGTCGCGATAGTCGGAATAGTTTTCGCTTCGCTCTGGGGCAAACGCATACATTGTTTCTGGATGATAACGGGGTTACTCGTTTCGCTGTGTGTAGACGCGTTTTTAATAGCCTATCTGGCTTCGGGATCGTTCTTCCCCTGGATATTCCTTATTCTTCTGCCTGCCGAACTCGTAACGATGCTCAGTTTCAAGATAATAAAGTTAAAATGAAAAAACTACTTACTTTTTTAAAAAACAACGCCGTATTGTCGATAGCGATAACGCTTGCCGTCATTACGGCGTTCATTATTCCGCCCGACGAAAAGTATCCGGAGTATTTCGATTTATCGACGCTCTGTTGTCTTTTCGGCACGCTCGCAGTGGTAGAAGCTCTGTCTGATATCCGCTTTTTCGAAATACTCGCGCGACAAATAATAGTCAGGTTCAAGAATTTACGGGCAATTACGTTCGCGCTTGTGTTTATAACCTACTTCGGGTCGATGATTATGGCAAACGATATGGCGCTTATAACCTTTTTACCGCTCGGATATTTCGTGCTGACCAAAATCGGGCGCAGAGATAAAATGGCGTTTACTTTCATTATGCAGAACGTAGCCGCCAATTTAGGCGGAATGCTCACGCCGTTCGGCAACCCGCAGAATTTATATCTATATTCTTACTATAACATACCGAACGGGGAATTTTTCACCGTAATGTTTCCGCCGTTCGCCGCCGCGCTTCTGCTTATAGTTGCGTGTTGCTTTACGGTTAAACGCGAAACGGCAGAGCTTAAAGACGACGAAATATTAACGCTCGACAAACCGCGCGCGATTTTATATCTTGCGTTATTCGCCGTATCCGTAATATCTGTAATGCGGGTTTTTCCTTATTTCATAGGCATTTCGATAGCCGCGCTCGGCGTACTTATCGCAGACCCGAAAGCGTACAAAAAAGTGAATTACGGCTTACTTTTGACCTTTTGCGCGTTTTTCGTTTTCAGCGGAAATATGTCGCGAATACCTGCGGTAAGCGACATTTTAAGCTCGTTGCTTGACAAAAACACGCTTCTCGTTTCCGCGCTGTCCTGTCAGATAATATCAAACGTTCCGTCGGCAACTCTGTTGTGCCGCTTTACAAATAATTATTCCGCACTTTTAAGGGGCGTGAACGTCGGCGGTTTAGGCACGCCCATAGCGAGTCTGGCAAGCCTTATAACGTTGGGCAGCTACAAAAGCGGCGGTGAAAAGACCGGTAAATATCTCGCGCTGTTTTCCGCGATAAATTTCGGTTTTCTGGCAGTGCTTCTCGTCGTATGTTCGATATTTTAATATAAGTCGATAAATAGGGCGATTAACGCATATCTACCAACGGTAGACAGCCATTCTATACCGTTTCGAGAGTAGTAGAAAAAGATTATACGGGCAAACGCTTAAAAACGTTTGCTTTTATTTTTATATCTTGTTACAATTATAAACGCGTTACGATGCAAGACTATCCGTAATGCAAAGGAGAACTTATGAAAAGAACTTTGACAAGCATACTCGCGGTTATCTTTACCGTATGTTTGGCATTTTCGCTTGTCGGATGCGGTGAAAAGAACGTCACGCCGCCGTCTGCCGTAAACGGTCAGGACACGGTTATGACGGGTCTTAAAAAGACGCCCGACAAATACGACGCGACCACGGCTATATACGCCGCGCTCGGCAAACTCGATTCTTATACCACTTATAAGTCTCAGTCCTCAGGCACTTCGACGGCTAAAAAAGGTATAGTCTCGTACACTCAGACCACCACGGCTACGGCTATAAAGCACGGCGACGAATTTTACGCCGACACCGAGTCTCATTCGGCTTTCGTAAATTTCAGACACGAAGCTTTCGCCAAAAACAACAACGTGGCTTACCGCGTAAACGGTAAGGACATTAAAAACGTTGTCCGCGCTTCTTACGAATCGGTTTACGGCATTACGCCCGCCAAGCTTCTCACGGGACATATATATAATCAGAATACCATCGTTTCCGCAAGCTACAAAAAAGTCGACGGCGGTTACGAATACGAAGTTGCGCTTGACAAAAACGAAGCCAACGCCAAACTCGCCTATCAGATGAAAGAATTCGGCGGACTCGGCGGATATCCCGTATTCAGCGAAAACACCGTGGTTACGATAGTTATAAAAGACGACTTCACCCCCGTTTCTGCTACATATACGAGCAAATACACCGTAAACGTTCCCGTTCTCGGAGATATGGATTGTACCGAAAACAATACGGTTACGTTCTCCGATTTCAACGGCGATTTAGAAATACCCGATACGGCGGCGTTTAACGCGGCTATGGATTCCACTCCGTCCGAAATAGACCCGAACAAACCTACGGAAAAGAGCGGACTTGACAAAATCGCCGCTTCGCTTGTAAATCTTAACTTCCGCGACGGCGTTTCGCTTACGGGCAGCATATATTACAACGATATAAGCGTTCCTTTCAAACTCAGCGGAAAAGCCGACCTTGACGGACTTATAGCGGGTACGAAAAAGACCGCCGAAGCCTTTGACTTCACACTTTCGGTAGGTACGCTCGACGGTAAAATCGGCGTTATCTATCACGACGGAACTTTCTACGCCAACCTTGCCGGTAAGAAATTAGCGTTCGCGACGGACGTATCCGCCGTAAACGATCTCGACCTCGACTTCAACGACGCGGAGAGCATTATCTCCAAGCTCAAAGAAGTTCTTACCGTTGAAGAATCCGAAACCGAAAAAGATACTTATATAATAGGTCTTGCGGACGAACTCGATTCGTTTATCTGCACCGCGCTTACCAACTTAGGCATAATAACCGCCGACGAAGCAGGCAGTTTCGATTGCGCCGTTAAGGTATATATGCCCGACGACAGAATAAACGCCGTTTATGCGGCTATCGGCACAAGCGATAAGGAATTAGGCATTACCGCAACTATCGCCAACGAATTATACAATATTCCCGAAAGCTTCGAAGATTACGAAACCGAACTCGCGTTCGGAACCGACGTTACGCTTTCGTTAAGTCCGAGTTTGTTCGGCGGAATGGCATTTACCGTAAACTGTAATTTATCGTTCGTTTACGACACGACGATTACCGACCCCGCGAAAGCGTTTAAAGCCGAAGCTAAAATCACGCTCGACGATATGCTGAAACAAATGCTCGGTCTTGTTCCTATGATGATGCCCGACGCTCCCGAATGGCTTCCGCTTGTCGACACGGCAGACGAAATACTCGTCGACTATAAAGACGGAGCTGTCTATATCGCGTTCGTCACAGATGAAAAAGCTATATTCGTAAAGAAAATCGAACTTCCCGAAATGAATTTCGGCGCGCAGACTTTCGCCGCGACCTCGTCGGCAGACTTATCGTCCGTAGTGACTATGTTGCCCGAACTGCTCGAATTCAATTACGACAAAGAAAACGGTATTATCGAACTTGCTTTACAGAAAGGTACCGTCGATATAATCAACTCTCTGTTTATGAGCGAATTGCCGGATATGGTATTCGACAAACTCGGAGAAACGGGCGCGCTTATATTGATGTTCCTCGACCTTTCGAACCCCTTGGCGGGCGCAAGTCTGAAATACGATATCGAAAACGGCGCGTTGACCTTAAACGTCGATATACTGAATGTCGGAATGGATTATGTCTACAACCCGAACGTAGAATACGACAAGTCTACGCTAATAACGCTCGAACTTAAAGCAAACGAAAAATTGTCCGATTTCGGCTTCGATTTCGCAAGCGCGCTTGCAAACGACGAGATTGCCGCAGCGGTAAGAGCCGGAATATCCGAACTTAACGGAGTTATTCTCACCGACGACAACGCTCAGAAATTCGCAGACGTAAAAGCAAATTACGAAGCACTTACAGAAGATCAGAAGTTGCTTGTTTATAATTACGAAAATCTTTCCTCTTATGAAAGTCAGGCTAAAACCGCAAAAGAAAACGTAGACAAATTTGCGGCAAGCGAAGATAAGAAAAATTACACTTTCGACAACTTCACCGACGCGCAGAAAGAATATTTCGTAAGCGCATATGCCGAAGCCGCAAGCGCATACTTCGCGGCAAGATACGAAAGCGAAAAAGCGAGCGTAGAAGAAATCAACGGCTTGATAAACGAGCTTGACGTTGACGTCGAAAATCTTTCCGTCGAAGAACTTATCGAGCTTATAAAGAAAGTAAGCGGAATAATGACGAAAATCGAAAGTTTAGGCGAACAATCGACCGTTGACGTCGAAATCGACAAACTCAACGCGGCGGCGGAAAATATCACAGGCAAATACGCCGAAATAACTATTGCCGAAGCCGAACAGATACTTGCCGAACTCAAAGAAATGGATAAAGCTTTCGGAGAATGGAGTTCGTTCAATAAATCCGTCGACGAGATGCTTAAATTCTACGAAGATTATTCGGAATTCTACGCAGAACGTTGCGAAGAACTTAAAAACTACAAGGCTTGGGCTTTGATAGACGCAAATCATCCCGAAACCTCGCAGTATTGCATAAAAGTAAATTATTACATCGCTACGGGAAGAGGTTTCAAGACGGGAGCGGCTAAAACGGTAATCGACGCAATCAACGCGCTCGACGCGACGACTATGACAAGCGAAGAACTTACTTCCGCTATCGAAAAGATAGACTCTTTGATAGAAATAGTCGAAGACGAAAAAGCTATAACCAACCTTGAAAAGTTAGAGCAAATAAAAGCTTCTATAGCGGCTTAATCGAATTAAATCGGTTACACAGAACCCCCTGCAGATATTCCGCAGGGGGTTCTACTTTTATTTTTTCTTTTCGGCGGGATATTTCGCTTACGCTTAATATGACAAAAAATAAAAAGGATATTCCCGTATTTCAGGCAATATCCCTCTCGTTTTATTTAGTTGTGATAATCGCAACGGCTGAGCCGTTTAAAACAAATTCTTCGCCGCAAGGAATAAAAAAGCTGTCGCCCGCAACGAATTTTTCACCGTCGATTTGCCCGCTGCCCGATATAACGTCTATCGCGACAAACGACGTTTCGTTTTTCTCCTTATATTCGCCGTTCAGTTTAAGTTCGCGGCAACGGAAATATTCGCAGCGCGTAAGTTCGCGGATTTCCGAAGACCCGGCAGCCTTGTATTCGCCGCCGTCGGTTTCGTCTTTAAACTTATTGAAATTTATAACTTCAACGGCTTTATCTATATGCAACGGTCTGAGCTTTCCGTCCGCTCCCCTGCGGTTATAGTCGTACACGCGGTAAGTTACGTTGCTGTTTTGCTGTATTTCGCATATCACGCACCCCGCGCCGATAGCATGCACCGTTCCCGCTTTAATAAGGTAACAATCGCCCGCCTTTACGGGTATGAAGTTGAGAAGTTCTTCAACCGTGCCGTCTTTTACTTTAGCAAGAAATTCTTCCCTGCCCGTATCTCGTTTAAAGCCGCAATATATTCCCGCGCCTTTCTCTGCGGAAATAATATACCACATTTCCGTTTTTCCGTTATCGTGTTCGTACTTCTGCGCGTATTCGTCGCTCGGATGAACCTGCACGGAAAGATTTTTCGCGGCGTCGATATATTTTATAAGTACGGGAAATTCTCCGCCGTCCGTATCGACCGCCGTCGGGTTATCTTTAAGGTACTCGGCAAAGGTTATATCCGTTCCCGCCAACGTGCTTTCGCCGTCTTTATGCACGGAAATTTCCCAGCTTTCGGCAATAACGCCGTCTTTTTCTCTGCCGAACAGAGTTTTTAATTTTTCTCCGCCCCAAAGATAATCTTTGAGTACGGGTTTAAGTTTTATCATATGACTACGCCTTTTTTAAGAATAATATTAGCGTACACGGCTTCTTCGCCGGTAGCGACTATGGCGTAAGCGTTTTTAGCCCTTTCGTAAAACTCGAAACGCTCCATATCTCCGAAATTAACGTGTTTGTCGCGTTTTTGGGCAATCTTTTTATATTTATCCCAGATTACGGGGTTTATTTTGCCCTCGTCGCATTTCATAAGGCGCATTAAAATAAAGTTGGGGTCGGAATACGCGTCAAGCGGAATCAAAGACAATATTGCGTCGAGCATTTCAGGGCCGCCTATTCCGTCCGCGCGGACTACGCGTTTGCCAAAGTTCGCCGCGGGGAAATTACCGTCCGCAATTACGATTTCGTCGCCATGCCCCATTTCGCAAAGCACTTTTATAAGTTCGGGTGATACAAGTTTAGATATTCTTTTCAACATAATACCGTAAGTATAGTATTTTATTTTTATTTTGTCAACTTTAATCAGGCGTTGGAAATAAAAATATAGCCGAGATATCCCGCGGAGAAAGCCAATAAAACAAGCCCCGATATCGCGATAACCAGACTTGCCGTTTTACAACAGCCGTTTTTACGGAAATTATTCCACAATAAAATTTCGGATACCACGCCGAAAACGATTTGTCCGCCGTAACATATAAGCCCTATCGGTATAGCGATTATCGCGACTATAGTTTCAGCCGCCTCTTTGATATGCGTAGCGTAATACAATAAATAAGTCCCTGCAAAACAGGTTATAACCACAAGCGCAAACAATATCGTTCCGACAATAAATTTTACTTTACCCATCAATTTTCTCCGCTATTATCTTGCCCGTTTTTATCGAATTTATTATTTTTAATAATAATCGGCTTACCGTTTTATCAGATTATAACAACTTACGCCTTATTTGTCAATGAAATAAAATAATATCCGGCGGGTTTTATCTTTCATCAAAAATTCCGAACGGCAAAATATCGCAATTTTACCGTTCGTGCTATAACTTCCGTCGCCACCTGATTGCGGACAATAAATTTCGTCCGTAAGTTAATTTATTTCGCCCAAACTCGTCGGGTGTCACAGCGGTTTTTCTATCCGTAATATCTCTTTTCCGTTTTCTTCGGTTACAAATTCCGCCAAGGATATACATATTTTACGCGGCAATATGTTTTTATCGTCGCTATGTATGTGATACACGCAATAAAGCCTGTCGTCAAAAGCCGTAACAAAAGAATTATGCCCGGGCGCGCAATATTTTTCGCCGCTTTTAAGTATCGGATTGTTTTCGTATTTAACGTAATCGCCAAGCGGAGAATCCGAAACGGCGTAACCTACGGAATAATCCTTACAGGTGTAGTTATTTGCCGAATAACTCATGTAATATCTGCCGCTATGCTTCAATATATAAGGTCCCTCGACCACATTTCCCTCAATCGTCTCCCACGGAGTTTCGGGAACTATAAGCCTTTTAAGAGTTTTTTCGTTCACGGTAAAATCGGCGTTTAACTCCGAACCCCATATCTCTTCTCTGTTATCTCCGCTATCGGTAAAGCCCCAAAGCACGTTAAACAGATATAATTTACCGTTATCGATAAAAATATGCCCGTCGATAGCTCCTGTACCGAACAGCCACCCTTTATCCGTCTGTCTGAACGGTCCGACGGGAAAATCGGAAACGGCGACGCCTAAATGCATATCGGCGGAAAACACCATTACAAACTTTCCTTTATACGCCACCACTTCGGGCGCCCAGAAGTCGGACTTACCGATGCAGTCGTCCTCTGAAAGACATCTGCCGCAATCGCTCCACGTCTGCATGTCGTCGGAGACAAACGCGTCAAAACCTTTATCGTCCGCCGACTGAGAGTACATATAATACTTTCCGTTATATGCCAGAATAAACGGATCCTGCCCGTTACATATCGGGTTTTTAATTTTAATCATAATTTATACTTCGAATATCGTCTCAATAAGTTTAATTTCTATGTGTTTGGTCGGGCGGGTAAAGCAAAGCCGTTATTTCGCGGAAAATTTCATAAATCACCTTTGTTTCGTCAAGCTTATTTCTCTTTTTCCGTCTTTTATTATGACGGACAAAACCGAATTTCCGCAAGGAATATAAAATTCTCCGTGTTTGCAGGCGAAACTCTCCGCAAATTTGGGGCAATCGTTCTCAAAACCGATGAAGTCCGTAAGCGCGCGGACGAGCGCATACCCCGCATAAGCCGCTATACCGTGATTACAGCTTGTCGTCGGGGCGGTATTCTCCCATAAAGTACCCGTAGTTTCAGCCATAACCCCGTAAACGGCCTTTATTTCGTTTACCACTCTTTCAAATTCGCCGTTATCCAACGATTTAATGTTAGCAATATATCTTTTTCGTTTTTTTAAATTATTTCCCAGACAAATGTGGCTGTGTCTTCCGCTTTGATATCGTCGGGTTCGATGTCGATATTCGATAAACCCGGATTTGCCGTCAGACACCTGCTTTCGAGTTTATAATTCGTATCCGAATACAATGAAATTTCGTCCCAGTTATAATCGATCGACGTAAGCCCTCCGATTTTTACGCCCGAAGCGGCGCAGAGTATTTCCGCTTTTTCTTCGGCGTTCCGCGCCGCGGACTTAAGAAGCTCGCGACTGACCGCCGACGGGTCTTTCACCGTAAACGATATTGAAAACTCAGGTTTCGCAACGCACCCCGAAATCGCCGCCAACGCTTCGGACAGGCGCTTCATATCAGAATCGAATTCTATTTTCAAAGTATGATTGCACACATACCCTTTAAACACGCTTTTATAATTGCCGTTTTTATCCTTTACGCTCTGATAATCGGCGCGAATATTGAAATCGGCGGTTTTTACGGTCTGTTTTTCAAAACCGACCTCTTCAAGCGATTTATTCAGCGCGTCTATACGTCCGGCGGCAAGACCTATCGTTTTTTCGTATTCTTCGGCTTCGGTTTCAAGTCTCATCGTAATCACGATCAGGTCAGGCTTAACCGAAGTTCTTCCCGTTCCTTTAACGGTTATCGTTTTCATTATTTTACCTCCGAATTTATTTTTACAGACTCATTGTAACATAAAAACGTGGCAAAATCAAGTTTTTACCACGTTTTATTTTTTTAGTAAAATCAAAGACCGAACATCGTTTCTATCAGTTTTATCGCCATATAATAATGAAATTCTCTTACGGGGTGATTGAGCTTATTGGCAAGCAATTCCGTCACGTCCGCTCCGCCGGCAGACAACGCCGCCCAAGCCGACCTCACGTCGCATACGGCTACGCCGTAATTTCCGCATTGCTTTTTCGCTTCGACAAAATACTCGTCGAGAACTCCGTCGTTCTGTATTTTCGAAAACTGTTTCGAAAGCCGTATAAACAAATCGTCGTTAAGTCGCGGGCTTGTCTTTTCGCACATATAATTCTGAGTTAAAAATATACACTCCGCCCCTGCCGCCGATACGCGTTTGAAAATTTCGCCCAACGTTTTGCCGTAGGCTTCTGCTCCGCCGCCCTGACAACTGTCGTTCAAGCCGTAGGACACCACGACGAGATCGGGCGAGTAAGCCAGAACGTCTCTTTCAAGCCTGTTCAAGCCGCTCGCGGCGAAATCGCCGCTTATACCCGCGTTTATGACGTTTATCTGCACGGCGGGATACAAAAAATTAAGTATTTCTTTTACTCGGGTAGAATACGCGCTTTTATAATCGTAAACCGTTTCAAGCGATTCGGGAGACGTCAGATAACATTCGAAACACCCCTGCGTTACGCTGTCTCCGAGAAAAGCTATAGTAACCGCCTTATTGCCGTTGATATCCGCTTGTTTATTCTTTAATAATTCGATTATTTTCATATCGGCAATCTTACTCCGCTATACTCTCAGAATATTTATCGTAAACGTAACACACTACCGACGACCAGCCGTGACACAGGCTACCCGCGTCGCTGAAATCGGCTTCGCCGTATTCCGTCTCGTAAAACGAAGTGGCTCCGTTCAACACCATTTTTCCGAAAACGTTCTTTATTTCGTCTAAACAGAACTGCTTTTCTCCGCAACCGATCAACGCGTCGTATTTCAACTGAAGAGCCGCAAACGTAAGATTTACAACTCTACCGTCGGGGTGTTTAAGGACTTCGCAAAGGTAAGCCTTATTCTTATCTTCAACCACGCCCGAATTAAGCGCAAGAGCCTGCGTATATGCGTGATAACCGCTCTTTACGCCGTCTTTTATATACGAGGCGTAAAGTTTTTTCTCTTCGTCGAAAAACGACGGAATTATATCGGATAGCGTTTCGTAATATTTTTTATACGCTTCTACGCCGTCATAACCCTGCTTTTCCATAAGTTCGACGATACCTTTAACCGCAAGGCGAACAAGCATCGTAAGGTTACAATCGGTCATAGGGGACAATTCTTCTTCTCTGAAAATCGTCCAGCCGAACAAGTCCTGAGACCACTCGTGGAAATTCCAGAACGGCGTTTTAACGAAAATGCCGACGCCGTTTTTATCGGTATTATCCATAAACGCGCGCAATGATTTTTCCGCGTACGGAAGCATTTCCGCAACGAAATCAGCGTTATAATCGGCTTTGGCGTTTTCGGCTATAGCGATGAGCCAGTATGCCGTAAACGACGGTATCGTTATGGGCGTTTCAGACGGCGAGCAAAGTTGCAACAACCCGTCGGAACGCATACTTTCCGCCATGAGTTTAATAGCCGCGCGCGGATATTCGTACTCTTCGAAAGCTCCGTAACCGAACAACATCTGATTGCGCGAATCCATACCGTAAAGAGCCTGCTCGCGCCAGGGGCAATCCTCATAGTGTTCGTGAGCGCAGAGTTCGAGCGTTCTTCTGCCGACTTCGTATATTTTATTAACAAATGTATCTCCGAAATCTTTTTTCGGCTTTTTGAACGGATACGAAGCTTCTCTTACCGTAAGTTCGCCTATCTTTACGCTTTTCGCGTAGACAAACGTGCAAAGATAACGGCAACCTATTCTCCTGAGATAATCGGTAAATCTGTTTTTGCCCTTTTTAAGAGTAAAATCCGCCGCAAAATTTCTGCCGTCGATTTCGGTTCTTACCCTTAAATCGACCAGATGTTCACCCCAGCCGATCGTCATTTTACAATCTTCGTCTGTTTCTACGGAAAATTCGAGATGCCCCGCGGTTTCGCGACCTAAATCGACGACGACAAACAAACCGTCTCCGTCGTTCGTTTTGAAGTTAAGCGGCGAGTTCTCGTTTAATAACGCCGAATCTGTTCTGTTCCGTTCCGTCATTTCGAAAAATCTGAGCGATTTAAGCCATGAGCGTTGCATTATGCCCGCCGCCGTCAAGCCGCCGACGTCTTCGGGCAATCTGAACGCGCCCTGAGCGACGACTTCCGCCTTAAACGGGTCGCATATAACGAGATCTTTAACAGGTCTTTCGACTAAACGGAAATCGACGTCGGCAATTTCGGCGTTTTTATATTCTTCTCCCTCGTCGGTGAAATCGTAACCGAAACCGTAACCTATCTGAGAAGTAACGACTCCGCCCGCCCTATAGCCGACTGCGGTACGGCATAACGTGTTTTCGTCGGAACAGACGAGCGTTTTGCCGTTCGACGTAATTTCGAACGCGACGCATGCGGGCATAGTTCTGCAAGCGAAAAAGTCCTGCCCGGAATGCCACGCGACTACTTTCAAAGCGTTTTCGCCTTTTTTAAGCAAACGCGAAATATCGGCTTCGTTTACGCTTTTATAATCAGGCAAATCGGCGTACTGCCCGTTGGAGGCAAACTCGCCGTTGATATACGCCGCATATCTGAAATCGGAAGAAATTCTCAGCTTCGCCTCTCCCCCGACGTATTGAAATTTTACAAGAAATTCGTTAAATGAATTTTCGTTTTCGGTATTGAATTTTATCCACTTCATAATGTTATGATTATACCTTTATTTATTTGAAAAATCAAGCGTTATTTTACCGTTTTCGGATTTAATCGCAAACGCGTTGCCGAGCGGCGCGAATACGCCTTTTAACGCGCGTATTTTATACTCGAAACCGTTAAACGCGAAAGCGACGCCGTTTTGCGAAATATTCCGCACATACGGATAAGTCCTGGCTTTTACGACCAGCGCGAACTCTCCGTCGCCCGCAACCGAAATGCCGTCGGGCGAAGATACGAACGAAAATTCGCCTTTATCGGCAGAAACGAGTATCTCGACCGTTTCGTCGTCGATTTCTCTGTATTTCAGGTTATCGAATTTTATTTCTTCGCCGTCTTTATACAAATACAAGCCAGCCTGAATACCGTCGCCGCCGAAAAGATAGCCGTCGATAAACGGCAGGTTGTCGTAGGCGTAGTCGTGCGTAGTCAGTATTTTGTCGAGATAGCGTTCGCGATAATTTTCGTCGAAAAGATACACGTCGCGAATCAGAAATTTTTCTTTCGAGTAGTAATAGCTTATACGATAATTTTTATTTTCGTACCAGACCGACCCCTCGCGGTCGTTTTCGAACGAACCGAGAGCAAGAGTAGTAGTAACGGGCGTTTCTTTAAACCTTTCCACAAAGGCTTTTCCGCACTCGGCAAGAGTTAAAACTTCATATCTGCCCTCGCGCGCGTCGGCTGCGATTTTCGAAAACTGATAGTCGAGACTTTTCATTCTCTCCCATCCGAAACTGTTTTCCTGCCCCGCCTGCGCGTAAGCAAAATTCAGAGCTTCGCCGTAAGTGACGTCAAGAAACCAATCGACCCATTCGGGATTGCTGCCGCCGATTTTTCCGTCGCCTACGGGTTCGAGCGTTACGACGCCCTGCAAGGCGGCGGGATTGAAATTTTCGTCAAGTCCGCTGTAATACTGTTTTACCACGTCGGAGCCGAGCATTCTGAAAACGGGTACGTCTATCTGTTTTTCTCTCGTCTGCGCGGGGCAAAGCAAGTTGTTTTTACTTGCGTAATAACCGCCCGCATAATAGCCGCCGCTGAAATTATAACCGTCCGTTCCGACCTGTTCGCGACAGATACAAAATGCCTGTATAGAGTATTTATCGTACATATAGTTAAGCGTAAACGCGTCGATAGCCCACGCGCCCATACTCTTCGGATAATAGCCGAAAGTCGCTTTGAATTTCGACATAAATTCGTCGACCAACGCGATTCTTTCTTCTTTGCCGTATCCCATAGGGGTATCGACTTCGGCAAAATAATCCCAGTCGTACCCGGCTCTGCCGCGCCATTTAAGCCCGCACGCTTCAACCTGCGGGCGGACGAGTTCGAACCACCCGCCTATCTCGGTTTTATCTTTATCCGCGCCGTCGAATAGTTCCGTCATATCCTTTCGCAAAAGCGCGTCGTACTGAAAAAGAAACGTAGATTTCAGCCCCGTTTTTTTAAGCAGTTCGAGTTGTTTTTTTACGGGAGTTACAAGGTCCATTTCAAGCCTCGGTTCGCAACCCCTTATAAAATTTACTACGTTCATTACTTTTAACGTATTCATATTTATCCGCCTTTAATCGTGTAAACGAATGTTTTTAATATATAAAACGCCTTTGTTTTTACTTCTGAAATATAACTCGAACGAGTTTATAGTCTTTCTGTCTTCTTCGTCTGCGGGGTAACATGCCAGCGACGGAGACATAAACGTTTTTAAAGAAAGTCTGTACACTCTGAAATTACCGCTCGCTTTAACGACGGGTTCTTCACCGATAAATCTTCTGACTGCTCCGCCGCGAATTCTGACAAGCGCGCCGTAAAATTCTATTTCTTCGTTGCCCGCGACTTTCATCTCGACCGAAAGATAATCGAATCTTTCGAAATGCGGGTCCGTACCCGCTATATTTATTTCGGGCGAAACGCCGAAGAAATAATATCCGTCGTTCGTCGGTTTATATTCGACTTTCAGGCATTTTTCGCCGCCCGCGCGGACAATCTTTCTTTTCGTCGAATGAGTGCGGGTAATCTGCCCGTCTTTAAAAATTTCCGCTTTACCTATACAGCCGAGATCCGCGCCGAAATTTTTTTCGTCGAAATACATTTCCGAACAATCCCCGAACGCGTTAAGCGGCAGATACGGTCTTTCCGACACGTCCTCGAAACGCTTACGGTAAGTTTTTACCGCGTCGCCGTCGGAAGTTATCAGATTGCAACGCGAATTATACGGCGAAAACGCGTAGGTTATCTCTACGGGTTCGGTAACGTAAGGCGAATATATTTCAAGCTTGCCATTACCCGAAACGCGGCAATCCGCCTCGACGAACTTGCCGTCTTTACCCGCCACGGTAAAGCCGTAAATTTTCTTGTATTTAATTTTCTTTTCAGGAAAAATCGACGCGAAAACCCTGTCGCCTTTTATCGCGACGTCGCTTATATAAGGCGGAATCCACTCTTTTTTATCATAACATTCGGATAAAATCGCCTTTGCGAATCTATGCGAAATCAAATTTTTGTTTACGGGGTGAATAGGGTGATAATAAGTCGCGCCGTCGTTTACTTTCCACTCGGTGGAAGCGTCGTAAGCGGGGAAAGAACACGCGTATTGTCCCCTTACCGCTCTGTCGACGGCTTCGTTTATATAATTATATCCGTATTCGCCGTAATCGTAATAATCGAGCGCGACGTTTGTCGCCACAAAATAGGTATCTCCGCCGAAAATGCCCTGATAAGTTTCTATTATCTTGCGTAGCGCGATTTCGAAATAAACCGCTCCGTCGAAATTACTTATAGCGTTTTCGCCCTGATACCACATTATCGCTTTGAAGCGATTATCTCTGAGCGGGTGTATCTTTTCGTTATAAATTCCGCCGAGCTGTGTATAATTAGCTCCGCCGTATATGTTATATTGACCGTCTTTCGGAATATATTTGTCTATCTTTTTTAAGTGCGCGACTATTCTTTCGTCGGTATCGGCAACGTCGCGCGGCATATATGTATCTATACTGACGCCGCCCAGAGCGGTATTTACCATAGCCACGGGCGCGCCCGTTTTTTCATACAGTTCTATAGCCGTAATTACCGCGACCGCGGACGTCCCGCCGAAATCCTCGTCTTCCGCGGTAATCCATTTCCAATTCTTTGCAAAATCGTCCTGCGGGGCAGCGGGGCGCAACACCTCGCCGTTTTCTTTTACTTCGGCTTCGAAAATATTGAAAAACGAAACGTCGCACTTTTTCGCTTTTGCGATTAACTCTTTACGGTTATACATACAGCCGACCCCGTAAGACATATTCGACTGACCGAGCGTGAGAAATACGTCGCCAAACCTTACCGAAATTTCGATTTTTTCGTCTTGAGTATATAAGCCGAGCGTAAATTTATTTTTTATATCGCTTACCGGAGGAAAAACCGCCCTGAATTTACCGTTTTCGTCGGGCAGAATTTCTCTTTCTTCAAAGTAATTTACGCCTTTCAGCACACATACAGCCCTGCTTTCCGCCGAACCGTTTATAATAATTTCTTTGTCGCGTTGCAAAACCGCTCCGTCTTTAATGTTTCCGAAAAACTTCATAGCGTTGTTTCTCCCGTTATTTTCTGTGAGCCATTTCTTCTATATGCGTATAGAAATACCCGCCGTTGAAGCGTTGATCGCAGAACGGCTCGAACTCGAATATTGTAACCTGAAGTCGGCGCAATGTCAAATCAATTTTATTCGCGTCGTTATTTCCCGTCTTTTCTTCGATTATTTCCGCGACGCGCGCAAGTATCGCGAACAGCTTTTCGACAAGCGCGAGATGCCGCATTACAACGGGCGCGTTATTTCTGCTTTCAAGTTCGGCTATTTTTTCGGAATACTCCTGTATTTTTACCTTTATTTCGCTTATACCGTCACGCATTTCTGCGGAATCTACGGCTAAATTTCCGCGCATATAATCGTAAATTTTCCAAGACGATACGTCGGTTAAAATATCGTAAACTTCATCGCCGCAATTACCGAACGCCGCCGAAAAATACTCGTTTTTTATATCTTCGTAAGAGCGTTTTCCGTCGCTTAACGCCGTCGCCATAACGTACATGGGAAAGCCCGTAGGGAAAAAGTTTCTCTGCAACTGACAGCTGACATAACCGTTTAAACCAAGTTTTTTAAGCGCGCGGATATCGTTGTAAATGGTTTTAGCGAGAATTATTCCGCCGTATTCTCTGCAACAATCCCACATAAGCGGATAATCGAAAATGAACGAATCGCCGTCGAAAATCTGTTTCCAGTCGAACAGGTGGCGCATATTTTCGGCGCAGTCGACGGGCGGAACGAATTTATTCAATACAAGCGGCGTGACTTCTTTGGTCTTAGCCTCTTCTACAAAGTCCGCAAGCGAGCGGTCGTAAGTCCGCGTTATCGGCGCGAACATCATGATAAATCTGTCTTTGTTTTTGATTTTTTCTTTAAGCGGCTTATAGAGCAATTCGAAATATATAAGAAAAACTATTTTTACGTCCGATTTGAGTTCCGTAAGTCTTTCGTCGAGTTCGTTAAGCAATCGGACGTACCACTCCGACGGCAATTTTTTCGCGCACTCTTCGCACTCGCAGAAATTATTGTAGTTATCGCCCAGCCAGAGATGCAGAACGTCTACGTCTTTATTTTCGACGACATACTCCGCCACGTTTTCAACAACGGCTTTTCTCGCTTCCGGGTCGGAATAACACAGATTGGTGTTAAGCGGTATCCCCTTATAAAAGCCCCTTTTACCGTTTACGAGAGCGAAATATTTACGATATTTTTCGGGGACTTCGCCGTTTTCGTCCCACCCGCGCGAGGGTATACCGAACGGTTCGCACGTCCAGCCGTGTCCCACGGCATGAAAAATCATTCCGCGTTTTTTTATCTCCGCGCGGAGTTCCGCGTTTATCTTTGCGGCGATCTCGTCGTTAAACGGCGTTTTATCGGCAAACGGGTTAAAATCGTGCCTGTACCACCTTTCGAAAAACGTATAACCCGTGCGGAATTGTATAAAGTAACTGTTGAAGCCGTTTTTAAAGCCCCAGTCGATAAACTTTCTGACGTGTTCGCCCGAACAGCCGCCCTCTAAAGTCAACCCGCGATGTTTGTTTGCGGGCGTAACGTCGATATGTACCGAAATTTCGTCGGAGGAAATTTCCGGTATAATTTCGCCGTCCGCGCCTGGGTAAAGAAACCTGCAACCGATTTCGCGCAGAAAACGATAAACGCCGAGCAATACGCTCCTTTCGTTTATACCCGATATCTTTCCGCTCGTTTTTTCGACGTCTATTATAAAACGCTCGTCGAAAAGCTGCGGAGAATTTTCGGTTACTTCCAGCGCGATATCGTTTGATTTTCCCGTAAGTCTATAAAAATATCTGTCTAATTCCTGTCTTGCAAACTGCATTACGTTATTCATTGCGATTTCTCTGTTTCTTTTTCGTTATTTTTCTTTTTTATGTGGTTTTACTTTCGTTTTATTTGATTTTATGTTATACTGTTATAAAATTAACAGTGTTTTTTAATACTGTATATTAAGGTGACAATATGGCTAAATCGTCTTTTCAGGGGCTGAGCCTTATCCGCAAGGATAATCAGAAAAAAGTTATTTCCATACTAAAAAATTGCGGCAATTCGTCCTGCACGCAGCTATCCGCCGCGCTTAAATTAAGCAACGTCGCGCTGTACAACATAATGGAGGACTTACGCAAAAAAAACATAGTCAAAGCCATGTCGGACAAAAGCACGATAGTGGGCAGAAAGCCGTCGCTTTACGCGCTTAACGAGTTGTTCGGCTTATTCGCCGTAGTCGATTATTCGAGTGCGAAAATAAAAATAGATATTTTCGATATCAACGGCAACCGTATGTTGTCGAAAGAAACCGACGAACGCTATCTTTTATCCATAGACGACGTAAACGAATCGATTGACATATTAAAGAGCATGCTTAAAAACAAAACTCTGCAGGGCTTGCCGCTTAAAGCCATATGCGTAAGCACGCCGGGTCGTATCGATAAAAATACCGGTTATTTCCGGATAGCCGCCAAATTCAAGGATTGCGAACATATCAATCTGTATAAAATCTTCAGCGAAAATTTCGATTGCGCCGTAGACGTTAAAAACGATATGTACGTCGCGCTTATCGGTCACAAGTCTTTAGAGCCGCTCGCCTCTGCGCGTTCCGCGCTGTATCTCCATATAGGAGAATCCGCCGGCGCGACGTTATACATCAACGGCGAAATTTACGAGGGCGAGAACGGTTACGCGGGCGAATTCGGATCCGTCACCGACTTTTCGGAGCGCGCGCTTATTACTCAGATATCTCTCGGTAGTATGGTAATGCAATACATTCGCAGAACGCTTGACAGCGGCTCACGCGAAAAAATGAGCAACCTCGGAAACATCGTCGACTTTTCAAAGGAAAATTTCATAGAGCGGTATCTCGATAACGACGAAACCGCGCTCGATATTGCCGACCGCTCGGCAAAACTGCTCGCGATTGCCATTTCTAATCTCATAGTAATGCTCGACCTTTCGACCGTGATAATAAACGGCGATCTGCGATTACTCGGAGACAAGTATCTCAACGCCCTGAACGATTACGTTCACGCAAACATCTTCTCTAAAACAACCGAATGTTGTTTCTCGCCGCTCGGTGACAAAGCGATTTTACTGGGGGCGGCGGAAACCGCCGTTCAGACGGGCATTTATGCCGCGCTCGATCAACCGACCGACGAGTAACGATACAATTTTATTTTTTCGCCGCGCGGCAAAATGCGGTTTGCTTTTGCCCGCGGCGTTTTTATTTTTTATCCGCGTTTTTTCTTAAACGCCGAAACTACAGCGCCGAGCGCGAGAGTTGCCAAAACGACCCCGAAAGTATTTCCTACAGAACCGAAACAACCTTTCTTATCGGAATTTCCGTTATCCTTGCTCTCGCTTGCTTTGACGTATTTCTTAGCTTCGGAATAATCTCCGTCGGCAAAGTATTCGCCGTCGCCCGTAGCCATAACCTTTATAGTCTGACCGTCTGTAAGCGTAACGGTGGTTTTATCGGTCGCAACGGCTTCGGCGTTATCTATGATATACTTATAACCGCTTGCGTTCTCTACCGCGTTCCAGCTCGCAACGCCGTTTTCATCTATGGTGACGACGGGTGCGCCGAGTTTTTTCGGAACTATCGTATAAGTCGCGGTTTCGGAATAATCGCCGTTGAGATAATCGTCGCCGTTACCGAGAGCCATAACCTTTATAGTCTGATTTTTGGTGAGAGTTACGCTTGTTTTATCCGTTTCGACGGCTTCAGCCTTATCGATAACATATTTATAACCGATTGCGCCGTCTATAGCTGTCCAGCTTGCAACGCCTTGTTCGTCTATCGTAACGACGGGCGCGGCGAGTTTTACGGGATAGGGTTTGATAGCGGGCGCGAAATCGCTTTCGGAAACAATTTCGACGTAACCCTTACAAGTCAGACCGTAATATGCGATTTTCGCCTTATCGCCTGCAGTTACTCCGTTTAAGCCGATTGCGAAATATTTACCCGCAACGGCTCCGAGGCTAAGCCCCTCGACTTCTTTGTCGTTAATAAGAATTTTGTTTTCGGCATCACCGACGACAGAAAGAGTGAACTTTTCGCCCGTCTTTAACTCTGTTACCGCCGTATTCGTTCCGTCGGACACGACTATTTTTCCGTCGGTGCCGAGCGAGAAAGTCAACTTCGCGGCGTTAGCCAACGCAGCGTCGTCCGCTCCGAGATATATGACGGCTTTCGCCGCGCCCGTGAGTTCGGGGATCTCTAACGTAAACATATTCAATACCGATTTACCTGTTACGGGGAGAACGAATCTCGAATAAGCGTAACCGTTATCCGCAGCATTATCTATGAGTATTTTTTTATCCGCCTGAACGTAGGTAATTTTATCGGCGTCGGCTTTCGCGCTGAACGCAGAAGAAAGGTCGTAAATTTTGCCCTGACCGACAACCGTTTCGAGTTTACTGTTCGCGCCGAATTTTTCGGTATAAAGCTCGCCCGCAAGAGTACCAGCCGCATCGCCCGCAGCCGCGTCATAGTTATAAACGCCCGCCGTGAACGCCGTAAGTTTCGGCGCGGGAGTATTTCTGAAACCGAGCGCGAAATAGCCTGAATTTACAGGAGTAAACCCGTTACCGCCTTTAACCCATGACGCCCCGCCCGGTTGCCAACCGACGTAAGCGTACGCGAACCAGTTTTCCTGACCCGCGGCGGCAAAATAATATATAGCCGTGCCGTCGTCGTAAATTCTCACTCTGTATCTGAACGAATCGCTGCCCGCCGCAACACCGAGCGTAGCATTGCCGTTGACGTAATTTACCCAACTATATTCCGTTGTATTTCTCCGGTTGCCCCAACCGTCGTACCAGGACGTCGTATTCTGCGAATACAGTCTGGCTCTTCCGTCGTTGACGACTAACATTCCGTCGCCTTGTTCGAAGCCGAAAGTTTCGGCGTCGGTAGGTTTATCGGCTAAGAATTTCGTCTCCATCCAGGTACCTGCGACTCCCGTAAGGTCGAAAGTAGCTTCGGCGTACTGTCCTTTGGCAAGATTGAGTTTTTCTCCGTATACAGCCACTACCTGACCCCAATCGTTAGGAACAAAGTTCGCGCCGTTTACAGCCGTTTCGTCTATAAGTCCGCCGTTTACGGCGTGTTCCTCGATCGTCTTGTATTCGGGCGTTGCCGTCACGACTTTAGCCGTTCCCGAAATAATACGGAGTTCCGAAGTGTTTTCGTCGAACGTTTCGACGTATTTCGTTCCCTCTACAAGTTCTCCGTCGAGAAAGTCCGAACCGTTACAGCAATTTTCATATTCGTACACTGCGGTTTCATAATAAGCTATCGTAGCTTCGCCGCATTCTCTGAGTCTTATCGTCGGGAATACTTTTTCCGCAACGGTCATGCCGTCGTCCGCAACCCAGGCTCCTCCGTTAATTACATATCCCGCTATCGCGCTTGCGAAATAATTAACTTCGCCTGTTTTTGCAAAATAACACACCATAGTTCCGTTGTCGTACATACGGTATCTTACACGATAGCTCTTTGTTTCGGCTACGTCGGACGCGCCCAGCGCGGAGTTTCCGTTTACCCACTGTATACCCGTGACTGCGCCGACTTCGCCTGCATTTCCCCATCCGCTCGTCAGAGTTTTAGCGGTTGCCGAATTAAGCGTTGCGCGAAGCCACGCGGGGTTTGCATACAGAGTAAGGCTTTCCGTAAGCGCGCCCTGAACTTCGCTTTCGACTCTCGTGCGAACGGGAGCATACGCAAGGTCTATAACGGCGTTTTCGGGCATATTTACGAAGTCGATAATAGTATCGGCGTAACGTTTTTCTCCGAGAGTTAGCGCGGTATTCGCCTGAACGGCGGTTACTCCGCTCGTCGCGTTGCTTTTAACCGACAACTTTTTAGTCGTCGCGATATCGCCGTCCGCTTTTACGTTCGTCACCCCCGTTACCCCCAAGACCACCGACGCGCTCAGCGCGATGACCGCCGCAAAGGTTAAAACTCTGCTTAACCAACTTTTTGCTTTCATTTTTTCCTCCTGAATAATATGTTTTTTTATCGGAAAGGATTATTATTGAGAGTTTGCGACGCGTATTGTCTTGAGCGGTTTACAAGAAGCGATTTTTACCGCATATTCCGAAAAACGGGATTTTGGGTATGCAAATCAATTTCCCGACAAAATTTGCCGCGATAAACAAGACAATACGACGTCGATTAACTCAACAGAACAATCCTGTCGTCAACCGTTTATTGTTTTTTTCTGCGTTTCAACGCATACGTTAATGTCATGCCGCCGAATACGCACATGAGAAGTACGGGAAGTTCGACTCCGCCTTTACAGGACGACGAGTTTTTCGATTCTTCGGAGCTTCCGCTGTTTTTACTTTCATCTTCGAACGGGTCTTTGATATCGTCGTCGCTATTATCGGGCGTGAAGTCGAGATCGGTAATATCCGCGTCGGTACCGACGATCAATTTATCCGCTTTATGTTCGTCAAGATTCTTTATCGAGAAAGAATCGAGTTGCATCGACATCGGCTTACCGGTGGGAACGCCGCAGATACCGACGTAACCGTAAGAATAATCGTTTTCAAGCACGCAGACGGGTTTTGTTCTCGACTGAGCGTTTTCTTCGCTTTCCGCCGTGTACAGATAAATCTCGACGCGATGATCTTTCTTTATCGTTCTGAACACAAGGTTGCCCTCGGAAAAGTTATAATCCCAAAGACTGTTCGATCTGCCGAGCGGGTTGCCCGCTTCGTCCGTTTTATCGGTAGGCATGTCGAAATTGCACCACGCGCCGTAACCCTCGGCATACGTCACGTCTTTATTGCCCATAATGTTAAGGTCGTTACCCCATACGAGATATGCGCCGCAACCGCCGGAAGCGTAATCGGACTCGGCAGCCGCTCTGCCCCAGCTTATCATAAAGTTACAAGGAGCTTCGGAACCGTCGTCGAGTTTAGTAGTGTCGAGCGTCGCTATTTCGAAAGTGAAATCGAAATCGCCGTAAGCCTGCTTTGTGGAAATTACGCCAGTGTAACCGACGTTTGCTATAGTTAGTCTGCCGTTGGCTTTATCGGCGTACATATAGTTCTGCAAATCTTCCACTCTGTATGCAAACGCCATATTGGCTTTATTATATTTGCCGTTATCAAAAGTTTCGGTGAAATCTCCGCCTTTACCCTGTTGATAATCGTAACGTTTATAAGCCGCGCCGCATACGCCGATAATCGCCTTATTGTCGGCGTTTACGCCTTTAGTGCCGAACGCGATATACTTATCGGAAATATTCTTTTCGAAAGACAACGCCTTTTTGCCGCCGACGTAAACGTCGTTATTCCAACTGCCGTCGGTGACGATAGTCATTACGAATTTATCGCCGTTATACGCGTCGAGTTCGGCAGCTTTGCCGTCGACGGTAAGCGTAAGTCTGCCGTTATTCGAAGTGAAACGGAGCGCCGTCGCGTCGGAGAAATCTTTCTGAGACGACGAACCTATATACATAACCGCTTCAGCCGTTCCGGTAGTATCAACCACGAGTTCGTTTTCGAGTTCGTAAACTTTTGTCGCGTACGAATTGGCGGGCGCGCTGAGTTTGGTCTTTTTTACGAGCAAATCGTCGGCGGCGCAGTTTTCAACAGCTATCGCTTTCAAGGCGGATTTCATACCTATACCGCCCGTCACGGGTTTGAATACCGCGTTTTCCGCATTATCTATTTTATCGATAATCTTGTTGCCGTTTAGCGTACCGTCCACCGAGCCCGCGGCGGACATCTGTTCGGTATAATCGTAAACTCCCGTTTCAGCCTGCCCGATAAATATTTCGGAAGCGTTTCTTACCCTGATTGTCGGATAGCCCTCTTTTACGGGTTCGAAGCCCGCGACTTTCTCCCAACCGCTGTTAGGTACAGGCAAATAGCCGACCACCGCGGTCATAAACCAGTTATCCGAATACGCGTCGGCAATGTAATAGAAAGTCGTTCCGTCGTCATATACGCGAATTTTCCACGCGTATTTGCCGCTTGAGGGGTTTCTCGAACCTAACGCCGCGTTACCGTTGACCCACTGCAACCCCATAACCGTATTGGCTTCGCCGGTATTGCCCCAGCCGCCGCCTAATTTAATATCGGAATGAGTGTTAAGGCAACCTTGCATCCATGCGGGGTTGGCGTAAAACGATACGCCGTCTACGTCATCGAGCGTAGAATTTTCGGCAAGTTTATCCGAGACGAAAGCAAAATCTATAACAGCCGCAGAAATCATTCCCTCAAAGGTGACGGTATACTCGACGTACTGATTTTTGCCGAGAGTGATTTTTTCGTTCTGCTGTAAAACTATCATATTAGCCGTCGCGTCGGCGGTATAATGCAGATTTTCTTTACCTATGTTTTTAACGTCGATAGCAGAGTCTTTTTTAAGCGTTATCCACTTGTTGTTATCTTCTAAATTATCCTCTTCGAGCATCTCGTTGAAGATGTTGGTTTTGAGGCTTGCCGCGTCCGCTTTCTTGGCGGTCGTTCCGCCGAAACACACGCCCAACGCAACCGTCAATGCCAGCGCGCCTGCAAACAATACGTTTATTTTTTTCATCATTTATCTCCTTATCTCTTTACGGGTATAACGAATATTCCCTCGCCTGCGTCGAGTTCGATCTCGAACGCGCCTTTTTTAGCTTCGACGAAGTTATACTCGCCCTCGCGATAGTAAATAACGCCGTCGCAATCATTAAATTTGAAAGATACTTTATTTTTGATTCTGTATGCCGGTACGGTATAGTTGCAGACCATAAATCCGTCGCGACCGTCTTTGTCTTTATACGCGCCTATAATCGCGTCTTGTTCGGCTTCGAAACTCGCAATTCTCTCGTGCGAACTTATTGTTTCTGTCAGCCCCTCGAACGCGGGTTGCGCGCCTTTTTCGTTCTTGCTGCCGATTTTGGTCATAACTCCGACGTAATTATCGACGTAGTTAAGGTAAACGTGATCGAACTTATGTATTTCAGCGTTGATTTTCTGTCCGCCGTAATAGATATCGGTGGGGTTGCCCTCGCAGTCGATAAACGCAGCCGTTTCGCCTATCATGCCAGCAAACGGGGAGAAATAGCAGAAATACTGCATATTGATTACGCCGTAACACATGCTCGTATAAATCTGGAAACGCATATCGTAATAATCGGGCGTTTTAAAACCGTTGCCGCAGGTCTCGCCCTGAATGTATTCCCAATGTTCGCGCTTATAATATCTGGCGTATTTCTGAATAACTTCGAGGTTTGAAAGATATGCGGAGTTTACGTCGTATTTATCGGAACCCTGAATATGTCCGAACGGATAGTGATCCTCTATTATCATTCCGTTATCGACTTTATTGCAGTAAAGATTGACGTATTTTCTGTAATTGTCCGTTCCGAGCTGCTCGATGTTTGCATAGTTGGGGAACAGGTTGACGTAATAATATTTATCGGGGCAAACCTTTTTATAGACTTCGCACGCGCTTCCGAGGTCGTTGAACCAGGACGCAGACGGTTCGTCTTTCGCAAAGATACCCCAGAACGCGGGATGATCCTTGATAGGCTTTAAAGCCGCTTCCATTTCTTCTACGGTAGAGCTGCCCATACCCGCGATACTATCCCAGCGGACAAGCACTTTTACGCCCGCCTTTTCGGCGTAATCGAGGTGTTTGAGTATCTGCGACGGGTCGCTCGGAGAATACACGTCGTAAAGCGTAAGTATGTAGTCAAGCCCCGCTTCGCGCATTTGTTTATAAGCGGCTTCCGTAACGTAATCGTCGTCTACGCCGTTATTGAAAATCCCGCTATGCGGAGCGCAATAGCCGCCCAGCATAAACTCTTTAACATTTTCGTCCGCCGAATAATCCGGCATTCCCTTTACCACTTTAGAATTTCCTCCCGCGCAAGCCGCGCACGTTATACTTGCCGCAAGAAGCACCGCTGCGACCCCGGTTTTTAAAAATTTGTTCATCATCTTTTTCCTTTTATTTTTATCCTTTAATTCCCGTGTCTATTTTAAGACCGTACATTTTTTTGTTCGTGACGATATAGAATATCCAGGTCGGCACGCACGATACGAGCATAGCCGCGAAAGCCGCGGGATATCTGCCCTGCCCCTGCAATCTGTCGCTAAGCGAAGTGATACCTACCGACAACGTCGGGTGGCTTTTCAGAAACAGATACGGGTTGGTATAATCGCCGTAAATACCCATAAACGACATTACGCCTATAGCGAGTTCCATTCCGAGAGCCTGCGGCATCATTATTCTGAAAAACACGCCCCAGTCGGAAGCTCCGTCTATCATAGCAGCCTCGCCGTATGACCACGACACGCCTAAAAAGAAGTTATACAACAACATGAACGGATAACCGAAACCGCCCGTATAGAGCAGTATTACGCCTATTCGCGTATCGTAAAGCCCCGTCTGACAATAGAACTTATACAGCGACGGAGTAGACCCCGCAAGCGGTATCATCGTTATAAGAATCATAAAGTTATATATCGCTTTGCTTCCGGGGAATTTATACATTGAAAGGACGTAACCCGTCATAGTACATTCCGTAAGCGCGATAAACAGCGCGGCGAAAGTTATGATAAGGCTGTTGCCGAACATCTGTATCAGATTCGACTTACCCACCTTTACCTGCAACGCCTCTTTGAAGTTTTCGAGCGTGACGTGGAACTGTTCGCCGTCGATATACTGCCCCGGCAACGCGTAAGGCGATTTGAAAAATTCGCGGGTTGTCTTTAATGAATTGATAATCGACCAATAGAGCGGATAAAACAGCGATATCGTATAGATTGCGAACAGCACGCAAAGCACCCACAGAAATATCGTTTCGCCTACCGAACGCTTTTCCATTTTATTTTCAAGCCGTCTGACTTTTCTTAAAGTCTTTTTATCGGTAATCAATATTCCACCTCCGGAGTGATTTTTTCGAGAACGGCTTTAAGCCCGAACACCAGCGGTATCGCTATACAGCTGAACAGCAAGCCCGCCGCCGCGGCAACGCCCTCCTCGCCCTGAGTCGTCCAATCCATTATGAGATACGCGATAGTCTTAGTCGACCCTCCGGGTCCGCCTTTCGTCAATAACATAGGCGGCAGGTAGATACCGAGTATGGTATTTACGCCCGATATTATCATTATCGAAAAGAGCGGCAATATCATAGGTATTACCAGAAACCAGAGTTCCTGAAAAAGGTTTACGCCGTCTAATCTCGCGCTTTCGAACACTTCCGTCGGCAAACGGTTTATATTTCCGCTCATAAGCATTATGCTTACTCCGCAACCAGACCAGAACAAATAGAATATAATCATTGCCTGCGCGGTCTCGTAAGTTCCGAGCCAGCCGTTTGCGGGTACCAGTTTTCCCAAGCCCAAAGCTCTAAAAAGCGGAGTAAGCACACCCGTGGAAGAGTCGAGCATAAAGCTGAACAACATCGGCAGAACTACGCCCGGCATAAGGCTCGGCAACAGGAAAGTAAACCTGTAAATCTTATACCCCGGCATCTTCTTCCAGAAGAAGAACGCCAGAAGAATGGTGAGCGGAGTCATTATGAGCGTATTGAACACGAAATACAGAATCGAGTTGAATATCGCCCTGCCGAGAGTCCCCGTTTCGCCGTTGTTCTTTATCTCTCTGAATACTTTCCGAAAGTTCTGCCAGCCCACCCATTCAACCTTGTTGAAATAGACGTTTTTGCTTTGAAATGCAAGCGGAAAACTGTTTAGGTTGATATAGACGTAAAATATCAGAAACTGTATTACGGGAATAATCATCATAGATATAATAAATATCGCCCGTTTTATTTTCCGCTTTTTCCTGCCTCTTTTAAGCGACTCCTGAATTTCTTCGTTAGTTTGATTGAATACGGAAGTCATACTTATTTAAGCCCCGCAGCTTTCTCCCACTCCGTCCATTTTTCACGAACGAAATTATATTGCGCGCTTATGGTTGCCGCAGGAGAAGTATTGTTGAGAACCATCGAGGTATAAGGCTCGCCGGCAGGCCACATCGTAATCTTGCCGATGTTCGTTATCGGGTTGTCGGTAGAAATATCGACGACCTTGAAGTTAGACTGTTTACCCATATCGAGTACCGAGCGAAGCAACGTAGGAATATCTCCTAACGATTCTTCGTTATACGCATAGGGCGAACCGCCGCCGGTATATCTTATATACGCGCTCGCGCAATCGCGATTAGAAATCCAGACAAGGAATTTTTTGGCATAATCTTTAACCTTGCTTGCCGACGGGATAAACATAAAGTCGCATTTTGTAGAATCGGCTACGTTAATTATTACGGGATTGCCGTTTGCGTCGGTCTTCGCGCCCTCGATCGCGGGGAAGAACACTTTAAGGTCGCAATCAGGGTCGATATAACCCTTTGTTTCGTTGATTATTCCGTAATAACCCGAAATCATAGCGGATTTATACTGAACGAAATCCTTTTGCATAAGCAGATGGTTTTTAGCCATCGCGCCCTCCATAGAGTTTTTCGCCTTTCCCTCGCCCGTGCAGATAAGGTCTTCTATGATTTTAAGAGCTTTTTTAAGTCCCTCTCTGTTCTGATACTTTTCGGGCGACGGGTTTTTATAGAAATCGGCTATATATTCTTCGCCCTCGTACTGCGCCCACCACATACTTACGACAGTATCCCAATAAGCCATAACCTGACCGCCCCAGCCGAACGGCGCGATGTCGTTATCGGGGTTATTATCGGTATTTACGGGGTCGTTGTTGATTGTTTCAACCAGTTCATATAATTCGTCTACCGTTTCGGGAACTTTCCAGCCGTGTTGTTTGAACAACTTTTCGCTATAAACGAAACCGTTACCGAGCGAACCGCCCGACTGCGACAAAACGTATCTGTGACCGTCTATGTAACCGAAATTACGGTATGTATCGAGCGTGTACGCGTCGTCGAACTTAACGCCGTCGGGGTTGACCATATCGCCTATATCGTCGAGGGGTTCTATCCAGCCCGATCTCGCCCAGCCGTACCAATTCGTTGCGAGCGACAAATAAATATCGCAAATACCCGCGTTATTCTGAAGCGCGGGACCGATAACCGTCGCGCCTATATTAGGGTCGATTTCGAAATTTATCTGTTCGTCGGGGTGAGCTTTATTATATTCGGTAGTCCAATATTCCATAAACTCCGTGCCGTAACCCGCTTCGTAATAGCCGATTTTCAGCGTCGCGACGTAATTGCCGTGGTTTTCGCCTCCGTCTCCGCAGTTTATCGCAAAACACGCGGTGACGAGAGCCAGACAGATTGCCAAAAACTTTTTCATCATCTTATAACCTCCGTAATATTTTTAACTCTGTTAAATAATTAGACCTAAAAAAACACATCCGACGAATTTTTCTTTGTCATACGACACAAAAAAAGGTGGAGCGTTGCCGTAAACAAATATTATATTTCGCTTCGATTTGTATTTTTTTGGTAATTTTTTAACACACTTTAAAAACTTAATTTTATTATACACCCGATTATAGCGTTTGTCAATACTTTTCGGAAAATTTTTTTGAAATTTTTTCATCGCGTCTATAAACGGTTATTTTACCAAAGGAAAAACGGCTTGAAAAAACATAATCCTATATATTTTAAATAACAGCAATCGTAAATTACGGCATAAAAAACCCGACAGACAACCGAAACGCATCGTTTCTGTTGTCTGTCGGGTTTACACACGTCTGTTTTACTTTATTTCCATTACCTCTTTATACAGTTCCTTATCCGCCGTCTTTTCCGTTTTCAAAGCTTCGCCGATATCGATATCATAAACATCAGAATGTCTCAAGCCGATCGCGCGGCAACGTTTGTTTTCTATTATGGCTTTTACGGCATAAATGCCGAACAAACTGCCTATATATCTGTCGATATGCGTAGGCGAACCGCCGCGCTGAATAAAGCCCAATCTCGTCTGTCTCGGCGTTATTCCCGTTTTCTTCTCGAATTCCGCGCAAAAATCTTCCATTCTGCACGCGCCCTCGGCAATTACTATCAGATTACTGCGTTTGCCCTGCTTTTCGCTTTGCCGAATACCGCGACAGATTTTATCCATATCGTAAGGAACTTCGGGAATAAGTATATATTCCGCGCCGCCGGTCATACCGGCGTGGAGAGCGATATCTCCGCAATGCCTGCCCATAACTTCAACAACTGTTACCTTGTTATGCGATTGCATTGTATCTCTCAACGTATTTATAGCCCAGAGAACGTTATTCACGGCGGTATCGAAGCCGAGCGTAAGTTCGGTATATGCCAGGTCGTTATCTATCGTGCCGGGTATCGCCATAACGTTAAAGTCTTCGTCGTTGTATAAGTCAAGCGCCCCGTGAAACGAGCCGTCGCCGCCTATCACTATCAACGCGTCTATGTTATGCCCGCGCAAAATTTCGGCGGCTTTATCACGATACTTTCTTTCGCGAAACTCCTTACACCTGTCAGTCTGAATAAACGTTCCGCCGGTATGTATCACGTTTGACACGCTTTTCCGATTTAATTCTATATAATCGTCTTCGAGTATACCTTTATAGCCGCGCAAAAAAGCGCAGACTTCTATACCCCGATTGTCCGCGTATCTCGTTATCGCCCGAATGCAGGCATTCATTCCCGGCGCGTCGCCGCCGCTTGATATTACTGCAATTTTCACTCAGATCTACCTCTTCGCATTATTTTCGGCTTTATTAAAGCCTGCGAGCTATTCACGCGCGCTCACTTTAATAATAGGACTTTCAAATCGAATTTATCGCTTGTCTTTATTGTCTGCCCTGCCTTAACTACGACATTTTCGCCGAAATAGTTCAGGTATACGTCGGTTGCCGACGGATTTTTTATAACTGTTCCGTCTGTCGAATACTCCAGACTTTCGTAAGCCTTAACGTAATCGTAAACTTCGACGTTGGTCGCATACCACACGTCGCTTCTGCCGCCGATTTTCCGGCAGAAATCTTCTAATACCTCCCAGTTATCGCGGTCGTTGAACTCGTAAGCATGCCCCCACATATAAAACAACTTAGGCGTTTTATGTTTATAATTATCGTTTTCGTCGTAATCTTTCAAAAAACTTTCCGTAAGTTCGTTTAATTTCGAATTATAATGATGACAGGTCGGCGAAAGCTTAAACCAGTCCGTCGGTATATCGAACTTTTCCGTCGACGTAGTAGTTCTCGCGTATTTTATACCGCACGACTTTAAAACCTCAATCGTTTTATCGTCGTATGAGCCGTTGGCGTAAGCCATACCCTTAACGATACGACCGAACAATTTTTCAAGAGCGATTCTGTCGTCAAGGACTTCTTTTGCGATAAACGCCCTGTCACATTCCGCAAGCGACATGTGATTTTCGCCGTGTACGGCTATTTCGTGTACGGAATCAGCAAACAACGACTTTGTCTCTTTCTCCGTCATCATTCTTCCGCCGTCTCTTTCGGCAAAGCGCCCCGAATTAAGATTAAACGTACATTTAAGACCGTATTCGTCTATGATTTTCAACAATTTTTTATCGTATACGACGTTATCGTCGTAACTCAGCGTAACCGCTTTATATCTGAATTGCGGAAACCGCATAAACGTATATTTCATATTTTACCTTTTAATTATTGACTATATTTACGGGGTTTCCGCTCAAATACGCCTTTACGTTTTCTATGGCAAGTTTTATCAATCGTCTGCGAGTGTCCAACGCCGCCCAGCTGATATGCGGAGTGATAAAACAATTCGGCGCAGAAAGTAAAGGATTGTCTTTCGCGATAGGTTCCACGGAAACGGCGTCTATTCCCGCTCCGTAGACCTTACCGCTTTTAAGAGCGTCGGCTAAATCGCGTTCGTTTATAAGTCCGCCGCGACTGTTATTGATTATAATTACGCTGTCTTTCATCTTAGCTATACTTTCTTTGTTTATCATTTCCGTGTTATTGTCTGTCAGCGGACAGTGCAGACTTATTACGTCGGCAGTTTTTAACAACTCGTCGTATCCGACGTATTTTACGCCGCGTTTTATCATTTCTTCATTTTGATATGTATCAAACGCTATTACGTTCATACCCATAGCAAGTCCCGCTTCGGCAACCGTCCTGCCTATTCTGCCCAAGCCTATAACACCCATAGTCTTATATTCCAACTCATAGATGGGATAATCCCAGAAACACCAGTCGGTATCGCTGCTTTTACGCATTTTTCTGACTTCCGCGTCGTGATGAGCAACGTGATTGGTAATTTCAAGCAGCAAAGCCACGGCGTGCTGTCCTATCGCCTTACTGCCGTAAGACGGAACGTTCGAAACGAGTATTCCGCGTTTTTTCGTTTCTTCCAGATCTATCTTATTAAAACCCGTCGCTATTACCGAAATAAATTTTATATTCGGGCATTTATCGAGAATTTCTTTCGTTATTTTTCCTTTATTAACGAATACTATTTCGGCGTCCCCTATTCTTTCGGCTATATCCTCCTGCAAGGTGTCGTCGTAAATTCTTGCATCGCCCAACTTCGATACTTCGCTCCAGTCTATTTCGCCCTCGAATTCTCTAGGCTTGTCTAAAACCACTATTTTCATTTTCTTTTCCTTTTTAATCTAATTGTTCTTAAAATACTCTATAGCTTCACTTTTTCTTTTATCGAGAAACCATTTCCAACTCGTTCCGTCTATAAACGGATTATCCGTTCCGCCGACCTTATTCAACTTTTCGAAATGCTTATTATCTCCGAGATGATTGCCGACGTGAACGTCCGGAACCATATCGTAAACCCTGTCGATACTTTTTATAAAATCTTCCCGCAGCGACAGCGGCAAGCCGTATTTGTTAAGATACTCTTTCGACATAGACTTAAGCCCTCCGCCGCCGAACATACCCGCAGTATATTCCTTTCCTTTATCGGTAACGTTGAAATATAAAGTAAGCGCCCCACGGCTATGCCCCGGCGTTTCATAGAATTTAAATTTTTTATCGCCTATTATTATATCGTCCTCGTCGTGAATTTTTACGTCGGGAACGAACGGTTCTTCAAATACGCGGTTGAATTCGTTAGTCCACTGCAATTGATTTTTACCTTCGACCATATCGGCGTCGCCGTTTCCGATATAAGTTTTCGCGCCCGTCAACGCAACCAACGCCCGCGTTCCGCCTATATGATCGATATGCCCGTGCGAATGAATAATATGTTTAATCTGCCGATAATCAAGCCCCAACGAAATTATATTCAACAAAATCTGATACAAAGTTTGTGGCAACCCCGTGTCGATAAGTATTAGTCCGTCTGAACTTTTCAACAACCAACAAGGCGCGTTCTGCGAGCCTATATGATAAAAGTCGTCCGTATATTTAGTCGGCTTTAAATAAAAATCCCAGTATTCCATAGGTTACAGTTCTTTTACTCCGTCCAAGAACGAATTCATACCGCGCAGAAAATAATCTCTGTCGGTCGCCATCCATAAAACGTTCGCTCCCCACGAGCGGTATTTTTTAGCCAACTCTTCGTCGTCGCAGAATATTCCGCAAGATTTATTATACTTGCGGCTTATTTCAAACACTTTCTTTATGGCGGCGGTCATTTGTTCGCTTGCTATATCGCAAGGAGTTCCTACCATAACCGACATATCGTAAGGGCCTACTATTACCGCGCTTATATATTCGCCGTATTTTTCAAGCATAGCGGGCAAATTTTCTATCCCTTTGGGGGACTCGATTTGCGGCAATAAAAACCTCGTATTTTTAAAATCCGCATACTTTTCACCCGCCCGCATCTGAGCGTGTCCGCCCATACCTTTTCTTCCGTCCGGGGCGAAAAGCAAACCGTCTATCGCGACGCGCAGCTGCTCAGGACTTTCTGTACGCGGTATCATTATGCCGTCCGCGCCCATATCGACGAGTTTCGCGACAAGGTGATACTCCGCGTCCTGCGCTCTGACGACAGACGGTATGCCCAGCAATCTCATCGTCTGCAGAGAAGGAATTAAATTTTGCGCGTCGAAAATCCCGTGTTCGGCGTCGAACAAAATGAAATCGATATCGCTTCTTTTAGCCATTTTTTCGAGTATTATCGTATTGTTGAATATCGTCATCGACGTACCTACGACCTTTTCCCGATTATCGAACTTTGTCTTTAATTTTTCATAATTATTCATAGTAAAAATCTCCTTATTTTACTTTAATTGCAAATAAACAGAGCGTGTTGCCGTTTATCCTGTCTATGCGAATGCGCACGGCAGGCGCGGCGGAAAAATATCTGAAAGAATATTCCTTTTCGCCTTGAATATTTTCGTTTATTTCGTAAGTTTTATCGCCTATAGTTATTTTAACCGAAAGAGTATCGGTAAGCGAACCGAAATTAAAAGTAATTTGATTTTCTGCATTAGCCTTAATGTTTAATTCGTAGGAAAACCACCCGTGAGAGTTTATCGCGCTCCATTTTGCGCCCGCTTTATTACCGGCTATACGACATTGTTTGCCGTCGACTAAAAGCGTATCCGAAAAATTGACTTCCTTGTGCAGTTTATGACCTTCGGTACAACTTCCGCAAATAATACAGTCAACCAAATTTTCATTGATAATCGCGTTATACGCCGCCTTTTCTGCTTTAAAATTAGCCTTAAGGCATTCGACGAAGTTTCCGCCGAATTCGGCAACGGAGTTCGTAAAGCCTCTTGCCCCGTAATAATTATAGTAATCGACCCCGAGTTCCTTTTTGCCCATCTCGTCAATTTCGGCAATTACGCGAAGCTGCGCGAACAAGTTGTTTTCGTACCTTTCCTCATTCGTTTCGAAATACTTGACGTAATTGCGCAACGCATACGCAAGGGCTTTCCACAACAAAGAAACGTAATAAAGATTTTTAAATTTAACGTAAAGCTTATTATACTCGCAGCAATCAGTCTCGCCTTTCAGACGTTCGACTTCGTTTAACAATTTCTCCGCTTCTTTTGCGGCTATTTCTTTTTCGAGCAGTAAATCTTCTACCTTTCCCCTTTTCCACCCGACTGGAATAAACCATTCGTCGGAATCTATCTCGCACTTATCCTTGAATATTTCGAAATAATAATGATTTTTGCAGTGATTGACTTCGGGGAAATAACTTCCCTGCGTAAAATAGTAACCGTTAAGATAAAATATCTTTTTCTGATTTTCTTCCGTTCTTTCCATTATGCGGCGGACTTTCTCGCCCGCAGCCCCGTACTTACTCGCAAAAAACTCGTCAACGGCTGTATTATCGTCTTTACCGTTTAAAATCGCGCTTGCGGTGACGAGATTTACTTCGTTTACGCTACCGAACGGATTCTGATAGTTTCTGTCTATTCTTAAAACAAAGCCCGAATTTGCAAATTTATTACAATAATCGATTTTATGCTTTATATGTCCGGAAAACATTATAGGCAGTCTGCCTTTTCCGAAATACTCTCCGAAAATATCCCCCTCGACGACGAACGGGTTATCTTTAATCTTCGCGAAAAAGTCGTTATCGGGCAGAGAAAGCGACCAGTCGAATTTAGTCCATTTATCCATCACGATAAGGTCTTTCGAAATTTCCGAATACGCTTTCAGCATCATTTCCTGATCTTTCTCCACGCTCGCAAACGGTCTCACTATCATTTCTTTTCCGAGTTTCCTGCAAGCATTATACAGCGTTTCGGTAACGAATTTAACGCGTTCAACGGGATTGAGTTTTTGATTTTTCAACTTTAAAAGCGGTATTTTCGTTTCGTGTAAGGTTAAAACTATACCGTCCATTTTTGGATACTCGTCGAAAAAGTCGGCTATCTTATTTTCGAGATAATCTTTAACGATAGGATGAGAAACCTCTATATCGCCGTTTTCATTGAGAACTTCGGGATAGACTTTTCCGAAATCCGTCGGCAAAATAAGCTCATGATGCCACATAAACGTTTTTATGCCTTGAACGGAGGATTTTTCAAGTCCGCTATTTACGACTTTCAGGCACAAATTTACATATGTTTGGTCTTTTTCGTCGTTAAACCTCGCGTACTTTTTATTGAAAATCATTCCGTCGATATTACCCTTGACCGCGTCGTGAATAGGTCCGGTTATCTGGATATGATTATAATTATTTTGTACGGCGTAATCTATACACTTAAAATAATATTCTTCTTCAACCTCGTCGGGGTTGATTATCGATATTCCTTTTATGTATTCCATGATTTTTCGATACTCCCTATCGTCTTTATTATCGCTTTCGCTATAAAATAAAACCCAAGATCGGTCGGGTGGCATCCGTCTACGGCGCAATGTTCCCTTAAATTTTCGGGATAAATCTTTCCGCCGTCAATGAGATATACGTTTTCGCCCGCCCTTTTCGCGTTTAAGTACGTTCTTCGTATAACGTTAAACCGTTTTTTCATTTCCGTATCGTTTTTATCGTAAGTTTTAGATAAAAATATTACGGGTACGTTTTTATGCAAGGGGTTTTCTCTGAAAGTCTTATATAGTTTTTCGTGCGTAGCCGAAAGGTAATCTTCGTTCGGCGCGTTATGATCGTAACAACAAACGAAAATATCGCAATCGGCTTTTTTCAACGCGGAAATCATACCGGCTTCCGCTTTTGCGCCGCCCGAAAACCCTAAAATCGTATAATCGAACCCCTTACTTTCGGAAATAATTTCCTGATATGTATTATCGGCTCTCGACGCGCATGCCCCCTGAGTTACGGAAGAGCCGTAGTATAATATTTTAGGTCTGCCGGCAAATTTTTCATATCTATTTATTTTACAGCCTTTATCGAGATAGACGAATATATCGTCCGCACCGCTGTATAAAGGCAGATACAAAACGTAATCGCGGAGTTTTTCGCCTTTTAGTTTCAAATAGCCGTCGCACTCGTTTACGCCGTCGTTGTCGTCGGTTATAAAACTGCCGACAAGTCTCGATTTTCCGTTTTCGTCCTCTTTGAGCGTAAAACACGCGGTGGATAAAAACGGCATATTGATGCTGTAACACTTATTTCTGATTTTCGCGCGCAGCCTGATGTTCTTCGAATCGGTAGAAAACGTTATTCTGATACCCGCGCCGCAACCGCTGCCCCATAGCACGCCCGCGCCGATTTTTTCGGCTTCTTTAAACGGCATTTTTTCGAATTTTCTTTTTCTTTCGACGAAACCGCCGTAAATCGTAAAAGGCGGTTTGGAAACGTCGTAAACGTCCGCGTCAAACCCGCTCGATTTTTCCACGGTAAAATTTTTATCTATTTCGGAAACGTCCATTAAAAAAACTCCTCTTCGAGCATAGCGCATAGCGCGTGATATATCGGCAAATGATATTCCTGCACTTTAAACGTCTCGGTTTCGGGCGCGAAAACCGTAACGTCGGAGACCGACGAAAGTCTTCCGCTGTTTTTACCCGTCAACGATATAACTTTTATTCCCTTTGCTTTCGCGGTTATCGCCGCAAGATAGCAATTTTCGGAATTACCGGACGTAGAGATACAGACAAGAGCGTCTCCGCAAACACCCAACCCGTAAACCTGCTGAGCGAAAACCGCGGCAGGCTCTTTATCGTTCGCAAAAGCCGTAGACAGCGCGATATGAGCCGTCAATGATATTGCGGGAAGCGCGCCCTCCAGAACCCCTGCGAGTTTCTCGCCCGCCACGCCGAATGACGAAAGATTTTCCGAAACGTTTTTTTCGATTTTTCTCGGCTTTCTGAATTTTTTCATCAGTTCTCCGACGATATGCTCGCTGTCTGCCGCGCTGCCGCCGTTACCGCAAACAAGGAGCTTATTACCGTTCAGATAACAGTTTTTAAGTATCCCGAACGCGGTTTCTATATTATTTTTCTGACTATTTAAAGCGGGATATCTGACTAAAAGCTCGTTTAATACCGCTTGTACGTTTTCTTTCATTAAAAATCTCCTTGAGCGACAGATAACGCGGCGTAATCTCCGACGTTTTCGTTAAGCCCCGCGGCTACTACGCTCACCGCGTTTAACGAATACGAAAGGCACTCTTTTTTCATCGTCTTTTCCATATTCGGGCGCAACAAATCCTGCGCGCGCATGAACACTCCGCCTATAACGATTTTTTCGGGGTTTATTATATCGGTAATAATCGCCAGCGTCCTGCCAAGCATTTCGCCGCTTTTATCGTAAACGGTTTTACAGAAAACATTGCCGCCGCGCGCGCCTTTTGCAAGCGTTGCGGCATTAGTTCCGTCTTTGCCGTAAGACGACAAAAATTCTTCGTAATATTTCTTTAATCGCGGTTTTTCCGCATAAATTCCGGCAAGGCGCGCTATGCCCGACCCGCTGCAATAGCCCTCGCACGAGCCGCTCTTCCCGTATCCCGACGGTCCTCTGTTTGTCAATCTCACATGCCCTATCTCGCCCGCGTTGTCATTTGCGCCCGAATAGAGTTTGCCGTTAAGAATAAGCCCTGCGCCAAGCCCCGTTCCGAAAGTAAGAAAAACCATACTTTGCGAGCCTCTTCCCGCGCCGAATTTATACTCCGCCACAGCGCAGGCATTGGCGTCGTTTTGCAGATAAGTCTTTATTCCGAATTTGCTTTGAAAGTAAGATACGATTTTAACGCCGTCCCACAGCGGCAGGCTCGGCGGACTCATTATCACGCCGCTTTTACTGTCAAGCGGACCGCCGCAACTTATACCTATACCTTTTATCGATACGTCAAGGCGTTTTTCTATAAACGCGGAAAATCTTTTGAGTATAATTTCGGGCGGCAGATTTTCGGTGGCGAATTTTTCTTTTTCGCAAATTTTTATTTCGTCGCCAAAAACCTTTCCGAGCGTCATTGCGCATTTCGTGCCGCCTATATCCAAACCTATATAATATTCGTCCATATTATTCCGTATCGGAATTTTGTCTCGCGGTAAAATCCCATTTCATACATTTAAGGTCGTATTCCCTTAAAGTTCCCTGCGGTTCTTTGACCGCATAATAAGCCGTCTTTTTCAGACAATAATCGAGATCGACTTTTCTCGGTTCTCCGAGAAGTTTTTCAAGATTTTCGCGATATATCTTGTCGCGATATTTTTTCTCAAGCCCTATGCCCGTGTACTTATCGGTTTCCCTGATATAATAATGCTCGGTATCGGTAGAAAGAAAATTACGGACGAAATCGGGGCGGTTATGTATCGCCGTTTTCCAACTTTTTTCGCCGTCGTATTCGAAATTATACATATCCGTGCCGAAATACAATCTGTCGGCATATTCCCTGAAAAAATCAAGCGCGGATTCTTTGCCGTTTTCGAGCATAGCGAAAAACTGTTCGCCGCCGGGAGTTAAATCAAGACCCGTCTTCGGATAACTCAAAAACCGTTTCGCCTCGTCGAGATCGTCTCCCCAGAAACCCAGATGCGCGAGTATAAGTTTCAGGTTCGGGTGTTTTTCCATTATACGGAAAATTTCTTCATGCAGAGCCTTGAACGACGGAAAAGTTTCGTCGTATAAACAGCCGCGATTCTTCCAGTATTCGCTCAACTTGTCTGCGTCCCAGAATACTTTTGGATGTGCAAGGTGCATTACTATCGGCAACCCTTTTTCTTCCATAAACGAATAGAACGGATCATAGACTTCGTCGCACAACTCAAACCCCAGAAACTTTCTGAGTTTAGGCATACCCTCCAACATCTTGAAACCGTCGAAACCCGCTCTATAAGCGGTTTTAGCCTGAATAAGCAACTCTTCGGACAAAAGGTCTTTATCGAGCGACAAATCGTATTCAAGCCCCGCAAATGCGTAAGCCGCAGGCGAAAACTCAAGTTTATAGTAGAGAGTTTTAAGATTCTGCAAATCGTCGTTACCGCTCGCGCCGTGCGTCGGAATACTTAAAAAACAAACCTTTTCCGTTCCCGTTTCTTCAAACTCCCGTCTGAAAATCCCAACGGATTCCCTTACTGGAACTTTAAACGTCGAATGCAAGTGAATATTATGGACTTTTTCTTCGTATTTCATATTTACGCCTCTATATTTATCTCGCCTATGAATATGCCGCCGTCGCCGCAGATATCGTCGTTTGCAAACTTAACGAACTTATCGCCGTCGTTGACAGCGAGTTTAAGAGAATATTTACCCGTTTTTATTTTTTCCGGGAGACTTACGGTAAACTCTTCGGCATACTCCCCCGTCAACCACTTCCTTATATCCGTTCCGCTGTTCAGCTCGTAACCGATTTCGTCGTTTAAGATATAAAGTTTAAGGGGGATATCGTTATATATAGGCGCAACGCCTTTATTTTCCACCGTAAATTTAATCGTCAGCTTTCCGCCCGCTTTCGCGTTGTCGGGCGCAGTCGTTTCTTTTAAAACAAATCTGTAACCCATTTTTTTAAGCCAGTTCTCTATTTTATCTTTCAACGCCCACTGTATCGGGAAAGATTTTGTATTGAACGTGCTTACATGCTGACTAAGCGTAAATTCTATTATCGCGTCTATATCCCAGTTATGGCGATACCATTCGCTGATCCACCAGTACGACTCAAAAGATACCGGCGCGGTTTTCCATATATCTTTATTCAGACTTTTCAGTCTTTCGGGATATATCTCCGTCATATGTTTAGGAGAACCAAGACCGTCGGCTCTCCAGCCTATCGGACGAACTGCCGAGATATGGTCAATCATCACGGCATTGACGAACTGACCGATAAGTTTGGTATTTTTAAACACTCTGACGTATATATCCATCAACGCTATCAGATCTTCCTGCGGGAACGAAGTAGAACCCTCTCCCCATGCTCCGCCGAGCGATACGTCTATACAATCGAGCGTTTTGTCCTCGTCGAATCTTTCGCCCAGTTTTTCTATTGCTTCTCCGAAAAGTTTCAGATATCTCGGATCGGTCGGAGAATCTTTTACTCTCATTCCGTCGGGGCGTTCGGGGCAAGGCATAATACTTTTAAGCCAATCTGGAACGTCGTCGCGGGCGCAGGTGCTGTGCGGCATTAAACGGAACATAACAGTCTGTCCGTTCCTGCGGGCGGTATCTAAAATATCCTGTATAAAGCCATAATTATATTCGCCCTGCTTCGGTTCGAATTCTTTCCACAAAACTCGGATATACGCGACGGAAGTATCGGGATAATAGCCCTGCTCTCTTCCTTTTTCTTCCACGCCCGCAGGTACGGGATAACATTCGAAGCTCTCCGTTTCGCAACTCGCGACGTTGCCGCTGCCCGTTATGCAGTCGGAATAAAGTTTTCCGTTTCTGAAATGGTTAAAAGACGTAAATCCTATATACGGGTTAGTAATAACCCCGTCGTATTCTTTATATTTCTTATTCATAATCTTCTTCCGTTTTTCATTGACTTAAAGTCGTTTTCCATACACCAGAGGTTATAACCGTCTAAGCTGTCGCGGGTTTCGTTTTCGAGAAGTTTACCGCATTTTTCAATAAAATAATCGTAATCTATATATTCAGGCTCGCCTAAAAGCTTTATCAGATTATCGTAAAAAATCTTATTCGCATATTCTTCCTTTAAGCCTATGCCCGTAAATTCGTCTCCCGAATAAACGTGCTTGGTTTCGGTTAAAAAGAAATCTTGCACGAATACAGGACGATTACCCGTATTTTTAAGCCAGTTTTCTTCGTTGTCGTACTCGAAGTTATAACTATCCGTACCATAAGTTATTCTGTCCGCATACTTCTCTATAAAAGGTATCCAGTAATTTTTATCCTTTAATATATTAAAGAAATTTATTCCGCCGGGACAAACGTCGAGCATAGTGTTTTTATAACTCATAAACTGTTCGGCTTTATGTTTATCGTAAGTCAGAAAGCCCCAGTGCGCGAGCGAGAATTTAAGATTCGGGTTCTTTTCCATTCTCTTTAATATTTCGTCGTGGAAATCCGAAAATTTCGGATAACTCTCGTCGAAATAACAGCCGCGCGCTTTCCAGTACTCGGAAACTTTACTCTCGTCCCAGAATTCCGCTGGGTTTGCAAGGTGCATAAGAATAGGAAACCCTTCTTTTTCACAGTAGTCGAAAAATTTATCGAACACTTTGTCATACAAAGGATAACCAAGTAATTTACGGTGATTAGGGTGTCCTTCGTACATTTTCATTCCGTCGTAACCGACGGCTTTATATTCTTTGACTTGTCTTAACAGTTCGTCGGCAAGCGTTTCTCTGTTCTTTACGTCGAGTCCTTTATATTCAAGCCCCGCGTAAGCATAGGCGTTTGGCGAGAATACAGACTTGAAATACATTGCCTTTATATTATCCGTCAGATCGGTTTTATCGAATTCGACTTTACCCGGTATCGCGTCCAGAGGTAATGCGAGAAAGGTCATTTTCTCCACGCCAAAACGCTCGAATTGCCGTCTGAACAAATCTATTGATTCTCTTACTGCCACTTTAAACCTGAAAGTATGTAAATGTCCGTCGAAAATTTTCATTTTTACTCCTTTATTTTTTATGCCGTTTTCGGCGTACCCGCAAACGGCATATTCTTACTTAGTTAAACGACAATACGCCGTTTTTAACGTTCCAGAAATTCTTATCGAAAGACGAATAATCGTCATCGGCTTCATTCATAGCCGTTACGGTTTCGTAACGTTTGACTCCGCTCTGAACGAATATATAATTATCGTTAAGCGCATTTTCGCTCTCGGTCGAATTGAAAAATCTGCCGCTTAAAAGTGTAGTCGCGACCGTCAACTTGTTCGTTTTTTCATCGACTTCGTTTTCGGCAAGAATAACGTGCGTGTTTGCTTTCTTTAATACAAGCGAGTTGTTCTGTACGAGCAAAGGTTCGTCGGATACAACGTAAACGTTTTTAAATTCGGAAATCATAACGCTGTCGGAATGTCCGCCGAAGAAGTTGGAATCGCAGCAGTATAAACCGTAAGAATACGAATATTGTTTTTCCGTATTCGCAATTTCGTAATCGAACACGCAATCGCTCACTTTGGTATTATCCATCGTTATAGCGAGCAACGCCCTGTTTCCGCCCGCGTCGGCAAGCCCGTCTTTCGCGTTCGTACCGCCGAACAAAGTATTCGCCTTTACATAGACGTTAGATATGGTAGCGTTTTTAACGTGCTGAGCAAACAACGCGATATTTCTCTGATACGCACTGCCCTTTATAGTAACGTTTTTAAACGCTATGTTTTTAATAGCTCCGCCGCAGACGATTCCGAACAACCCCTGATCGAGAACTGTCATATCGCTTACGGTATGCCCGTTACCGTCGAATACTCCCGTCAAACCGCCGACAAGGTTTTTAACCATATGAAGTTGCCCGTAACGCGAGCCGTCTTCGTCGGCGGATAATTTCGAGCCGTTTTTACCGTTAAGAATAAGATTCTGTTCCGCGTCTTTAACGACCTGATGAGTATAACCCGACGCGTCTATATCGTTTGCGACGATATAATATCCGTCGAAAACAGACGACGCCGTCACGGAATACGCTTTGCCCGCCGACCCCGACGTAGCGACGTTTTCAATAGAAAAATACTTGAAGTCAAGAGCCGATCTGATAACTTTCGTATAAGGTTTAATCGTTATCTCGTAGCCGCAACTTTTTGCGTACGCCCTTATGACTATTTCTTTACCGAGTTTTTCGTTTTCGACGGATAACCCGATAATTCTGCCGCCGACAACCTCTATTTCGCCGCCGTCTGTATATTCCGCCGAAACGATTTCGGTTTTTCCGCCGAAAATCAGCTCGGTAGGCAGGTCACCGTCCGCAAGAGAGAATAAAACCGGGTCGCCGCGATAAACTCCGAAACACGGCTTTATTACCACGTTTATATCCTTTGTATAAGTTTCGTTAAAGCCCGAAATTTCGATTCTGACGACTGCCGTTCCCGCTTCTTTTGCCGCGGAAACGGAAACTCTCTCGTCGGTTTCGGAATAGTCGAGAAGATTTTTGCCGCTGAGTACGGTGACTACGGGCGTTACTTCGGTACCGTTCATATACCCTTTTACTGAAAACGGTTCGCTCGTAGAAAAATTATTTCCGTCGAAATTATCCAAGGTATATAAAACCATATCGGAAAAATCGCTGCCGTTATTCAATAAAAGTTCTATTTTGTTTATGGCGGTGATTTTAAAAGTTCTCTTTAACGTAGAAAACTCTCTGCCCTGCCACTTGCACGATAACGTAACTTCGGTGTCGCCCTTACCCTTAGGTTTTATAACGCTGCCGTTTATATCGGCAACGCTTTCGTCGGTCTGCGTAAGAGAAACTTCGTCGGGCAAAAATTCTTTGCCGTTAAAAGAAACCACGGGCGAAAGTTCTATTTCTTCACCGACGGTCATAGTAAATTTATCCTGCGAAATGTGCTTCACTATAAGCGCAGGCGCAAGATCTCCCAGCCCGACTTTAACCGAAACCGAAACTTCTTCGTCACCGTATTTTACTTTCACGCTCGTTTCGCCTATACCGTTAGCGACGATTCTGCCGTTTTCGTCAACCTTTGCGACCTTGTCGTCAGCCGAAGAAAAGGTAAGAATTTTGCCGTCTTTCGTTTCATAGTCGACGGAAACCGTCGCCTCGTCGCCTACTATAAGGTCGTATTCTTTAACAGCAACCGTAAGAGGTTTTTCGTTAGCGCTTATTTCTTCTCGCGTGGTATCGTCTTTTTTGCACGCGGTAAATGAAAATGCGCATAATGCCGCAAATAGAGCGATTATCGATAATAATTTTATTTTCTTCATGTTTTCCCCTTTATTTTAAACCGATTCGAGACTTTTGACGAGCGAAGAATTCGAGAACCCTTCGAGGCGTATATCTTCGATATTCATAAGCGTAAGAGCGTTATAAATTCTGTCGCGTACTTCATATTTAACGCCGTCGAGCAAGTCTTCTTTATATAGACTCAGATAAATATGCGCCGGAGCCAGATATTCGGCTTCTATATGCGTAAGAAGCGTTTTATAATAATCGGCGTCCGATTCTTTATATTTCGCTATCGCGTTTGCCGCCGTATCGCACATTCCCATCCATTGCAGTAAAACGTTTTGCGGGAACAAGCTCTTTTGTTTAAGATTTATATAAATACTGTCCTGAACGTAAAATCCGTTTTTATTGCTCAGTTCAGACATATAAACCCTTTGAAGGTCGAACAGACTTCTCATAACGGGCGCGGCGTCGGCAAACATAGCGTTAAACCATTTATCCATAAGCTCGGCTTCGCTCTGATTGCAATCCCATAACAGATTTGTCTGAAGATAAAGCTTAAGTTTGCCCCAATTCACTTCGTAATCGCCGTTATTTGAATATCCGCCGATATTACATACATAATACCCGCGCGAACCGATACTCATATAATACCTGAACATTTCGTCGGTAAAATAATTAAAAGTATCGTAAGGCGTTAAATTCGTGCCGTTGGTGTTATAGTTTATCGCGTAAACGTAATGATCGATTCTGTTTGTAAGTTCTGACCAACCCTGCAGGTTCACAAGCGTCTTTTCGTTCGCTTTGGAAAATAGCGACGATTGCCAGTCCTGCTTAATATCCGCGTAATAAACGCCGACGTTATCGCGGAGTTTAACTTTTTCGTCTACCGCGACATATTTCTTAGCCGTTTCGTCGTATCTGACGGGCGCGTCGATAAAGTTATTGTACGCAAGAAGCATTATATGAAAATCTTCTCTGTAATACTCGGCGTTTTCGGGGTTGTTCATCCACTCGTCTACAAGTTCGGCTACTCTGTTTACGAATATGCACACCGCGCCTGATTCCGCGCCGTAATACTCTTTTAGTCTTGTACACTCTTCGCACGCGCAAGCGTCGTAAGTATCCTCCATACCGATATAACAGTTATTTATAAACGGTTTGTCTGCGGGAGTGTTGACCGTAAGCGCGAATTCTATCTTTTTGGCGCATTCCTCCGCCATAGCCTCGAATTCTTTGCTGTCGCCGCGAGCGGTATAACAAAGCTGCTTGCCGCCCTCTGCGGTTACGGTAGTATACCACTTAGGGTGTTTTTGCTGATATGTGGCTTTGGGAAGCAAATCGTCCGTCGTATGGACGGTATATCCCGCAGATTTTGTTTCGTCGAAGTCCGTATATGCGGGAAGATCGGTAATCTGCGAACTTGCGGATGCAAGTCTAACCCTATACGCGATATTATCGACGTTTTTCCAGAGCTGCGGCAGCCAACCGCCTTTTCTGTCAATCATATCGGGTATGTCTTTTACGTTATATTCAAGAAGTTTTTTGTTCTTAACGTTCTTTTCTATCTGTATACAATCGTCGTAAAAATACTCGTAGTCGAACGTAAGTTTCATAAAATCGTACACCGAATACACCGTGCCGTAATCGCTGCCGCCGACAAGATAAACGGTTTTATCTTTGGTAATTATTCTTATTCCGTCTTTGGTAAGCTCTTTTTTATCGACGGTAAGCCCCGAACTTTCAAAAAGCGTCGTTTCTCCGAGAGATATATACTTTCCGTCTTTCGTATGCGTTAAGCCCGCGTCTTTTACGATAGAAAGAGTAATACCCGTAGCCATACGGAAAAGATCGATAAACTCGTCTTTAGCGACGTTTATAATCGTCGAAGTCTCCGACGGAACGACTATCGAATAATCGGTTTTGCCGTCTTTTAAAAGCCATTCGTCGGTTTCGACGGCGTTCAGTTCGTGAACGCCTTTATACTCGACGCCGGATAAAACGAAAATCTCTTCTTTTTTATCCGAGCAACCGGAACAACCCGAAAAAGCGACCGAAAACATAGCGCATAAAGCGACAATAAAACAAGTTATTTTATTTTTCATATTCCGTTTCCTCCTATCTCGCCGCTATCGTATAATATGTGTACGCATAGTTGCCGTAAGCGTCGTAACAATAGTAATAAACTTTATACTCGCCTTTTAAGTTGAGTTCGAGTTCTCCGTCGACCTTTACCGCTTCGTTTCTCGGATTGATAACCACAATGGCGACAGTTAAATCCTCCGTCGCGGTATCGTTATCCGACACTTCGTAGCCGACGAGTTTAATCTTTTTGCCCGCGCTCGTTCTGATAAGAGTTTTTTCACCGTAACCGTCCGCCAGCTTTATTACGGGCGGAATTCTGTCGAGAACTTCTATCGTCAGCGTTTTAGGCACGGTTTCGCCCGTCCAGTCCGTATAGCTGTATCTTACGGTATAAGTTCCGTATTCTTCGAGTTTTACGGTATACGCTTTCGTCGGGTCGCAGGTCGAGTTGAGAATGGTTCCGTCGACGGCGGTCATAATCTCGTCGTTTACGTCGGAAACAGTCATTTTAAAGTTACGTTTAAGATACGGGCTTAACACGTCGGAAACGTCTGACGGAACAAGCGTTATCTCGCCGCCCTTTTCAAGATTTCCCTCCGCACTGTACACCGTGAAAGTCGCGCCGTACACGTCGAAATCGGCGTTACTTAAAGGTTGATTGTTTAATTGCCTTAACTTAACCGAGCCTTTTCCGCTCAAACCGCGCATAGTAAAATGCACTAAAATTTTATCCGAAGAGATATCCGCCAAACCCGCGTTCGAGCCGCTTTCTGTCATTCCCGTTTTAGAATTATACTGCATAAAGAAAGTAGAATCGTGGAATTTCTTACTTACGGTTGTCTTTTTGAGTTCTTCTCCGTCGGCGTTTTTAAGCGCGATTTCGGTATTCGCGCCGTTTGCGTAAAACGAATAAGTAAACTTTTCGTTTCTGTCGTAATAGTTTATAAGCGTAACGTCAAACGCGGTAAAATATTCAAGTCCCGTAGAGAAAGAAAGATAAAAATTTCCGAGCGAAACCGCGTTTATAAACGCCATTTCGTTATCGCCGCTCGTTTTGTTCGACGTAAACTCTATAAAGCTCGTAACGGGTTTTGCCGTGAAATCGCCTTTAAAGTAATTACTCATCGACAAAGCTCCGTTATTTTTTACTTTTACGACTTCAAGCTCTTCGCTTTCGCCCATTTTTGTTTCGCCGTCATAATATAAGAATTTGATTTTGCCGGCAGTTTCCGGAACAAAATAATCTTCGTAATCTATCCTGACTTTTTCTTTCCCGTCCGCGACGGCGTAAACCGTCGGATATTTTGCCGAAGTCGCTCCGTCGAAATAAATAATCTCGTTATAATCGAACGTATATTCCGCGCCGGCGATAAGGTATTCGGGAAGCGTCGGCGGAGTCAGATATGCGTTCTCCGACGGCACGACGGTCACTTCGTAAGTAAACGTCTTTTCGACGACTCCGTCTTTACAGATAACGCATACTTCGTATTTCCCCACTTCGGCAGGCTCGAACTCTATATATCCTTTACCATTCTCGGTTTCAATCGCCGCAAGCGGTTTTTTATCCGCTCCGCCTGCAAAAATCGCGTAAGCGGAAACGTTTACGTTACCGTTAAGACCGAAAACGTCGTAATAAAGTTCGTGATTTTCGCCCGCTTTATACGAATCGGAAACGGCGAGATCGAAACCGATAGTCTTTCCTTTCTCCGCGTTGACCGACAAGACGTCTACCGTTTTAACGGCGGTATTTCCGAAGATATCCACGGCGGTATACTCTATAGTATAAACGCCCGTTCTCATCGGCGTAAACGCGTCGTTTTTAACGCCGATTAAAGACTGTCTTTCTCCGCCGTAATCGAAATAAACTTTACTGTCAAACTCTTTAATTCCGCTTAAATCGTTTGCCGTCGCGTTAAAGATTTTAAACTCTTCGCCCTTGGCGATAAGTATTTTACCGTCTTTAACGTCAACGGAAATAGTCGGCTTAACGTTGTCTTTAACTTCTCTTTCCGAAAGTTCCTGCCCGCTTATTCCGCAGACGGAAGCTATTTCGAAATGCGCTTCGTTCTGGTAGTACTCTTCGCAATAAGCCGAAATATAAACTTCGCCCGTAGAAAAGCCTTTGAACGGCGCGCCCGTCACATAAGACCCGCCCTCTATGACCAGAGGAGTGGTGAAATAAAGATTGGGATCGTCTAAATCGGTAAGAAGATATTCGTTTTTATCTTTAATATAAATACGGTTTGTTTTATATTCGTAAAATATCGAAATACCCGTGCTTTCGTTATAAGAGCACCCCTTGCCGTAACTGCTGCCCATCGTTAAAAGATACGGGTTGCCGTCTACGGTCTTGTTCGCATACCATCTGTTCGTGCTTCCGCTCGGATTAGGTATAAGCGAGGTCTTTTTTTGTCCGCTTGCGGCGGCGGTACAGGTCGCTTCTCTTCTTTTGCCGAGAGTCGCATGCCCCGGATTTGTCAGGTTCCAGTCGATATATACTTCGACGTAGTTGTTTTCGTCGTAGCAATCGGTAATTCTTAAAACGAAAATACGCGCTTCGGCTATAGCTTCTTCGGTAACTCTCTGCGCAATTACGGGGTTTCCGTTTTCATCGAGAACCCTGTCGCCGTTTTCGTCCGTGACGTAATACGATTCCATTACCGAATTTTTATTATACGGATACAGCTCGATAATCGGCGTGGTTCTGTCGCTCGAAGAAATATTTATCGGCTGATTATATACAAACTTGCCGCCGTCGGGAATAGATACCGAAAGCCCGCCGTCGTTCTCGCCCAGTTTTTTCGTAAGCGAGGGGACGAGTTCGGCAGTAGCTCCGCCGAGCGCGCCGTAAGTATCTTTAACAACCGTGAATTTCGCGCTTTCGGAAATTCTTTTGCCGTTTACGTTCGCAAAATATTCTACCGAATACCCGCCTACTTCGGTTAAAGTATGGGTCGCGTTAGTATAGACTTTGCCGTTCGGATAGTAAATCACGCGTTCGTCGGCAGCGTACTCTGTTCCGTTCACGGAAATTTTCGCGGACGGAATAGTTATTATTTCATCCAGAAAATATCTCTCTTTAAGCGCGTTTTCCGTATCGAAGACAAGCGACGCCGAATATGCGGAATCTTTTTTGATAAACGATATTGCCGTAACTGCGCAAACCAGCGTTAAAACCGAAAGCGCGAGCGATAATATCTTCTTTTTGACCATTATCATTTTCTCCTTAATTTAATCAGCCTTTAATGCCGCCCATAGTAATGTTGCCCATAATCTTATCTTTAAGGCACACGAAGATAATCAGAATGGGAACGGCAAGAAGCATACACATTGCGATTTTACCCGGCTCGCCCCTTTCCGCAAACCCGCCCGACGTTGTTTTATTTGTAAAGAAATAAATACCGAACGCAAGCGTGGGTTTTGTGGGCATATAGAGAAGCGGGGTCTGATAATCGTTCCAGAGCTGCACGAAAATCAGAAGCGCGATAGTCGAGAATATAGTCGCGGAAAGCGGAATTATTATAGAAAACATAATTCTGAACTGCGACGCGCCGTCTATCTGCGCAGCTTCTATGTAAGTATCGGAAAGCGTTTGATAGAACGAATAAAACAATAAAAAGTACATACCCGCAAAGTTGAATTTCATAAAGAAATATCCGAACCAGGTATCGTAAATACCGAGACCGCGAAGCAACGAAATCGTTGCGGGATAAATGCCCGCGGGTGAAAACGACATAGAGAACAATACCAAAAAGTATATCACGCTTGCCATTTTGAACTTATATTTTGCGCAGACGTAAGCCACGCACATAGTCACCGCGGTATTGAGCAAAGCGCCGCCCAACGCATAGATAAGCGAGTTTAAAATCATACCGCCAAGCCCGTTGGTACTGCTGTGCGCAATTTCGGTATTGCCCATAAAGAAACTTACCGAACGCACAAGGCGAATATCCTTGAACATACTCGCATAGTTGGAAAATTTCAGAAGTTCGTCACGGCTGTATTCCATATCGGGCAGACCGAGAACGTTTCTTAACGTGTCGAAATCGAGCGACGATTTAAACGAAGTGAGAAGCCCCCAGGCAAGCGGAAACAACAGCGAAATCGCATAGGCGGCAAGCACGACGAATAATATTATTTTAAGCGTGATATTTACCGCGCCTTTTTGTTTTTTCATAATCTGTTACCCCCTTATTCCACGCTCGGTCCGTATTTGGTGAGCAATTTCTTAATTATTCCCGAAGCGACCATAAGTATTACCGTGAATATAAGACCGAGAGCCGATAATATGCTTAAACTCGGTTCGGTTGCGGTCTGAACGTAGTCGGCAACGCTCGCTTTCTGATACAGGAAATAACCGAGCGAGGCTATCTCGAATCTCGCGGCTTCACCGAACATATCGAACATATACATCTGGTTGGTAAATATACCGACCGTGGAAATAATAACGCACGAAACTATTGTAGTCCACGTTCCCGGCACGGTAATGTGGAAAAATTCCTGCAAGACGTTTACGCCGTCGAGCTGCGCGGATTCGACAATCGATTCGTCGATATTGCCCATAGCGTTACTGAACATTAAAACGTTTATACCGAACGACACCCACACGTTAAAGAAAAGTACCGTTCCGAGCGCGGTGTCGGGGTTGCTGAGCAGCCCCTGTTCCGCGCCTGTAACTTCCATATAGAGCGTGCCTACCATATATTTGAAAAGAGTTGCAAATATAAGGCTTGAAATCACCTGCGGCAAAAACAATATTACCCTGAAAAAGCCGCTTAATGGAAATTTTTTATAGATATAATACGAAAATATCAGCGCAAGCGGATAAGACACGCACATCATCACGAGAAAGCCGAGCAGCGATATTCTAATCATATAGCTCTTTTCCGCAATAATCTTAAATGCCTCGGTAAAGTTTTTCAACCCCGCGAAAGTAACGTCGTAACCGACCCCGCTCGTAGCGTAATCGTACTTCTGAAACGACATAATTATCGCGTTTATTTTCGTGCCGAGCGCCATACACGCATATTGTATAAGAGGCAAAGTCACTATCGCCGCAAAAAACAACGCGCGCAGCACCGTCGCTTTTGTCAACCTGGTTTTATTTGAGTTTTTCATAATCAACCCTTATAATAGCTGCCCCAGCCGCTCTCGTCTATTTCGCTGAGTTCGAACAGACTTTTCGCATTGATACCCGACCTTATAATATTTATAACGCTCCAGTATTCTCTGCCCTGATAGATAACGCTGACGAAATTTTTACCGTCGAGTTTAAGATCCGTTCTCGCATCCATAAACGTTTCGTTCTGAGCGGAGGGAAGAATAAGTTTAGCGTTCTGCGCGGCTTCTATTACGCTGTTCTGGAAAACATTGAGTTTCGCGCTGTCTTCGGCGTAAACGGGATGAGTAACGCCCGTACAGAATACGCCGTGTCTGCCCGTGCGGTAACTGAGTTCCGCGTCGGTGTAAGTGAACTGTAAAAACTTTTTCGCCGCGTTTACTACTCCGTCGCCCTTATTTTTAGTTCTCGCGTTGATAACCGCAAACGAGCTGCCCGACTGAGTAAACGTATATTTGTTTCTAACGCCGTCCGCGTTGACTTCCGTGGTTTTATCCAGAGAAGACGGAAGAGGCATCCAGCGCACGTCTTTCTGCGCGTCTTTTTCGCCCGTTTGTTTCTGTTTTAAAACCTGATACTTTTTAACTTCGCCGTTATCGCTTGCTTCGTTATACCAGTAACTACCCTCTATAAGCATCGCGATTTTTTCCTGATCGGTAAGTCCGTTGGTTAAAAATCTGCCCATAGTCGCGGTATGGCTGACGTTATCGTCTCTCGAAATATTCGCAAAGAAACCCTCTTCTTCGCAAATCTGCATAAACGCGTAAGCGTAATATCTCGCCGCAGTCTGAGTGGAATAATACCCCTCGGCTTCGGTTAAGCCGACCTTTTTGGTTGTAGGTTTCTTTATATAATCTATACCCTTAAAGAGTTGTTCGTCGGAAAAGCCCGTTACGACTTCGACTTCACCCGTATAATCGAAACCCGCTCTTATTTCGTCATATCCCGCAAGCGACGCCCACAGACCCGTAAACAAAAGGTTTCCGTAGTTTTTATGTCCGCCGGGGAATGCGAAAGGAACGTATCCGCCCTGTTTTATTCTCGAACAAAGTATAAGCAACTCAGTAAGAGAAGTAGGAAGACCGTCGTCGGAAGTACCGTAAACGCCGTCTAAACCGCAGCTCTTTTTAGCCTCGTCGGTCGTAATGAAATACCCCGTGCCGTAAGGACTGTCGTATTGAGTTTTTGCGGTTTCTTCGGGCGCGGCGAAATACCACTTTCTCGCGTCGAAAGCCTCTTTATCGAAAGTAAGCCCCGAATAGTAGTCTGCGTAAGGCAAACCGTAATAATGTCCGTCTCCGCGGTTTTTAAGAACTATTCTGTAATTTTCGTCGATCTTATCTTCTATAGAAACCTGCGTGCCGTCTCTGTCGTCGATTTTTTCGGTGACGATATCGTTTATATCGACAAGCCAACCCTTTTGCGAAAAGTCGCGCGGGGTCGCGCCGTTGGTAAAGTAGACGTCGTATGCCGAAGAGTTCATCGTGTTTACGTTGGTATCTTTAGTATGTTCGACTTCGACGTGTACGCCCTTTTTCCCCGTTTCGAAAGATTCTTCTGCGTATTTCGCTTCGAATCTTTCAATTGATTGGTTTACCCAGTCATATCCGTAGCCGCCCTCGTAAATAACGACTTTAAGTTGAGTTTTACCGCCGTTATTATTGCCGCCGCCGCAAGCGGTTGCGCCGCACATCGTCATGGCGGCAATCATGCACGCCAAAGCCTTTTTAAATTTTTTCATCTGAGTTATCCTCCTGATTTTTTATATTTTTTCTGCGTTATAACCAAGCGGAAACACGCAAATTTTTATCATCGTCCCAATTTTTGCCCGCAGACGAATAATCGCACACGGTTATCGTTTTACCGTTCGTAAGCGGAATTAAAAACTCCGCAACGGCATTAAATTTACCGCTTACGGTCTTTACTCCGTTCACCGAACCGTCTTTTTCCGTCACAACGCTTATATCGTCGTCAAACCCGTCGTTATAGCGTTCGTCTCTCGCGAGAACGAAAGCGCACTTTTGCAAAAGCGTTTTGCCGTTTTTCTTAATAGCTTTTATGCGTGTGTCGAATACGATTTCTATCTCGTCTCCGCTACAAAATTCATCTGAAATTTCGAAATACCCGCATTCCGCATTAAACTCTTTACCGTTAAACTTAACAACGGTTTTCGTCGACCATTCTGGAATACGCAAAACGATTTTTAATTTTTCTTTAACCCCGACGTTTATTCCGATTTTAACAGGCTCGTCGTTCTCAAAGGGTTTACCCGAAATATCGACAGAAAGCGGCTTGCCCGACGGAGTAAACAACTCCGCCCGCCCGTTTTCATAGCCGTTTATAACGTAGCCGTCTTTACTGCGCATAATGCCGTATAGAGCGGATATCGCGGTTCCTGTAGTCGAAATACAGGTACAACAGCCGTATTTCATTCCGTCGTCGGTAAGTTGCATGCACCCCGCAAAGTCTACGGCTCTTCTCTGTTTCGTTATCGGGCTGTAACTGTCTATCGGAATAAAATATTTCGTCTCGATAAGTTCGGGTTTACCGCCCTGAAATTTATAAACGGTTTTATTCTTTTCAAAGTTTATCGCGCCGAGCATACCGTTATATGCCGAACGCTCTATAAGGTCGGCAAATCTCGCCTCGCCCGTGAATTGCAGCATTTTATAGCACAAATTCATAAACGTTACGGTAACGCATGTTTCGAGCATGGGTTTGTCGCTGTATTCGGTTTGTTTTTCGGCTGAATCACCGAAAAACTCGTAATCTGTACCGAGCGCGCCTATCGCCGTGAGTTCTTCGTTTATAACGGCGTTTACGAAATTACGGGCGGCTACAAGGTATTTTTCTTCTTTTACCACCTCGTAATATTCGATTAACCCCTGAAAACAACTCATCATTTCATAGGCTTTTTTTGAAATGAGCTGCGAAATTTTCTTTTCTTTATTATAGAATATCTCTATCAGATTATCTTCGTTATTCGTAAAGCCCGTATCGATTATCTGCTTTGCGAAATCGAGATAACTCTGTTTATATACGATTTTATATAATTTTACGAAAGGCTCTAACACCGAGCAGGACGGAAGCCCCGCGTGCTGCCAGAAACTTATCGCATAAGCGATAGGGTGTTTTTTACCCTCGCCTACGTTTGCCACTATGTAATCGGCATGCTTTTCAAGCGCAATGAGAATATCGCGCCTTAATTTGTCGCTTTTACAAATATCGTAAAAGTACAATAAGCCGAGCATAACGTATTTTCTTCCCCACATATCCCAACCCGTAAACTCGGTTTCGATAGTGTAAGTCGAAATTCTGCCGTATTCGTCCTGCGTGGTCAATAAATCTTTAACCGCGTTTTCTAAAACGGAATACAGTTTTTCATCGCGGGTATATTCGTAAGTAAGACACGCGCCGCGCATCATCTTACCGAAAAATTCTCCGCGCCACTCGCCTTTTACTACATCTTTGCGATCGCGGAATTGTTGCACGAAAATCTTCCATAAATTTTCGTCGTACAACTGTTCTTTAAGCATAAACGAATTGGCTTTTGCGACTAAACCCGCGTACTCAGCCCGCTCGCTTGTAAGCGGAAATTCTTTTAATATAATATTTTTCATCATTTTACCGTCTTAAACCTTACCGTCTGCGGAAAGCTTTCGCTTTCCGCAGACAACTCGGTTTTATTTTTTCAGTTTCGCTTTGTTACGTTTTAAGCGACTTTCCAGCTGAGAACGCCGTCGGCAACAGTCCAGTAAGCATTATTGAACGAAGTATAATCGTTACCCGCTTCTTTCATTAACTCTGCGGTAGTATAACGCAAAACTCCCGTTTCATCCGCTTTCAATCTACCTGCAACCTTAACGAAAGTTTCGTCAAGAGTATTCTCCAACGAACCCGCACCGTTAAAGAAACATCCGTCCATAAGGCTTAACGCTGCATCTACTACGGTTTGATTTTCGGCAACGTCGTTTTCTGCCATGATAACGTGCGTATTAGCTTTTTTAGCAACCAAAGAATTATTCATTACGCTTATAGTTGCATTAGAAATTAAATATACGTTATTGAAATTTGTTGAAATCGGAGCGTCCGCACCGCTATAATACGCCGCCTCCTGCGCGTATAAACCGTAAGAATAACAGTATTGTATTTTTGTGTTTTTAATCTCGTAATCGAATACACAATTTATAAAGTTTGTGGTATTCCACCCGTTTTTAGTGCCGGGGATAAGGTTATAATATCCGCCAACCTGCGTTGCGATAAGCGAGCGATTTCCTCTCGCGTCCGAACCTTGTTCTTTCGATTCTTCTCCGCCGTAGAGAGGGTTCGCCTTTACATAAACGTTCTCAAAAGTTCCGTTGACTACGTTTTGCGCAATCAAACAAATATTCTTTTTATACGCACTACCTTTTAAAGTTACGCCCGTAAACGCAACGTTTTTAACCGTTCCGTTAGCCATAAGACCGAATATGCCTTGGTCTATTACGGTAAGATTGCTTATAGTATGACCTGCTCCGTCAAACGTTCCCACTAAACCGCCGTAAATCGCCATATCCGAAATCTCACGCACTTCGCCTTTATGATAATAGGCGGTATCAGTTGAGCCAGAAACAACATTTCCGTCAGCACCAATTGTGTTGTTAAGTTTTGCATTATAATCGGCGTCTTTTACTGCTTGATGTTCATATCCCGTAGCATCTATATTGTTAGCGACCACATAATAACCGCTAAATATAGTATTAGACTTTATTGTCTTGCCTTGAACTTTTGTAATGTCTTTAAGTTCAAAATAGGCAAGGTCTTTGGCAGTTCTTATAACTTTGGTCGCGGCAACGAAAGGTTGAGAATATACTTCGCCGTTCACGTCGAACACGTTTAAAGTATACGACTTTTGCTCTTCGAGTTCGCCTGCGCCGGTTATTTCTATTCCATTTTCGGTAACTGTCGCACTTACGGGCGCTGCGCCTATATAAGCCTGAACGGTACCCGCGATGTTATTATCGTTTGCAAGTATACCGTTTTTATCAACGTTGCCGTAATAACCCGTATTTTCTTTTATTTCGTTTACGGTCTTTCCGCCGTAATAAGCGTTAAGCGTTTCTTCCGTATACTCGCCGCTTTGAACAGCCGCCAAAGCGATAGCGCGCATAGAACGCGTAGTGGAATAACTATCGACATAGTTATAATCTTCACCGACTTTGACATAAGCGCGGGCAACGAGTTCGAGCGCGTAAGCCGCCTGTTTTTCATTTTCCGCAAGATCATCGTAAACGATAGACGCGTAGAAAGTAAAATCTCCCTTGTCGTTAAACGCAGGCGCGGTTGCCGATTTTACGATTTTCGCCTGTTTGCTGCCGGCTGTAAGTAACTCGTCTTTACCTAAATTACGAGCGGGCGTTACCACCGCGCCGAATTCTACCGTTTGTTCACCGACGTTAAGCGCGGTATAATAACTTTCGTTGACGGTAGCCGTCCAACGAATACCCGTTTTATCGCTTGCGGTTTTTGCAAGACGAACGCTGCCGCCGTCATCCATTACGAATTTAGCCGTATCGGTTGCTGATACGGTTTTATTCAAAGTTAAACCGGATATAGCGGTAAATGCCAATGCGCCGGAAATAAGAAGTCCGAAAACGGACAATTTAAAATTTTTCATTATTCGTTCTCACCCTCCCATTTCAACCAATTAGAATCAAAACCTTCAACACCGTCGTTAGACGTTCTGATTACGTCCGAGCTAACGGATATAAAGCACATCAAAGGTTTTAAGTACTCTTTTTTACCCATTATAAGTTCTCCTTTTTGATTGTTATTTTATATTTATTGCGAACTTACCGAAACGCAACCTATATCTCGGTTTATCCGCTTAAATATCTTATATTTTATTTAGTTCTATAAGAGCGAAACTGCCGCAGAAAGTAATTTTTCCGTCCGCTATTTTCGCATTATAAACTTCGCGTATCTCATAACCGTCGTTTATTTTTACGTCGAGCGTTTTTTTGTCTTCGTAATTATTAAGCATAATCTTTACGCTTTCGCCCGTCTCGTGAACCGTTACCATACAGCGCGCGCTGTTTACCGTTACGATTTTTGCCTTGTTTTCAAAGAAAATTTCGTAAATTTTATATAACGCGGTGTTTTCGGGCATATAGCTTTCGGTATAAACTTTTTCAATCGGCGCGTTTACGAACGTAACATAGCCGTTACCCAGTTTATTTCTCGAAACGAATACTTCGCCATCGTTATCTCTGTATAAAATCTCCGCGGTTTTTACTCCGAGGCAAAGTCTGCACGAACACGGCAATTTAAGTTCTTCGCCGTCGATTTCGGCAACTTTTACAAAGTTCGTTTTTTCTCTGCCCAGAACGGTCAGCCCCGTCAGTTCTTCAAAGTCGCCTATGCCGCCGCCGTCGTAAGTAATAAGCAGATTCGCGCCGTTTTTAACGCGGGTTTTAAGTTCGCTTATGCGCTTATACGGCGTACTGCTGCCGAATTCTATGCACGGCAGTATATAGTAGTCGGCATTTCTCAGCGGCGTTTCTTCATAATTGAAATCTATCGTTCTGCCCGCCTGAACGCCGAGCGTAAACGCGGCGTATGCGCTACGCCAGGTATCGCTTCTTGAAAAAAGTATCGCGGTAGCGTCGGGTTTCGGCGCGGGAAGTATGCCTATTTTTTCAAGCGCGGGTTTGAGTTTACTCATTCTTTCGATAACGGGTTTAGGTGCGTAATTCGCCTTAAACAACCCTAAATCGCGTTCGTTTGTATTTATATTATAAGGTTCGAAATCGAAATTCTGATCGAACGCGCACCACCACAGATAACCGTTTGTTCCCACCGCGACGGAAGTAAGCAACGACCTTTCGAAATAATCTGCGGTAAGTTCGTCGTTTAAAACGCACGGACCGGTCGTGCCTATTTCTTCGACCATACACGGTTTACCCGCGGCGGAAGAATAATAATAGGTTTCGCACGCCGCGTGAAGCGAAGCGCGCATATTCAGTATGCTTTCGGTTGCGCAATACGGCGTGAAAACGGGGTATGGGTGCGTAGTTAAATAGTCCGTGTGGCGAGATATGAGCATCTGATTAAATTCGCCCTGCAATCTCGTCGTGTGCATACCCGAATATATCGGGCGAGTGTTATCTGCAAGCCTTATCGTGTCGCAAATCGTTTTTAGCCAAAGTTCGGTTTGCGGTTCGGTAACGTCGTAACTTAAACAATTACATTCGTTGCCGGGTTCGTAAGCAATGATATTATCGTAGTTTTTAATTTCGGTAATGAAATCTTTTATAAACTTACATTCGTAAAGTATCGCGGACGGGTTGGCGATAAGGTCTTTATCGCGGAAATACTCGGGAACGAGCCTTCTTCCGCTCATCCAACCCGTTAAAAAAGCAACTATTACTTTTAAGCCGTTTTCCTTGGCGGCATCTAATAGTATTTTAAACTCGGCAAGTTTTTCCGCCGACAAACCGCTTTCGGGAAAAGGCTGACTTTCAAGAAACTCTTCGCCCGCGCGCACTTTAAAACCTTGCTTATTAAACCACGGGCTTTTGGGTACGGGGTTTTCGCGTATCGGCTGAAAATCTTCCCAGGAGGGGAAAATTCTGATACAATTCACGCCGTAAGACGCAAGTTGCTCTATATCTTTTTTTACGACGTTCTCGTCGAAGTTCTTCCACGACATACACCCGCCGTAAGACGGCCAGTAATTACAGCCTATTAAAAATTCTTCTTTCAAAATAAACCTCTTTGCCGTCCGAGCAAATTGCCTACGATTAAATTTACGGCTTTTTACTTGACAACCGACATTGTTTTTAATATCATAAAGATATGATTACTTATCGTTTCGACAACCCGAACGCCAACGTTTCGACAAAATTATGGACTTACGCTTTCCCCGTCGTTCACAATCACACCTTTCACGAAATTACTTTCGTTTGCAGCGGCAGGCTTGCAAACGTTCTGGACGGTAAAGAACACGTTATGAAAAAGTACGACATCTGTCTCGTGAAACCGCATAACGTACATACTCAGATTCCCGAACACTCGCAAAACCCGGAATTTCACAACATAATGATTAACTCCGCTTATCTGAAAACGCTGTGCGACGATATTTACGACGGCGCGCTTACCGATATTGAGAACGTAGACGATTTATATGTTTCTATTTCGCCCGAAAAGCACGCGCAAGTACTGAAACTCTTAAATTTCGCTCTGCTTTCTTTAGACAGAACGCAGCAGAATAAGTGTCTGTGTCTTGCGGTTGCGTTGCTCGTTCCCGAATTTATCCCCACCGACAGTTTAACGAGCCGCACTCCGTTGACAAGCGCGATGGAAATAATGTCAAACCCCAAAACCATGAGTCTTTCTATTAAAGACATCGCGGGTAAGGTCGGTTACACGCCCGAACATTTCAGCAGAATTTTCAAAAAAGAATATTCCATTTCGCCGCAAAAACTCTTTTTCGATATAAGAATGCAACAAGTAAAACTTTTACTATGGCAAACCGATATGAGTATCGAAGAAATCGCCCGTTCGGTCGGAATAAATTCTCTGCCTTATTTCTACAAGGCGTTCAGAAATTACTATCGGACCACGCCCGCAGCAATGCGCGAATCTTTCAGGAGCGAAAGCTCTGCCCATTCGAACATATAACAATTATACACCCGAACATTGATATTGTCTATATTTTATTTTAGCAACTAATTAACACTTTCTTGATATTATTTTGGCGTTAAACGCCGTAAATCGCTTATTGTTTTTCTGTTTTTTGCAGGAATTTCAACGCTTTTATTATGTCTGCCTGCGGATTTTCGCCCGTTTCGCGTTCTATCGTGAGATACCCGTCGTATCCGATATCCTTTAACGCGGAAAGGTATTCTTTCCAATTTACCTGCCCCTCTCCGAGAGGGACTTCCTTAAAACATTTGCAGGCGTTGAGCGCGTCTACGCCGCCTACCGCAAACGCGTGATACACTTCCGTAGGGGTCATATCGTCGCTTATTTTAACGCCGTCTTTCGCGTGCGTATGCACGATATAGTCTTTAAGCAGTTCCACCGCCTGCACGGGGTCTTGCCCCGTTACCATTACGAAGTTTGCGGGGTCTAAATTTACCCCTACGCCGCCTTTGGTATCCTTTAAAAACGCAAGCAAAGTCTTTGCGAATTCCGGTCCTGTTTCTATCGCGAGCGTTACGCCTTTTTCTTTGGCGTACAGCCCCGCCGCCGTAAGCGCGTTTAACATTACGTTGTATCTCGGCTCGGTTTTATCCGACGGAATAACGCCTATATGCGTGGTAACCGCTTTCGCGCCGAATTCTACCGCAAGGTCTATAATTCTCTTGGTTTTTTCTACCCTTTCGGCGTTGTCTTTCTCTATCTCGAAACCGTAGCCGCCCATATCTCCGCAAAGCGCGGACACTTCGAGATTATTTTCTTTAAGCAGTTTTTTTATTTCGGCTTTTTTCTCCGCCGTGAGCGTTTCGGGCGAAAATTCTCCGCTCGTCGCGTAAATCTGAACGCCGTCAAAGCCGTTTTTCGCCGCAAGAACTATACATTCTTCGAGCGGCTTTTTAAAACAATCGGTTATAACCCCCAACTTCATTTTCTCATTCCGCCTTTATCGTAAATTTCGCAAATAAGTTTTTGCGTTTTTAACGCGTCCTCGCCGCTTATTTCAAGCGGTTCTTCTCTTAGGCAAGCCTTGTAAAACTGTTCTATCTGTCTTATATGCTGAAAACCCCAGTAATCTTTGCCGCCCTCGTACTCGATATCGTTATCCGATTGATGAGCCTCTTCGGTCGTTCCGTCGTTATAACGGATATAGGCGTCGTCGTAGTTAAATTCGACTTTACCGTTTTCGCAATACAATTTTATCGTGATAGGCTCGTCGCAACCGTAGTTATTCATACAGTAAAAACCGTATTTTACGCCGTTTTCAAATGTTATCAACCCTTCCGCGCTATCCTCGACCTTGACGATTTTATGTCCGCGATTAGCCATAGAACAAGACACACTTTTTACGCCCGAATTTACTATCCAGCGTACGAGATCGATAGAGTGTATCGCCTGATCTATAACCACTCCGCCGCCCTCTTTATCCCAAGTGCCTTTCCATTCGCTTTCGGCGTAATAGTCGTCGGAACGCGTCCAGGTAAGAACAGAACTCGCGGATATTATCTTGCCGAGTTTACCGCTTTCGACCGCCTTTTTTACGAGTTTTGCGGAGTTGTTATACCTGCATTGAAATATAACCCCGTATAACGCGCCCGTTTCTTTTGCCGTTTCAACGGCTTTTTCGGCGTCCGCCTCGTTAATAGCCATAGGCTTTTCGGAAAGTACGTTTACGCCGCGGCGCATAGCGTATATCGCAACGGGAACGTGCAGATAATGCGGCAGACAAATATGTACTGCGTCGAGTTTTTCCTCGTTTATCATTTCGGCGTAATCGTAATACGCCTTTATGCCGTATTTCGCGGCGATTTCGTCGGCACGGTCTTTCTTTATATCGCAACAAGCAACTAATTCGGCTTGAGGCAGAACCTTTACCGATACGAGGTGCATTACGGATATTCTTCCGCAACCTATAACGCCGACTCTTAATTTTTTTATATCTCTATCCATTGTTCCGAAATTTTTTCAGATTTTATTATCGCGTCGCGAACTTTCATTACTTCGAGAGTTTCGCGGGCATCGAACGGAAGTTCTCCGCTTTCGTAAAATTTAAGTATATCCGCCATAAGCGACTTGAAAAACGAAGAAGTTACCTGAACGAACTTAGATTTTCCGTCTTTCTTATACGGAATAAACGCAGTCGGCGTGCCGTAATTCGACACGAACACGATATTCGCCTTTCTTCCGTCGGCGTACTCTACCCTTATAACGTGTTGATCGTTATCGTTGAACGCCGTAAGCCTTTTTGCGCCTAACCCCATAAGTTTTACGAGCATTTCGGTCTGGTGAATAACGTATTCGTTTACGCTCGCGCCGCTGCCCATAACGGTTACGGTTTGGCACTCGCCCGCATATTCGGAAAGTTCGCTTGCATATCTCAACGCCGAAGTGCTGAAAAATTTAGCGCCGTATTTTTTACCTATTTCGAATATCTTCAAAGCGGTTTCGTAATCGGGAGCAAAAGTCTTATCTATGTAAGTATTTTTGCCGTACTTTAACGCGACTTCGGCATATCTTAAGTGCGTTTCGGGGTCGGTCGGCGCGAGAACGAGAATATAATCGCTCTTTTCGCAAAGTTCCTCGATAGTGGCGCATTTTTCCACGCCGTACTCCTTGCACCACTCGTCGGTAGTTTTGCCGTCTACGGGCGAAACGTCCTTTTCAGCCCATGCGTACTTAACTACGAAATCCGTGCCGAGCGTTTCGTTCGCCTCTTTTATCCACTCGGGATAATGGTTGGCGTGCCACTCGGATATATAGTAATCAATAAAACCTATCGTCTTCATTATAATTCTATTTCCCTCTTCTCGTCGGACGATTTATAAAGAGTTTCGAGCAACTTCATACTTTCAAGTATTTCGGTTATATCGCTCTTGTTCTTTACGCCCGTTTTTATACTTTCCGCAAAGGCTTGATCTTCGCACAAATACATATTAGGTATATCGTATTCGGGAGTAATCGTTTCAAGCGTCTGTCCGTCGTAAAACTCGAACTTACCGCCGTAAGACAATCTCGCTCCACCCTTATCTCCGAGGAAGTCTACGAACATTTCGGGTTTGTTTATATTCTGCGCCCACGCGCCGTTAAACGAAATGCTCGCTTTGTTCGTCCTTATGTAACCCGATATAAAGTCGTCTACGTCGTTAGTTCCGTGTTCTTTATCTGCGGTATCTTCAGCCCACATACTCTTGTATTTATAAGACTTCATATCTTTCGCCATTTCGTTGTAGGCGTCGCAAGTAACGGTCTTTAATTTCGCCCCGCCGAGAACGTACAATATAAGGTCGAGGAAGTGTATGCCCCAGTCGATAAGCACGCCTCCGCCCGACTGCGCTTTCGTAGTGAACGCGCCGCCAAGACCGGGTATGCTGCGAAACGAGCGGAACGAGCAGTAAACGTGATAAATATTACCGAACTTGCCTTGGTCGTTTAATTCTTTAAGCATTTCAACCGACCTTTGATATCTGTTGCAAACGCCTATTTGCAGCATTTTACCCTGTTTTTCGGCCTCTTTCGCCATTTCTACGGATAATTCGTAGTTGACGGTTATGGGTTTTTCGCAAAAAACGTGTTTACCCGCCCTTAACGCGTCCATACTGACCGTATAATGAGCAAAGTTCGGAGTCAAAACGTAAACCGCGTCAACCTCTTTATCTTCGAGCGCGACTTTGTAGTCGGTAATAACGTTTTCGATTTTCGGAAACTTCTCTTTCGCAGCCTGCGCTTTTTCTTCTATAATATCGCAGGCGTACTTTACCCTTACGTTTTCCATTTTCTCAAATGCGGGAAAATGCGCGTTGTTTGCTATTCTTCCGCAACCGATAACGGCGACAACTAATTTTTCCATAAAAATCTCCTTAAATGGAATTACACCATTTATTTTCGACTAAATTATACACCCCTTAATTTGCCATTACAATGTTTTAATTTGTTCTCAAATTTATCCTGATTTGTGTTTTTTAACAAAATCAAAGAAAATACACGGGATTTTACATTTTTCGAAAAAACGCCTTGCGGATAAGTTTTTTTCACCTTTCTCTTGAAAATAATCGGGTTTGGGTGTATACTTAAATCATCTTCAGTTAAGGAGATTTTATGGATCAGGACAAATTAAAGTACCATTATCTTGTTAATAAATTGTATGAGCCGTTGACTTTCGGAGCTATCGACTTACTTCAGATAGGCATAGCTCATTGCGACTGTAACGCAACGATAAAAGAACATACGCATTTCGATTATTACGAATTATCGGTTATCACTTCCGGCAACGGCACAATTACGACTAACGGTATAGAGTCTGCCGTCGAAAAAGACGATATTTATTTGTCCTTACCTTACGACCGACACCGACTTGATTCCGCCGTAGATTCAAGAATGAATTATTACTTTTTCGCGTTCAGAGTTACCGATAAAGAGTTAAGCAGACAAATGAAAAAATTAGCCCGTTCCGTAAAAAACGAGCATAAAAGAATTTTCAGAAACGACGTTTTAAAACAACTTATCGCCTCAGCCATAGCCGAAATAGATTCGTTTCATTTATATAAGGATTTATATATTTCGGCATTATTCACTCAAGCAATAATTCAGATTTTGCGTTCAAACATAAGGCATACGATAAAAAATATGCACCCCAACACAAAAAACGAAATATGTTATCAGATAATGTCTTATATAAACACGCATATTTACACTATAACCAACCTTTCCGATTTGTCGGCGGCGCTTAACTACGACTACCCGTATTTATCAAAAATTTTCGTCGAAACGACGTCGCAAACCATTTCGGATTATTACAGAGAACAACGGCTCGAAGCCGCCTGTATGCTTATTCGCGAGGGAGATTTAAGTTTTACGCAGATATCCGACAAATTGCATTATTCGTCTATATACGCATTTTCAAAGGCGTTTAAAAACCAATACGGCGTATCGCCTAAGGAATATAAAAACACAATCTGAAACACCCATAACAAAAAAACGCAGGTTTTACCTGCGTTTTTCCTATGCAAATATTACAAAATCCGATTTAAATCTGCGAGGGTTGTCCGTCGTCGGGAAGATTTGCTTTTATCCTGCCCGTAAGTTTTATATCCCGACTTGACGAGCCTATCGAAATTTCAAAATCGCCGTTTTCGACAAGCCATTTATCAGTCGCGACAGAGTAATACGCCAACGACGAATAATCGAGTTTAACGCTTACGCGCTTTTCCTCTCCCGCTTTAATCAAATCTTTCGAGTAGCCTTTAAGTTCTTTCACAGGGCGGGCTACCATAGCTATGACGTCGCGAACGTAAACCTGCGAAATCTCTTTGCCGTCGACTTCCGAAATATTTTTAATCGTATATGACACGGTGAAATCCGTATCGCCCGTTTTTTCTATTTTCAAATCGGAATACTCGAACTCTGCGTAAGAAAGACCGAAACCGAACGGATAGCGCACGGGAATATCGTAACGATCGTAATAACGATACCCTACGAAAACGCCCTCGCCGTATTCCACGGTAAGTCCGTCGCCCGTATAACTGCCCATATAGGTATCGGCAAGCGAATAAGGGAACGTTTCGGCAAGTTTTCCGCTCGGACAAACTTTACCGGTGATTATATCCGCAAGCGCTTCGTTCACGCCCTCGCCCGCAAACCCCGCAAAGATTATAGCCTTTGCGCAACTTTCAAACGCGCTTACGTCAACCGCGCCGCCGGACTCGATCACGACTACGAGATTTTTATTATATTTGGATAATTCTATGATATAATTTTCCTGTTCGGGGCTAAGTTTCAGCGTGCTTCTATCGCATCCCTCGCTGATTTTTTGCTGTCCGTCGCCAAATACGACCACGCAAACGTCGGCGTTATACGCCTGCGAATAGGCGAGTTTTGCCATTGAGAAATTATTTTCGCAAACGCCCGCGCAACTCTCCACCTTTTCGCCCGTTATACCTTCTATCGCCTCCGCGAGCGTAGGGATTTTATACGCGGTACTTACCGTGGAAGAACCACCTCCGCCTATGGCGGGAGTTATGGAAAACGCTCCGCTGACCGCTATTTTTTTGCCCTTTGCGGGGAGTATTCCGTCCTCATTCTTTAATAAAACTATCCCCTCTTCGGCAATTTTTACGGCGTTCAAGTGGCGCAGTTCTTTTTTCGTCTGAGCGCGTTTATCTGTCGAACTTACCTTTTCGGCAAGCGCAAGCACGCGCGATACGCTTTCGTCTATTTGTTCAATCGTCAAGTAGCCTTTTTCGTAAGCGTCTTTAAGCACGGCGAAACTACCGTTATCGTGCGGCATTCTTAAATTAAGCCCCGCGCGCACGGCTTTATAGCCGTTATGCACCGCCCACCAATCGGACATTACCAGTCCGTCAAAGCCGAGTCTCTTGCGCAAAACGTCTACAAGCAGTTTTTTATTTTCCGACGCGTAAACGCCGTTAATCGGATTATAGGAGCACATTACCGTCCAAGGTTTTCTTTTTAGCGCGATTTCAAACGGCTTTAAATATATCTCGTTTAAGGTACGTTCGTCAACTTCGCTCGACTGCCAGAACCTGTCGTTTTCCACATTGTTGGCACAAAAATGTTTTAAGCACGCGCCCACGCCGCGACTTTGAACGCCGTCTATAAACTCCGCCGCAAGCGTTCCCGCAAGATATGGGTCTTCGGAAAAATACTCGAAGTTTCTGCCGCAAAGCGGAGTTTTTTTGATATTCACCCCGGGCGCAAGTAAAACGTCCACGCCGTTATCCGCGCAATCGTCGGCAATTGTTCCGCCTTGTTCGTATGCGGCAAGTTTATTCCAACCATTCGCCACGACCGAAAGCGACGGCATAGCCGTTGCGTCGGCGGAAACCTCTTTTCCGTCCTCAACCCTTAACACTCGGCGGAGTCCGTGCGGACCGTCCGAAACGCGAATTTCGGGTACTTTACCGTTACAGGTTTCGGTAGTCCAATTGTCTTTGCCGCAAAGCAAAGTAAGCTTTTCGTCTAAAGTCAAATTTTCGATATTCATAAAATCTCCTTATCGATTTTTATAGTGGCGAAACATTAGTTTCGGTTTAATTATACACCCTATCGGGGCTTAGGTCAATAGCGTTTTGCGAATATTCTATCTCATTTATTGACCTATTTTTTTATTTTTACGCCGAATAAGTTTACATTCATACCATATTGTGATAGAATTGCATTGTATGGAATTTTACGAATATTGGCAAGAGAAAAAACAATGCGTATCTTGCAACGCAAAATGCAATCACTTTTACCCGCCGCATTACCACTCCAACGCGGAAATTTACGTTTGTGTAAGCGGCGAACAGAAAATCACGATAAACGACGTAACTTACGAAGTAAAAAGCGGCGAAGCGGTGATTATAGATAGTTACGCGATACATTCTTATGATATATCGATTTTAAACGGCGAAGATTACGTCATTATCATTCCGCCCGCGCTGCTCGGTGAATTTAAAAGACTAAAAGGCGGTTTAAGAATAGCAAATCCCGTAATAAAGGACGAAAAACTCGTAACCGAGTTCGCGCATATTTGTAAGTATGCTTTCCTGCCTGTTTGCTCTGACGAAGTTGCGTTTGCGGCAACTAATTATATATTTGCGCTTGCATTTACACAACTCGAACTGACCGACGAAAAATACGCCGGCGACGAAACGCTTATGCGTAAAATTTTACAATATGTAGACAAAAACTTTAAGGAACGGCTTTCGCTTACGCGCATTGCCAAAGACCTTGGCTATTCGCGGGAATATATATCGAGAGTATTTCATCGCTATATGAAAAGAGGATTAAACGAGTATATAAACGAACGCCGTCTCGATTACATTGCGCGCGCGGACAAAACGCGAAAAAAAACCGAACTTGCGTTGGAAGCCGGTTTTTCGAGTATGCAAACATATTACCGTTCGCTTAGCCGCAGAAAACCGAATTAAAATAATGCAACAAAGATATTTGCAATAAAGATTTATAATTATAAATAAGCCAATATTGTCACAACAAAAAAACGCAGATAAAATCTGCGTTTTTTCTATATAAATATTTAAAAAGCGCACCGAAAATTCGCTTTATTTTGTTCACCGAATAAGATATTCGGTGAACAAATTTGAAACAAAAAGTACACCGTATATCTCAGCGGAGGTTACGGTGTCTACAAATATTTCAAAAGAAAAAAGAGAAAAACTTATACAAAAAATAAACGCCATAAAAGCATTTATATCTTCTGCCTCGCAGGACGAAAACACGGCGCAACTACTCGCATATATTGCCGATATCGAAAAAGACATCAAAGGTAAAAAATACGGGCTTGTTTTCGAAGAACATCGTGAAAACATTGACGAAATTCTCGAAAACAATTTACCCGTTCTGACTGAAGTCAACAATTTGTTTATAGACAACGGCGGGCAAATGAATTTCCTTATCGAGGGCGATAATCTGGCAAGCCTTAAACTGCTCGAAAAAACGCATAAAGGCAAAATCGACCTCATCTACATAGACCCGCCATACAATACGGGCAATAAAGATTTTGTTTACGACGATAGTTTTGTCGACAACAACGATACTTTCCGTCATAGCAAATGGCTGTCGTTTATGGAAAAACGCTTGCAAGTGGACTGTACACTTTAAGCAACGCCAACCTGAGGGATATAAACCAAGATCTATCGTTTCGGAATATGGCACAACTTCAGATGGGGCTATGGACGTTAAAAACATTTTTAGTCTAACAAATGTATTTAGCAATCCAAAGCCTACAAAGTTAATAAAATTTTTGATTAAAGTCAAAAAATCTCACGACATAACCATTCTTGACTTTTTTGCAGGTAGCGGCACGACAGGTCACGCAGTTATGAAATTGAACGCAGAAGACGGCGATAATCGCCCTATACCCGCTATTTTACTATATATAAACCCGACACCCGACCCATAAGCGTAATGGTTGTAACTATTCATTCCGTCGGATTTTGGTTTTCCGTCCGCCGTTAAAGCGTTCCACCTTTCCCAGATCGTAGTTGCTCCCATATCGACTTCGTAAAGCCACCCGGGACAGGCATTATTAAACAACAGACACCGCGCCGATTCAAAATACCCGTTATCGGCTAGCGTTGAAAGTAAAAAGCGGTGTCTGCAAAACCCGTAGACACGCGAAAACGATGATTTTCCACATTCTCGTTTAATTTTTTCGCCAACTCTTTGCGATGTTTTTCTTATACGATATTAAAATGCAACGCTAAAACCTGTGCGGTAGCGGTATCAACGGCAAGTCTGCCGCTTCGCGTAAAATATTCTTTGCGCATATTAGCAAGCAAATTTTTGTATTTTTTTAAATAAATTTCTATCTCTTTTTCGTCACCAAGTATTTTCGCAGTCTTTGATAAAATGTTAAAACACTCTAAATAAAAAACGTTGGAAATGAAATATATGTCGGTTCATCCGTTTTCGGCATTTTTCTGTATGCCGTCGACGTCGAGCGCAAGCCTGTCGCCGTACTCATACCCTTTAGCAACCAAACTGTTTACCATAGTTTTTTCTTTCGCCGCAACGAATTTTTTCATCGCGCCTATCAACGTTTATTTCAAGTTCTGAAATAACCGTCGGGGTTTAAGAAAAAACGTCGCAATGTGATATAAGTACAGCTTATACCTCCTATAAGTCACACTTATATCACATTTTTTTAAGAAATACTTGACATATTATTTGCATTGTGGTATAATAATCAAAATTTATTCGGATAAAGGTTGTGCGCACACCGATTATCATAAAAAAATAATATATTATGGAGACATTTATGAAAAAAACTAAAAATTTTATCATGTCCGTTTTAATGGCATTTATGGTGCTGTTTATGGGTGTAAACACTGTTTCAACTACGAAAAACGCTATCAAACCGCAAGCCGCCCCTGAAGACTGTGAACTAATTGTTTCAGATATGATGGAGTATTTCATCGGCAACTATCCCGTATGTTTTGTTTTTGATAGGCGCTATGACGATGTAGATATTGAAGATTTTAAAACTCAACTGGCGACTCAATTACAATTAGACGTTAATGATTTAGGAGCAAACGGATACCATATTGTACGGCAAACTAATGATTATGAATATGTGGAATTTTATCATGCTGGCCATCAAAGCAATTGTTTCGATGGCATTCGATGCGTTGAAGATTTATGTCAGGCATTTAATTTTAATTACGACGAGATTCTCTTTTTCGGAATATCTTGGTGGAAAACAAATGATTCGTTTTACGAAATATCAGAGTCTATCGTCAGACATTCCAATACCTATATTTATTTTAAATATTTCAGCGATGATCCTGCTATAGATTATGGCTTGCCGGCAAAAGTTGACAGAGAAACTTATTTAGAATCAATAAATTGAGGAAAAGGAAATGCAGAAAAGAATAAAGATTTTAATTACTGTTCTTTTTATTGCGCTTGTTTTGGCAGGTGTAACGGCGTGCGGCAAAAGCCGCACGTCTGTTATAACAAACAAAGAAAAACTCGGTTCTCCGCAAAACCCTTTTATAGAACTCGATTACGATACCAATACCTTTAAAACAAAATATGTTTTGAAATGGGATAGAATAAACCCCGCCATAGGTTATATTATAGACGCAAACGGGGTCGAGCTGAAAACAAAAAATAATTATATCGACGTTTCGGATTGTATAAAGACTAAGTCGGGGCTTAATCGTTTTACTATTACGGCAGAGGGAGGAAAGACAAAAGAAAATTCAGACGAAAGCGTTTTCGAGTATGAAACCGAGTTTGTTTCGAAAGGCTTGGAATATGCGAAAATAACAGACGGCTATTCCGTTGCAAAAGGAGAAACCGACCTTACGAAGAAACTTGTTATGCCCGATAGGGTTAATGGTGAGGCTGTTACGAAAATAGCCGATGACGGTTTCACTGTCCCCGATCATGGTAGCATAGCAAATTCGGGAATCACAGCTATTCGTTTCCCCGCATATACGGAAATAATAGGCAATAGATCTTTTTCTTTTGCAGATATCAGTGAGTTGAATTTCCCAAAACAACTTAAAAGAATAGGGTTGTCTGCTTTTAATTGTTGCCCCAATCTTAAAGAACTTATATTCCCAAAGTCAATAGAAATAATAGACTCAGGTGCCTTTTATTGCCACGATATTCTATATTCCAATTTAGAAAAAATAACGTTTGAAGAAGATGGCAACCTAAAAGAAATAGGTCACGACTGTTTTACATATTGTAAGATTCAAGAGATAACATTACCCGAAAATCTCGAAATACTTGCTTCAGAAAATTTCGATGGGTGTAAATACTTAAAAGAAATAAGGGTAAATGAAAAAAACACACATTTTAAGGCTGTGGATGGAGTTCTATATTCGTATGACGGTAAAACGCTTATAAAATATCCTCCGGGGTTGGAGAAAGAACGATTTATTGTTCCTGAAGGAGTTTCAACTATTGCAAGATCTGCTTTTACTTATGGAATGGATACTGTAAAACATATAGACGTTACGGCTGTAGATTATCTGGAAGAGGATTCATTTAGTAGTATTATAGCCGAAACGATTACTTTAGCGGCTAAAACAAAAACCGATACGTTTCCGTTTGGTAGATCACACTTTAAAACCGTTATACTTCCCGAAGGGACTTTGGAAATACAGATTTACGGATTTAACGGCGTATATATGGATTATATCGTAATCCCCTACTCGGTAAAAACAATAGGGCGTCAGGCATTTGATTTTTTTGCTGTGTTGCAGGACAGACCGGCAAGCGAGCAAGTGCACATCAAGTACATCTATTATTGCGGAAACGAAAAAGATTGGCTAAAGACAGGATATAAATGCAATATGGGCGAGGCATCGCCTACGGTATGTTTTTACAGTGAAAATAAGCCCACGACAAGCGGCAATTTCTGGCATTACGATTCCGACGGCAAAACTCCCATTCTATGGGCGGTCTGAGATTGCCGTTTCTCAGAGCGTTAGCAACTGCAGTGCCACGCTGTACATGATTAGAATCAATAAATTAAGGAGAAACAGATGCAGAAAATGGTAAAAAAGATTTTTATAACTGTTCTTTTTATTGCGCTTGTTTTGGCAGGTGTAACGGCGTGCGGCAAAAGCCGCACGTCTGTTATAACAAACAAAGAAAAACTCGGTTCTCCGCAAAACCCTTTTATAGAACTCGATTACGATACCAATACCTTTAAAACAAAATATGTTTTGAAATGGGATAGAATAAACCCCGCCATAGGTTATATTATAGACGCAAACGGGGTCGAGCTGAAAACAAAAAATAATTATATCGACGTTTCGGATTGTATAAAGACTAAGTCGGGGCTTAATCGTTTTACTATTACGGCAGAGGGAGGAAAGACAAAAGAAAATTCAGACGAAAGCGTTTTCGAGTATGAAACCGAGTTTGTTTCGAAAGGCTTGGAATATGCGAAAATAACAGACGGCTATTCCGTTGCAAAAGGAGAAACCGACCTTACGAAGAAACTTGTTATGCCCGATAGGGTTAATGGTGAGGCTGTTACGAAAATAGCCGATGACGGTTTCACTGTCCCCGATCATGGTAGCATAGCAAATTCGGGAATCACAGCTATTCGTTTCCCCGCATATACGGAAATAATAGGCAATAGATCTTTTTCTTTTGCAGATATCAGTGAGTTGAATTTCCCAAAACAACTTAAAAGAATAGGGTTGTCTGCTTTTAATTGTTGCCCCAATCTTAAAGAACTTATATTCCCAAAGTCAATAGAAATAATAGACTCAGGTGCCTTTTATTGCCACGATATTCTATATTCCAATTTAGAAAAAATAACGTTTGAAGAAGATGGCAACCTAAAAGAAATAGGTCACGACTGTTTTACATATTGTAAGATTCAAGAGATAACATTACCCGAAAATCTCGAAATACTTGCTTCAGAAAATTTCGATGGGTGTAAATACTTAAAAGAAATAAGGGTAAATGAAAAAAACACACATTTTAAGGCTGTGGATGGAGTTCTATATTCGTATGACGGTAAAACGCTTATAAAATATCCTCCGGGGTTGGAGAAAGAACGATTTATTGTTCCTGAAGGAGTTTCAACTATTGCAAGATCTGCTTTTACTTATGGAATGGATACTGTAAAACATATAGACGTTACGGCTGTAGATTATCTGGAAGAGGATTCATTTAGTAGTATTATAGCCGAAACGATTACTTTAGCGGCTAAAACAAAAACCGATACGTTTCCGTTTGGTAGATCACACTTTAAAACCGTTATACTTCCCGAAGGGACTTTGGAAATACAGATTTACGGATTTAACGGCGTATATATGGATTATATCGTAATCCCCTACTCGGTAAAAACAATAGGGCGTCAGGCATTTGATTTTTTTGCTGTGTTGCAGGACAGACCGGCAAGCGAGCAAGTGCACATCAAGTACATCTATTATTGCGGAAACGAAAAAGATTGGCTAAAGACAGGATATAAATGCAATATGGGCGAGGCATCGCCTACGGTATGTTTTTACAGTGAAAATAAGCCCACGACAAGCGGCAATTTCTGGCATTACGATTCCGACGGCAAAACTCCTATTCTATGGGCGGTCTGAGATTGCCGTCGCTCAGAGCGTAAGCAACGGCAGCGACACGCTGTACACGATATTAGCGATTCTAAAAGGTTCTAAAATAAACGTTGGGGTGTTTTTCTCTTACACCTCAACGTTTTACTTTGCCCCTTAGTTTAATGCTCTGACGGATATTTTAGTTTTGGAATGAAAGTAAAAAACAGTAAGAAAAAACCGAGTAAGTTTTTCTTACTCGGCTTAAGTGGAAAGTGGCAACGACCTAGCCTCCCGGACAGTCACCCGTCAAGTACTATCGGCGCGGCAGAGCTTAACTTCTGTGTT